>JABGYE010000297.1:0-13790 GCA_018675395.1 Akkermansiaceae bacterium
GATGTTCTTTTTATAGATCATAAGATGTCCGAGCATTCAGAATCATTAAGGGAGCATATTGACAAAGCAGCAACGCTTGTTGAGGCATTGCCCTATATTCAGAAGTTCAGGGAAAAGTGCTTTCTTATAAAGTTAGGTGGGTCTGCAATGGAGAATCCTGACTTGCTTGATGCTTTATTAAGAGACGTGGTTTTGCTTGAAGCTGTGGGTATTAACCCGATTATTGTTCATGGTGGGGGTAAGGCAATATCTGAGGCGATGGAAAGTTCAGGAATTGAGCCTAAATTTATTTCAGGGCAAAGGTTCACAGATCAAGAATCGATACAGATAGTTGAAGACACTCTAGGGAAAAAGGTGAATTCTAATCTCGTGAGGTTAGTGGAATCACATGGGGGTAAAGCTATGGGAATTTCAGGGACTGCAGTGTTTCTATCAGATAGGATGCTAGGAATGACTGAGGAGGGTCAAGAAGTAGACCTTGGTTATGTGGGAAGTGTTAAAGAATGCAGTGTTGAGGGTTTGCAAGAATTGATTGTCAAAGAGACTATCCCGGTAGTTTCTCCGTTATCAAAAGAAGAGTGTTCCGGGAATACGCTGAACACGAACGCGGATCTAGCTGCTAGCGCTTTGGCCGGAGCCATGCACGTAGCTAAGCTAGTATATATCAGTGATGTTTTGGGCGTGATGAGAGACCCGAATGTAAATGAAAGCTTGATTCATAGCATTGGTTGCTCGGAGGTTGAGACTCTTGCAGATGACGGGGTCATTAGCGGGGGAATGCTTCCTAAATTACGTTCTGCTGTTGAAGCTATAGGCTCAGGTGTGGAAAAGGTTCATCTGATAGATGGAAGGATACCGCATTCATTACTTTTGGAGATCTTTACGAATACAGGAGTTGGTACAGAGATAATTCCATGAGCCAAGAAGAATATAAATCAACCGTTGATCTTTATAATCAATATGTGGCACCCACTTATGGGAGGTTTAATATTTGTCCTACAAGAGGAGAAGAAGTTTTTCTTTGGGATGAAAACGGAAGAAAGTTTTTAGATTTTAGTGGAGGAGTTGCAGTGAATTCTTTAGGTCATTCACCTCCGGATTTGCTTAAGGTAATATCTAACCAAGCAGCTGAGCTGGTTCATTGCTCTAACCTTTATCAGCACAGGGGGCAGGCAGAATTGGCTCGTTTACTCACAGAGGAGGTCGTTAGAATTAATGGAAAATGTTTTTTCTGCAATAGCGGGGCTGAAGCAAATGAAGGTCTTATTAAAATTGCCCGAAAATTTGGTGAAATTTCACCATCAACTAATGGAGAACCTAGACGTGAAATAGTGAGTTTTACTGGTTCTTTTCATGGGCGAACCACTGGAGGCATGGCAGCCACTGGTCAGGAGAAAATCAGGTCTGGTTTTGGTCCTTTGATGGGAGGATTCAAGCATTTGCCGTTCAATGATGTGTCTGAACTAATTAATGGTGTAAGTGATAATACTGCGGCTATCCTCATGGAGCCGATTCAAGGAGAAGGAGGAATTAAGGTCGCTTCACCAGAATTTTTATCTGCAGTACAAGAGATTTGCCAAACCAGAAACATTTTATTGTTTTTTGATGAGGTCCAATGCGGGATTGGTCGGTGTGGTGACTTGTGTGGATGGAGAATGATATCTAATGATTCGGAAATAATACCTGATGCAATATCATGGGCAAAGGGATTGGGCGGGGGATTTCCTATAGGAGCAATTTGGATAAGAGACAAAATTGTTAATGACTCAGTGCTCTGTGATTTATTAGGTCCTGGAACTCATGGTTCAACTTTTGGAGGATCACCGTTAGTTAGTTCAGTTGCCTCCGCAGTAGTTAGAAAAATCATTGATGAGAATATTTGTGACGATGTAATAAAGATAAATGCAATGATCAATCGAGAGCTGCAATCGCAACCGATACCTTTTATTGCTGAATTGCGGGGCCTTGGTCTTATGCTTGGATTTCAGATTGATGTTAATGCAATTAATGGGATAGGGAATTTTCAAAAAACTGATAAAACGCCAGCTCTTTTTCTCGTTGAGTTGTTGGCGGAATCAGGTTTACTGACTGTTCCTGCTGGTCCAGATGTTATTAGATGGCTTCCTCCTCTCATTGTGAAGGAGAAAGAGATAATGGAAGCGCTGGAAATTATGAGAACTGTTTTTGAGGAGATTAATACATGAAAAATTTTCTTTCTATCGAGGAATGTAGCCGAGCAGGAATTGAAGAGCTTGTTGAATCTTCGATTTCATTAAAAGAGGCAAGGCATAATAGGGATTTTTCTAGCCGACCTTTGTTGGATCAATGTTGGGGTATTATTTTCAGTAAAGCTTCTACCCGAACTCGAATTAGTTTTGAAGTTGGAATAAGAGAGCTGGGAGGTTCTGCCATGTTTTTATCTCCTAGGGATTTACAGCTTGGTAGGGGCGAGCCGATTAAAGATACTGCGCGTGTAATGGGTAGGATGCTTCATGGAGCTATTATCAGGAATGACTCGCAGGTCGAAGTTGAGCAATTCGCAGAGTTATCAGATATTCCGACGATTAATGCTCTCACTGACCAAGAGCATCCGTGTCAGATCATTGCAGATTTACTTACTGTCCGAGAAATTCTTGGAAGTTGGGAAGGTAAGAAAGTTGTTTTTTTAGGTGATGTTGATTGCAATGTCGCGCATTCTTGGGTTTGGGCGGCAAAGCATTTAGGATTTGAACTTGTGCTATCTGGCCCAGCTGAAATTTGTTCGCCTGTGAATTATCTGGAAGGATTAGACTGTTCTAATGTTTCTTTTGTGGAGGATCCAGTTGTTGCCGTTGCAGATGCGAATGTGCTTTATACTGATGTCTGGGTAAGCATGGGAATGGAAGATGAAGCGACTAAGAGAGAAGGCGCTTTCACTGATTATCAAATTAATGAAAAGATCATTAGTTTAGCGAATTCAAATGCTATGGTCATGCATTGCTTGCCGGCGTACAGGGATAAAGAAATAAATGAGAGCACTTTTGAAGCTCACGCAGAAACAATATTTTCTCAGGCTGAGAACCGTTTGCATGCTCAGAAAGCAATAATGAAAGATCTAGCCACTTAGATTAGGCAAGTTCTAGAAATCCTAGTTCTTTCAAATGATCTAGTATGAATTCACAAGACTCTTCAGCTGTGTGATTGTCTGTCTGTAAAATTAATTCTGCGTCTTGAGGCTCTTCATAAGGATCGGATATACCCGTAAAATGTTTAATTTCTCCTGATCGGGCTTTGGCATAGAGTCCTTTCCGATCCCTTGCTTCACAAACAGCTATGGGAGTTGCTACATGAATTAGTATAAATCCAGCATTGGGCTCGATGTTTTTTCGTATTTCCTTACGTATTGAATCATAAGGTGCAATAGGGGCGCAGATTGCGATACCGCCATTTTTACTTATTTCATTCGCTACGAATCCGATGCGCTGCAAATTTATGAGTCTATGATCTTTCGAAAACCCAAGTTCTGAACAAAGGTTTTTCCTTACAACATCACCATCTAGAAGAGTGATGCGTTTCTTGGTTAATTCTAGCATCTTAATTTGTAGAATCTTGGCGATAGTTGATTTCCCAGATCCTGACAAACCTGTAAAGAAAATGGTTATCCCTTTTTTCTTTGGTGGGGGATTGATTGAATTAATTTCTTCTAAGACTGTATCGAAAGTTTCTTCGGAGGACCCTTTTGGCAAAGTGAAGACATTGATAATGGAGTGTTCCTTTACCAAACTTATATCACCATCCGAGATGAGGGAAGAGCATCCAGAGCCTTTCAATAAGATCGCGTATTGGAGCCATTCTTTGGCATTTGCTGGGGCATGGCCAGGGAGAATAGATAAAGTGTATTGGTCAGTAGGTAATTCTGATAATGCGGCTTTAATACATCTCAATCTGGAATGGCTTTCTATTGGGTCACTGGCAAATAGTTGAATTGTTATTTTTGATTTATTGACTTTGATGTGGTCTTTCAAAGCTTCCACTTCAACTTTATGTAATAAGTCAGTGAATGTAAGGACTGTATCTACTTTGGGATTCGCTTCTTTTTGATATAAGCGTAGCTCTTTATGATCGTAATGCGTTGGCATTTCGATACCTTCAATTGCCCCCCCCAAATAGTGAGTGTCTTTAGAAGTGAAGAGGCTCTCGATTGATAAGATTGCAAGGAGAACACCTTCTTGGTCTCGGAGAGCGAGCCGATCTCCCTCATTGAGGCTTTTAAATAATCTCTCATCTACTTCGAGTGATATTGGTTTTGCCCATAATGTCCCATCAGTTAAATGCATAGAATTAACTACAGAAACGTGGTCGGATTCGTTTAGATATCCAATCAGTGGTTTGTAAGCTCCAGCAATTAGGAGTTCAAGGTCATGGGTTTGATTCTTTGTAAGATCATGCGAAGCGTACTCATTTGAGTTCACTTTTAATTCTGCTGCACGCTCTGTATCTACCAAGAGGTTGGATTTCATTAGATAACAAATCAGACAATGGATCTTTTATTCAGTAACCTTTGAACTTTGATCAGATTGTTGTTTTCCATTTATTTGGGAAGATCCGTCATCACTTTCAGTTTTTCCTTGATTGGTTTTTGGGGGCTTAGCTTTAGCCAGTTCTATTTTCCCGTCTCCAAAAGCAATCACGGCCCCTTCCCGAAGTAACCAGTTTAGATCCTTAAGCACTTTAATTTGTTCAGGCCCCAATTTTGTTTCAGTATCAGATGATTCATTGGTATTTGCTTTTTTTGAGGAGATATTGGCTTTGTCCTCATTCCCTTCGGTTCCAGTGAATCCTGTGGAGTTTTCTTCAGTTGTTTTGTTCTTAGAACTTTCACTATTAATATTGTAGGGGGCAATGGCATCAATAAGCTCTTTACTAGTTACCCGTTCATTTTCACGAATGAACGTTACAATTGCATTAATGGCTTCAGATAACGTGTCATCTGGGGAAATAGGCTTTGGTCGACAAACACATGCAAAAATTTTCTTTCCGCGTTTAAAGAATTTCAGTCCTTGATCACCTAATATTTTGCACAGTGGATTTACAAGGCTTGCTGGATGTTTCCTTGCATGTGTAGAAGCATTTTTAAGTAGAGATAAAAGGCCAGCGGATAATTTCTTGCCATCTATTCTCCCTGGAACAACAGCGCTTTTCGATGATTGAATTAACTCATCTGAGTGATTGGCTAGGAAGTGATCTTGGGCTTCCTCTTTGTTTTTCAAGACTAGGCTTTCATCACTTTCAACGGATCCTTTGTAAGTGTACTGCTTCTGAAGGCTTTGCTCTTTTTTCCATTTTTCGATTATTTCCTCATTCTGTTCGACGCGGATTTTATTTTTGAATTTTTCAATCGGCATGTTTGCAAAATTACTGCGATGCAATTGCGCGATTGCTGTTTGATAGGAATGATGATTTGGTGGAGCGATGAGGGCTCCGCTCATTCCACAAATAGCTATGGAGTTAAAATTTCCTTTTGGTGGATCGACTTCGATTGTTTCCTCATTGTAAAATTCGGAGAACTTGTCAGTTCTGATTAGGTTGGCTTCAGCTTCATCCCGGCTCAGCCAAATAGAGTTATCAGTTACTCCAAAGAAAAGTTCTTTTTCAAAACTCTCATCGCATTCGAAGGACACATTGTAGCGTTCTCTATCAGCTAATATTAGTCTGGCTATTTCAAATACTGAATATGCTCTTGCTGTTTTTTTAATTTGGTCAGCAATTTTCAATAAGCTATCTTCACTCGGTTTTAGGGTCGCTTTGATGCCTTGAGGTGCTTGAACATGATGAGCTCTTTTTTTTGAATCGGTTGAGCGGTTCCTGTTCCGATCCTTGTCTCGTTCCCAATTTTTTCTTTTAAAGGGTTTTTTACCTGAGTTGTCATTTCCCCTTGTTTTTTTGTCGCGATATTGACCCTTTGAATCAGTTCTCTTCGTTGGTTCTTTGAGCCAATCTGGCATCAGTTGCAGATCAGATAGATCAACGGGAGTGGAATCGGTCATAATTATGAATTGGAAATCAAGTGCTCAGGAAAATCCATCAGCTCAAATAAAACTCATTATTAAGTAATAAATTGTTTTTGTAGTCTATTAAAGAATTACTTAAAGATACAGAATTATTGATCCGTTTCTGGTCTTGGGTTTCGGGCTAGCAGATCTTCCATTGCTTGTGCGGGATTCTTGTCGCCGATAATAACGGAATAGGCTTCGTTGATTATTGGTGTTTCAACTCCGTTACGCTTGGTTGATTCGTAGAATGATTCAGTATTAGGGACACCTTCAGCAACCATATTCATTGAATTAACTATATCGTTAATTTTCTTGCCTTCGCCAATGAGCCTCCCGACTCGGTTGTTTCTGCTGTAAGTGCTGTAACAAGTTACTATAAGGTCGCCAACACCTGACAGCCCTTGGAAAGTTTCTGCTTGTCCCCCTAAGGCAGTTCCTAAACGTGTCATTTCAGCCAAGCCTCGAGTAACGAGAGCTGATTTTGCATTATCACCGAGGCCCAATCCATCCGAAATTCCTGCACAAATTGCATATACATTCTTTGCCGCTCCTCCCAGTTCTATTCCAGCGACGTCGGTACTTGTGTAGGTTCTAAACCAAGGTAATGAAAAGATTGATTGAAGGGAATTGGCGACTTTTTCATTTTTACAGCCTATGACTGCTGCTGTTGCGAGACGCTTGCCTACTTCTTCTGCGTGGTTAGGACCGCTCAGCACCGCGGTAATATTGTCTGGTAAATGAGAGGAAATAATTTCACTCATGCGGTGCCCCGTTTCACGTTCAAGGCCCTTGGTGCAAGATAAGATGATAGATTCTTTTGCTGGCTTTACTTTAGCTAAATCCTCAGAAAATTTTCGCAAACCTGTGGATGGGACTACGCAAACTAACAGCTCGGATCTGGTGGCGAGTTCTAAATCTGTAGTGGGGCTTATCGATCCTTTTAAATTAACACCTGGAAGGTACAATTTGTTTTCTCTAATTTCTGCCATCTGGCTGGCATGATCGGAGTTGCGACACCATAAAGTAACGTCAAGGCCCTTTTCGGCTACCACGGTGGCAAGGGCGGTTCCCCAACTACCAGCGCCAAGGATTGAAACTGTTTTCATCATGCTTTATTTTTAATTTTTCGTTCGAATCGATCCTCTTCTCCTTTGATGAGGCGTTGAATGTTTGATCGGTGCCTCCAAACAGCCATGGCAGCCGCAATGATTCCGAAAATAATTACAGGTGCTGACGAATTAATATGAGGAAACACATAGTTGTGGCCTAGAGAAACTGTCAGGATTGGTATTGAAAATGCAGCAGCTATTGAGGCGATGGCAACATACCTGCTAAGGAAAAAAACTAGTATCCAGACAAGTGTTGATCCAATTAAAACTTCTGGCAAGAATGGCATTATGGCGCCGGCGGAAGTGGCTATGCCTTTACCACCTTTGAATCCGAGCCAGAAAGTATAATTGTGACCGAGAATTGCTGCTATGGCTAGGAGCACATAAATTATTCCCTCAACGTTTTCATCGGCTAGCATGCTGTCTGGAAGATGGTTGATGATTATTCCGCTCCCGATCAGAACTGGTAAGTATCCTTTCAACATATCTAGTATTAGAACAATTATTCCGACTTTGCGTCCAAGAGTTCGTAGTACATTTGTGGCTCCGATGTTGCCACTGCCTTGATCTCGTATGTCTACGCCAAGACACTTTGATATCCAAAATCCAAACGGGAATGAACCAACTATGTAGGCGGCCAAGACTAATGTTGCGCAAAGAAGATATGGAAATTCCAATGTATTTATAGGTTTTGTTTTTTATTTAATGTGGATTCGATTTCATTAAGAGGTAGGCAGTTAATGATATCATTAGATTCGAGCCATCCTTTTTGAGCTATCTTGACCCCAAAATGAAGAAATTGGAAGTGTTCTATTCTGTGAGCGTCAGGATTGATTGAGCACTTCACACCTTTATCTTTTGCTTGTCTCCACCATCTCCAATCCATATCTAGTCGGCGAGGATTCGCATTAATTTCGATGTGGGTGTGGTTCGAGGCGCAGGCATCGATAACTTTGGGGACATTGATAGAGTATGGTTTTCTACTCAATAAGAGTCTGCCGGTCAGGTGTCCAATCATTGTGACGTTAGGGTTCTCAATTGCTTTGATGACACGAGAAGTCATTTCTTTTTCTGTTAATGAAAAAGAACTGTGAATAGAAGCAACGCAGTAATCTAGTTTCGCCAGAATTTCATCATCATAATCCAGGGTTCCATCCTTGAGTATATCACATTCTACACCTGAAAAGATTCTAAAGTCATTAGGAGAAGAATTGTTGAGAGATTGAATTTCTTTTATCTGGGCCAGTAATCTTTCTGTGCTGAGCCCGTTAGCTTGAACTGAACTTTTGGAATGGTCGGAGATTCCAAGGTATTGCAGACCTAAATCTTTTGCTGCTTCCGTCATTTCTTCGAGTGTATTTTTGCCATCGCTTGCCGTGGTATGATTATGGAAGGTTCCACGCAGGTTTTCTAGAGTCACTAGTTTAGGCAATTTATTTTCCGATGATGCTTCAATCTCACCGGAATTCTCACGTAAGCAGGGATGAATCATTTTTAATCCTAATGCTTCGTAAAGGTCAGATTCTGTGTGAATAGAATCTGAAATTGAGGAATCAGTATCGCCCTTGGGTATCAAGCCATATTCATTTAGTTTGTATCCTTTATTTAACGCGAGTGCACGTATTTGAATATTATGCCCCTTACTGCCAGTGAAATAATTAAGAGTGAATGGATATTCAGCATTCGAGACTGCTCGAAGATCGCATTGAAGACCATTATCTAATCGGATACTCGATTTAGTTGAACCTTTTGAAATTATTTCAGCCACTGTATTCATATTTGTGAATGAATGAATAATTGACTCTGGTGACTTTGTTGAAACTATGAAATCAAGATCGTGTAATATTTCTTTGCCTCTTCTATAACTTCCCGCGATTGTAGCTTGTTCTGTGTCTGGATGAGAGCGAAGAAATTCAAGGATATTCTCAGCAATGGGGGCTACATCACCTGATCGGAAAGTATTCGCGTTATCTTCATGGAAAGAAATAGAATCAAGAATTTTGGAGACTGATTTTTTACCGAATCCAGATATTTCCCCGACTTCGCCAGATTCACAGAATTGTTTTAATTTTGGGATAGAATCAATTCCTAATTGATCGTAGAGGATCTTAATTTTTTTTGGACCTAAATTTGATATGTTAAAAAGATTAAATATACTTTGTGGAAATTCACTTTTGAGATTTTCGAAATACTCAAGTTTTCCAGTGGCAGCTAATTCATGTATTTTTTGTGCCAGGGCCGTTCCTATTCCCTTAATATTTTTTAAATCGTCATCAAGGGCGAGCTTAATGATATCTCCACTATAAGTTTCTACGATTTCGCTACCTGTTCTATAGGCACGGATTTTGAATGCATTTTCACCTTTTAGCTCAAGGAGAATTGCAATTTTCTTTAGCACATCTGCGATTAGATCGCGTTTATCCATAATGGAGTTTTAATTTATATATTATCCAATTGGAAGGGAATGCGGTTATGAGCTAATGAATAAATTAAGGCATTTTAAGTATAATATTAAATTATTAAAAACTTTTGATATTTATTAAAAACTTTTGTAAATTTAAGGATTCCCAATCGACTCCATCAGCCAAATTCATCAAGGTACTAAATTTTATCCGAAGCATTTATTGTGATTAGTCAAGGATCAGACAATTCGGGAAATGTTTCTCAATGGGGTGATTTACTCAGCGATATAAGTTTACAGCGCTTACTCATTGTACAATGGGATAAGCAACAAGGAAGCGTGCGCGCCAATGTTGCAGGACGTTTGGGATTCGAGGTGACCAATTGCTCATCGCCATCCGACGCACGGAATCTATTAGATGGCACGTATTTTGATTCGATACTGATTGGTAGTAAATCTTATGATGATGAATTGAAAAATTTTCTAAAATGGATTTCTTCTTTAGGGACAGAAAAACCATATGTGATACTCGCAATGGAGGAAGGGCTTGATCGTGACTTGTCAGGTCTTATCGAAAGTGGTGTAGATGATTTTTTATCCATTGATTCAGGTGAAGCTGAATTGATTGCACGGCTACAGATAATGGAATCAAGGATTTGTAGCGGAAGAGTAGATCAAGAGAATCTTGCGAAGATAAAGCGTGATCGTAATCGGTATGAGAGTCTCTTCCTTGAGTCACCTGAAGCGGTTCTTGTTCTGAAGAATAGGCAAGGTAAAGTCATTGGGGTAAATCGGGCCGTTAAATCAGTTCTCGGCTATGACGGGAAAGCATTGCTTGGTAAATATATGTCATTGATATTCCCCCAAATTTTCGGAAAGGATGGACATGCTACAAGTGGTGAGGTTTTGAGTGGGGCAACTATTCTGAAAGCGATTTCTTATCGTCGACCAGACGGCAAGCATATTTATCTGGATATAATGATGTCAGCAATCCCTTGGGATTCTGGGTATGCAGTGATGATGTTATGTCGTGATGTGAGTTGGCGGGCAGGTGAAGAGGGGAGTAGGATTAAGGATTCAAAGGATCAGGCTCTTGCGCGTTTTGCGGCAGGAATTAGTGATGAGTTCGGCGATCTGTTTACTTCTCTTGGAGGTAATCTTTCATTGCTAGAGTCGGCTGATTTCCTCAATGAAGAATCGCGAGATACCATTAAATGTTCGCAGCAGGCCTGTGAGCGTGGCCGTGAAATAATTAAGGAGATCACATCAATTCGTGGAGGCAGGAAAGCCAAGATGAAAAACAAATTGGATTTGCCTGAAATTATAAGGAAAACGGTTCATTTCTCCTTATTTGATTATGATAGAGTTCAGCCTGTTTTTAATTTTGAAAGGGTCTTGTCTTCAGTGATGGGAGATGAAGAACAGATAAGGCAAATGATTAATTGTTTGGTAGGGAATGCTGCAGAGGTAATGAGCGAATCAGGAATTAGAAATGGGAGGATCATAATAGACGGATCGGATGTTGTCATTGATGAGGAGAGTCTACTCCCATTGAGTTTAGGTGATTATGTTCATTTAACCTTTAGGGACAATGGACCGAAATTAACGGACTCTGAAACCGATCAGATATTTGATCCCTATTTTAGCAGAGATAAAAGTGTTCGTGGTTTTGGATTGAGTCGTGCAGCTTCAATTTGCCGTTCGCATAATGGATATATTTCGGCCAATTCTGGAGAAGATGGAGGAGCTTTCTTTGAATTGTATCTTCCTGCAAATAATAAAGATAATTATCAACCCAGTGGCGAAAAATCTAATGATTCAGCATTGCGTGTTCTTGTCCTTGATGATGAGCCTCACATATGTTCCATGGTTGAAAAGGCATTAACTAGAGAAGGGCATGAAGTATTTTGCGTGTCTACAGGGAAAGCAGCTCTCAGGGCCTATGATAAGGCTGAAGAATTTGGGCGGTCTTTTGATGTACTGCTCTTTGATTTAGATATTCGTGGTGGAATGAGGGGTGATGAAACGCTTTCTCAGATCCGCTCAAAGAATCCAGAGGTTAAGGCGATTGTTACGACAGGTTATGTTGATGATACTGTCTTAGAAAATTACCTTGAACATGGCTTTTGTGGTATTCTTACCAAGCCATTTAGAATTTCTCACCTGACTTCAACAATCGAAAGACTGGGGCATCAGAATAGTGGCTGATGGGAGCAATATTTTTTCGGGCACCGTAATAAATTAAAGTGTTACAAGTTTGGCGCTGTGGATACTTTCATATGCCAGTAATTCATCGCGTGCCGACTGATCAAGGTCATCGTCCAAGTTTAGTACAGTGAGTGCAAGATCGCCTACTTGATTTCGACTTAAGCACATGGTTGCAATATTTGCCTTATGCTTTGATAGGACTGTGCCTATGGCACCCACAACACCTGGAACATCGGTGTTGCTGACCAATAATACGTGACCTACTGGGTCTGCTTCTACTCGATGGCCGTTAATCGTTACAATTCTCGGTGCCGCTCCATAGAAAGTTCCTGAAATCGAAGCGCTTTCATTTTCATTGGTAGTTTCGATTTCGATTAATTCAGTGAACTCATTTTCATCTGATGGCCTAGTTTCACTCAATGTAAGCCCCAATTTTTCAGCTACCCCAGGAGCATTGATGTAGTTAACTGATTCTTCACCGCAGGCCCTTTCTAGATAACCTTTTAATGCTGCCCTTGTCACAAGTGATGTATCCATTTCTGCGACTTTACCGGAGTATCGTATACATATCGATTCGGCCCCTTGTGGAGAAATTTGCGATAGCATCTTACCCATAGATTCAGCCAAATTTAGATATGGCTCTAAGAGTTGAGCTGTTTTACTGTCAACACTTGGTGTGTTAACCGAGTTGATGATGGTGCCGTCGACTAAAAAGTTTCTAACATTTCTAGCGATCTCGATACCGACATTTTCCTGAGCCTCAGCTGTTGATGCTCCTAAGTGTGGTGTGAAAACAATTTTCTTGGACTTTAATAAAGCATATCCTTCGGGAGGAGGCTCGCTTTCCTCGTATACATCCAAAGCGGCTCCAGCGACATGGCCAGATTCGATGGAATCTAAAAGAGCATTTTCATCGATGAGACCTCCTCTCGCGCAATTAATTATTCTCGCTCCTTTTTTGCATATTTTTAACCTTTCTTCATTGATGATATGTTTTGTTTCATCAGTTAGTGGCATGTGTAACGTGATAAAATCAGCTTTCGCTACTATTGAATCCACATCTTGAAAGAGTTCCACTTGTAATGTTTTTGCTCTGCTAGGAGAAAGGTAAGGATCATAAGCAAGGACGGTCATGCCAAAGGCAATTGCTCTGCGAGCAAATTCTGTTCCAATGCGTCCCATTCCTAAAATCGCTAGAGTCTTTTTGTTTAACTCGACTCCCTTATAATCTTTTCTGCCCCATCCACCTCCTGTCACTGTGGCATGCGCCTGTGGTATATTTCGCGCTAGAGATGCCATTAGTCCAAAAGCGTGTTCTGCAGTTGAAATGGTATTACCGGCCGGAGTATTCATCACAATGACTCCATTTTTTGTGGCTGCTGGTATTGCGATGTTATCAACTCCGACTCCTGCCCTGCCTACAATTTTAAGTTTCGCTGCCTTATTGATTACGCCCTCGGTGATTTTCGTCTGTGAACGGACAATTATCGCTTCATATAATCCGGCATCTTTTAGCAATTCTTCTTCTGAAATTCCGATGCGAACATCAACATCAAGTGAATTATCAGCTTTTAGCTCATCAATTCCTGCATCGGCAATTGGGTCTGCAACTAGAACCTTATGTTTTGACATGAGGCGCCATAATTAGTGGATGCTGAAGAAATGTCAATGGGAGTAAAATATTTTTGGTCAAAAACCTGTTTAAATATACGGTCTGAGGGATTCTTTTGAGCATTACAGAGATCTGCGCTTGACCTTATCATTTGGGAGGCCAAAATCTGCGGCAAATGCCCAAAAAGAATACCGTGAAAAAAAAGGCAACTAAAGCCACTAAGAAAGCCACTAAGAAAGCCACTAAGGCGAAAAGGGCTAAATACAAGCCACGTGAGTTTTCTTCAAAAGTTGTTGATGGAGATGACCGTGCTCCGAGTCGAGCGATGCTTCATGCTGTAGGTTTCCGTAAAGATGATTTCACGCGTTCACATGTGGGTATCGCTTCTACTTGGGCCAATGTTGCTCCTTGTAATATGCACATTGATA
>JABGYE010000300.1:0-6438 GCA_018675395.1 Akkermansiaceae bacterium
AAGTAAAAGGAAATGATGAAAAAAAATATAAAGCGAAAGATCCTAGCTCCGGCTTGGATGATTGTTTTTACTGTAGCTTTAATTGGTTGTGTTTCTTTTTCAAATGCAGAAACAAAGAGTCGTCATGTCTCTGACGTGTTGACCGAAGAGAGTCCAGATGAAGGTTCTAAAAATCTCCTTGAGAAATTTGGTGATCAGCTGGGAAAATTCCTAGAGAAAGCTGAAGAATTTTGGGTCGATGAACCAGATGATGGAGCTCAAGGAAAAGGGTTTGGTTTAGATCTTGATCTTAATGATCCGCGCATGGCTGACCTTATGCGGTTCTATCAGGCACAATTAGACAAACCGAGGCCCTCTAAAAATGAGAAGGATCACCGGAGTGTTTTTGCAGAATATAAGCCCGTGGTAAAATCCTATGTTCAGAGCACGGCAAAGATCATTGATAGGAAGGACAAGCAGTTATCGCTTGCGACTGTTGTTAGTCATGGAGGTTTACTTGTGACCAAGGCCAGCGAATTGCCTTCTAAAGGTATCTTTTGCGAGCTTTCTGATGGGAGGAGGGCAGAGGCTATAATTTTAAGCACCGATTCTAGGTGGGATATTGCTCTGATTAAGGTCGAATTGTTAGGTCTGAAGCCTGTGGATCTAGAGGATGGTAAGCAGGTTGAGCTTGGTACTTTTCTCGCGGCTTCCGGTCTTGATGAATATCCCATAGCTGTAGGTGTTGCGAGTGTGACTCCCCGTAACTTGTCTGCCAATGAGCGTGGCTTCTTAGGGATTGGTATGGAGAATACGGATCAGGGAGTTAAGGTTAACCGAGTTCAACGTGGTTCAGGTGCCGCTGAGGCAGGTGTAGAGGTTGGAGATATTATCCTAAAGATTGATGGCCAGCCTATTAATTCTCCAGCAGAGTTGGCAAAATCTGTTTCGGGGCGTAAACCCAAAGACGAGATAAAAATACTCCTTAAGCGAGGAGAGGATGAGAAGGATATGACTGCGATGCTAGGTTCGCGTGGCCAATCAGTTCCGCAGTTCAGAGGCCCCGACCCTAGTGCCCAGTTCGGCGGCCCTTTGAGTGAGAACAGGAAAGATTTTCCAAACGCATTGCAACATGACCTTACCTTAAGGCCTAATGAGTGCGGGGGACCGTTAATCGATTTGGATGGAAAGTTAGTTGGAGTAAACATAGCCCGTGGAGGTCGTGTTAAAAGCTACGCAATACCGACAGAGGATCTGAAGGCAGTGATAGCAAAGTTAAATGATCAGCGTAACGGCGCTGCTAATTTGGGGGATTTGGAGAAGACTTTAACGTCAATTGATGAGAAAAGAGATTTGATTGAGGGCAGCCTCAAAGACATTCGTGAACGGCGGGAGCAGCTTCTCAAAGAATTAGAAGAATTTGAGGTTAAGCTTCGAGGTATAAAGAAGGAACGCGAAGAAACCCTAAGAGCTATAGAAAAGTCGAAGGCGCCTAAGGACTGAAAGGGAGGCGGACGAGGTTTAATTGATTGAATTAAAGGGAATATCCCTTTAACGATCATGGTATTAAATCATAATAAATACTCTATGGAAGAATCTCAGAACAGACTCAGATGGGGAATCCTTGCGACTGGCAGTATTGCTGCTTCTTTCGTTGAGGGGGTAATGAATTGTAGACTTGGGGAGGTAGTTGCTGTGGGTAGCCGTAGTCAGGAATCTGCGGACCGTTTTGCTGAACGGTTTGGAGGTATACCTAATAGGCATCCCAGTTATCAGGCTCTCTTAGAAGATGATAGCGTTGATGCTGTTTATATTGCGACTCCGCACCCTATGCACAAGGAATGGGCAGTTAAGGCAGCTCAAGCTGGAAAGCATATACTATGTGAAAAGCCTATGGGTTTGAATGTTTCTGAGGCTGAAGAAATTATACAGGAGGCCAAAGACAATGATGTGTTTTTGATGGAGGCCTACATGTACAGGTGCTCAGAACAGACTCTCCAAATCATTAAATTAATTAAAGATGGAGCCATTGGTCAGGTAAAGTCGATCGAGGCTTCTTTCTCTTTTGATATAGGAGATAATCCCGATGGCAGGCATCTTAATAAGGCCCTAGCCGGTGGAGGAATCCTAGACGTTGGGGGTTACCCTATGTCTATGGCTGGACTCATTGCTGGAGTTGCCAATGGAGAGACTTTTTCCGAGCCGAATGAAATAAAAGCAGTTGGTTTTATTGGGAATACGGGTGTTGATGAATATACAAGCGCTGTAGCCAGTTTTACTGGCGGTATCACTGCCCGTCTTAGTTGTGGTGTGGCTTTGGAAGAACCGATTAATGTAAGTATTTCCGGTAATGAAGGGAGGATTTTCATTCCGGTTCCTTGGAAACCATCTCCTCAGGGCGGAGAGACTGAGCTGCAATTATACAAGAATGGGGTTAGTGAGCCTGAGTTGATTAAGGTAAAAACAGAAAAATATCTGTATGGAGCTGAAGCTGATGCAGTTGCCCAAGGAATTGAGGCAAAAGAGGCTATTTTTCCAGCTATGAGTTGCGATGACACTTTGGCTCTTATGCGTTCTCTGGATCGTTGGAGGGAGGAAATTGGCCTCCGCTATGACGGTGAATGATTATTTTACCTCAACTGTGGAGATTTGCCGATCCAAATAGGCTATACTATGTTAAGATAGCTTCAAGGAAGCTATTTCTCTAATGCAGGAACCTATCAGTCTTGATGATGCGGAGCTGGAGGCCAAAGAGGCTGCAGCTAGAGAAGAGTTCTTGCGCTTAAAAAAGCAGGGCAAGTTAGTTTCTGCCATAACAACAACAATCGTTCACGCTGTCATTGTATTGGTTTTGTGGTGCATTATTGTTGCTCTTGGCCCGGATGAGATACCACAGATAGTTGCAGTTACGGCGACTAAAGATGACACTTACCAGATCGAAAAGCAGGACTTTGCCCGTTCGGTTAAGAGGAAGCCACAGCCGCCTAAGAGCGCTTCCAGGGTTCAGACAATTACTTCGGTCGCCACTTCGCCCGTTTCTGTTCCCTCCATTGAGGATCCGGTCATTGATCCTTTAGGGATTGGAACCGATTTTGGTAGAGGCTTTGGGCAGGGAAAAGGTAATGGTGAGGGAGGCGGTGGTCCCTCTTCATTTTTTGGAGGCACTGCAAAGGGTAACCGGGTCGTTTTTGTTGTCGATTTTTCTCAGTCCATGATCAGGGATGGGGGTGGGGTCAGACTCCAAATGCTTAAGAAGGAATTAATCAGTTCCATTAGCAAGTTGCCTAAGGGGATGAGTTTCCAGGTCATCTACTATTCGACATCTCCTTGGCTTGGAGGAGAATCTTTATACGAGGCTCCGACAAGATTTGCGGATAAACCCGAGGATAGGATCCCCTGGTCTGAGGCGACCAAAGAGGGTATAGCTCGTGCGGTGAATCACATAAAAGCGGCAAAGCCTGAAGGGGCTACGATATGGAAGGAACCGCTTGAGTTGGCATTTGCAATGCGCCCAGTCCCTGCAGTGGTATGGCTTCTCTCAGATGGCGAAGCTCAGGACGCAGAAGAGGTCGTAGAGAAGATAAAGAAAATCAACTCATCTCGAATACCAATAAACACTATTGGGCTTGAGGTCCCTGGGTCTGCATTCAGCTATCTAGTGGACATTGCCCGTCAGACCGGAGGTAAGGCAAGTATCGTTCATAAGGGGAAGCTTTATAGTGGTCCAGCAGCATTACGTTTTGCTGATGATTTTGATCCGGCAGGGGGTTTTTAGTCTTTTTTATGTAGACTTGGGAGCTTTTGTATAATTAATACCCTTAAAATTCTTTATAGATTCTTATGATGATTCATTTTTTTAAAGCCCTAGCAATATGGGTAGCACTTCTTGCGCAAGTCATTGGCAACGAAAGACCTAATATCGTTTTTATAATGGCCGATGATTTGGGGATTGGTGACTTATCATCTCACGGGGCCAAGGACATGAGGACTCCTAATATTGATAAGTTGATGCAGAGTGGTTGTCGTTTTGATAATGCCTATGCTAACTGCCCAGTATGTTCTCCGACCCGCGCTGCTTTTTTGACTGGCCGGTATCCTGACATGGTTGGTGTTCCTGGAGTGATTCGAACTCACCGCGCAAATAACTGGGGCTATTTATCTGAGTCTGCAAAGACCATTCCTCAGGTAATGAAGGGGGCAGGTTATCACACGGCGCTCATTGGTAAGTGGCACTTGGGTCTTGTTGAGCCAAACACGCCCCTCGGTCGCGGTTTTGATTTTTTCAAAGGCTACTTGGGGGACATGATGGATGATTATTATAATCATCGAAGGCACGGAGTGAACTATATGTCTGAGGGGAGGAAAAGAATAGAGCCTAAGGGCCATGCCACGGACTTATTTTCTGATTGGGCCATCAATTACATTAAAGACAGAAATGCTAAAGAGGATCCTTTCTTCCTTTTCTTGTCTTATAATGCGCCACATACTCCGATCCAGCCTCCCAATGATTGGTACGAGAAGGTCAAGGAGCGCGAAGAGGGAATTAGTAAGGCAAGAGCGAAACTCGTCGCGTTGATTGAACATATGGATCACGGCATTGGGAAAGTGCTCAAAGCCATACCAGAAAAGAGTAACACAATCATCGTCTTTACATCTGATAACGGAGGTCAAGCCAATGTCGGAGCCAGAAATGATCCTTGGAAGGGTGAAAAGCAACAAATGTGGGAAGGGGGCTTGCGTGTTCCTACTTGTGTTGTCTGGCCGGACCACATTAAAGCCGGGACAAGCTATCATGGAGTCTCTATGACAATGGATTGGTTGCCCACATTGGCAGAGGTTGCTGGGGCGGCAATACCTGACGGAATAGAAGGTAAGAGCCTCCTTAGCGGGATTCAGGGCAAGAATGATGAAGTGATAGATTCTAGAACTTTGATATGGGTAAGAAGAGAGGGTGGAGGGGTGTACCAAGGACAGGATTACTATGCTGTGCGACAAGGTCCTTGGAAACTTCTACAGAACAAGTCAACGGAGCCGTTCCGATTATACAATCTCACAGAAGATCCAGGCGAGACTAGTCCCGTTGATGGTAACAATAAGGTGCGAAGGGGGTTGGAGCAGATTTTACGTGAGCATGTACGCAATGCGGGTTTTGTTCCTTGGCAGGGTAGGGTTCCTGATCTTGAAAAGGTAGAGTGAAGGGTTATTTCTATGGTTCTATTGGCGTGTTAAGATTCCAATAAATCTGTACGATTAAACTCGAGCCATGTGAATTCGTTTAATTTCGAACTCGTTCCTGAACAGAAACAATAGTTAGTTTGTTAATCTGAGTCCTGAGAACTGGGGTCAAAAGGACTCCGTTTTGAAATATTGATAATTTCCTCGTCAGTCAAATTTTTATGATCTGAATTCTCGTCATCAAAGAGGTACGTATAACACATGTAAAGTGCTCCATGTATTAATTGGAGGATAACAAAAAGAGTTAGTGCTCTTGATACCTCGAACCATGAAAAAGCTAAAGGAAGTAGGGCTAGCATAGACAGGCCCAATTCTACTCGTACCAAATTGAATATTAATTTTTGAAAGTTAGACTTATAATTGGAACTTCTAATCCAAAAATGGGCACCGATAAGTACCGACTCCGCAATAAAAAGAGCGATAAATCGGAAAAAATAATCATTAGTATTTCCCGCTATGAGATAAAAAATAGCATAAGTTAAAAGTGATAAGCAGGCAGCAATTACTGCGCTAACAAATAAGCTTTTAATAGTAATACGATTCATGAATTAGCATTAACCGCAGTAAGTACTTTTGACAATACATTGGAGGGTACTTGCCTGATATTGAAAATTATTTTTTCACCCGATCCAGATAAAACCAGTGATTTCATACTAGATAGAAATATTAACAGTATGCCTGCCAGCATCGATACTAGGGTAGCTAATGGACCCATTGAAGGTACTCCATTAGCAAATAAGATTATTGGAAATAAGAGGAAGAACGCACCCAATCCTAATTGCGTATAATTTCGTTGTCTGACCATGCTTATGGCTCCGGTGTGGCGCATATTTATTTGCTCGATGCTGAAATCTTTTGTTTTTCTTCTAAAACAAATTGATCGCTGATTAGTGACAATGAGTCTTCCTTTGTGGCGAAGGATTAGCCCTGCTAATCCAAGATCCCAAAAACCTTGAGGTATATCCAGCAAAATAACTTCGTCTGAATTTAATGGTAAATCCGGCGTGGAGACCCCTTCCAGTGAAATTATATTGCCAGAACGGGGTGATGTTTCTGGCTCATTATAAGAGAGAGTCGACTGGTTCTGGACAGGTGGAGTGGCAGGAATGTTCATTTCTTTTTGGCAATTAGGGCATTGAACATTCTTCCCATGAAGGTCAGGGCTAATCGTTAATTGCTGGCTGCAATTAGGGCAGTTAATTGCAGTGCCGGGTTGGTTCTGAG
>JABGYE010000301.1:0-18146 GCA_018675395.1 Akkermansiaceae bacterium
GCTAAGCGTAAGCCTGCTAAGAAGGCTGCTAAGAAGCCTGCTAAGAAGGCTGCTAAGAAGCCTGCTAAGAAGGCTGCTAAGAAGCCTGCTAAGAAGGCTGCTAAGCGTAAACCTGCTAAGAAGGCTGCTAAGAAGCGTAAGTAGCGTTGCTACTTTGAGCGCAACTTATAGTAACCTCACGCTAGCGCTCGCAGGAGAATTTATTTTTCTGAGTTTCAGCAAGTAGGATCACAAAAGCTCTGGCTCGAAAGTGCCAGAGCTTTTTTGTGCCTATTTTTATCCGATGCTCTAAAATAATAATAAAAACTGTAATTGAAAATGGGTTGAGTATCTTACGCTCTGTGTGTAAATAAGTGTATTAAAGCATGCGCGGTTAGCTCAGGGGTAGAGCACCACATTGACATTGTGGGGGTCACTGGTTCAAATCCAGTATCGCGCACCATTTTCTTCGGATGATCTATAAAACAAAAGTGTTTTAATATTCGTTCTTTTCCAAATGAAACTGTTTAGGAATTGGATGAATTGATTCTTCGTGAGTTCGGCCCCAGAATTCACTAAATGTTTCTTCTCTTAATCGATTTTTCACAAAGTCCTGTAGGAGAATTCGAATTTCACTTTGTATTTCATCGAACAAAATTGATTTCTTATGGAGACTTGCTAAACGATCTCCAGAACTAGATCCGCCAACAAACATGGCGTATTTATTAGGTGCTCTACCGACAAATGCAAAATCAGCATTGTATGGCCTTGCGCAACCATTTGGACAACCCGTCATTCTGATTAATATTTGATCTTTCTCTAACTTTAATTCGCTTAAGAGAGAATCAATGGAATCTAATAACGCATCAAAAACACGTTCACTCTCTGAGAGAGCAAGGCCACAAGTGGGCAAAGCGACACAAGCATGCGCGGTTTGACGGGTAGCAGTAAAATCATCCCCGATCGCTATGTTAAAATCTCTTAAAATCTGATCGATATGAGGGCGATTGTTTTTTTCTATATCGTAAAAGTAAATATTTGCATTTGGTGTTATTCGAATTGGGCAATTGAATTTTTGTGCAATTTGGCGGAAGGCAGTTCGATTTTGTTTTTCTTCATTATCTTTAATTCTTCCCTGAGCTACATGAATACCAACAAAGAGTTTTCCGTCTCCTTGTTCGTGCCAGCCCAATTGATCTGAGACCGTTTTAAAGTTCGCTTCTCTAATTTCCTGGGTAGGAAAATCGATGATCTTTTGAACTTTTGTCTTAAACCAATCAATGCCTCTTTCCGCTACAAGATACTTTAACCGTGCATGTCTACGATCTGTTCTATCACCATTATCTCTTTGTACAATTATGATCGCTTCACATGCTTTTGCGATGTCTTTTTTTGCACAGTAAAATAAAGGCTGGGCAAGGCATGGATAAGTTGTCTCTTTGCCATGGGTCATTCCGAAACCGCCACCAACATAAATTGAATAACCCAGCACTTTATTATTCTCTGTATGCATAACTAACCCAATATCTTGACTGTACAGATCCACATCATTGCGTGGTGGTATGGCAATTCCGATTTTGAATTTTCGAGGTAAATATAGCTCCCCGTAGAGTGGCTCATTTTCTGGTTCACTTAAATTGTTAGTATCTAGTTCTAACTTTTCACCATTTAACCAGATTGAACTGTAAGAGCTTGTTTGTGCGCTGAATAATTCACTTATTTCATCTGCTAACTCAAGCGCTGATGCGTGAGCTTCATTTTTTATTGGTGCTGCAGGGGCCATGGTGTTTCTTACGACATCTCCGCATGCGCCCCATGTTGTTAACCCGCAATCGGAAATGTATCGAATTGCATCACGAAGCTGTCCTTTCAGAATGCCGTGCAATTGGATTCCCTGCCTTGTAGTTAACCGCATTGTTGAATCCCCTAACTTATCAGCCATAGAATCGTGGATTAGGTATTGTTCAGAAGTAAGTGTTCCTGAAGGCATTTTGGTGCGGACCATGAACATCCACTCCTTTTCGAGTTTTTGCTTGCGGCGTTCTTTGCGGCTGTCCCGGTTGTCCTGTTGATAGCTGCCGTGAAATTTTAGTAATTGATATTCAGCTTCTTGAAAATGAGATTCGCTTGAAAGTAGCGTTTCAATTATCTTCCCGTAAAGCCCTCGGCTTTCAGCTTTGATTTCTTCTACGCTTTGACGTGCCATGCAAATTGAGGGGTTCGTTTCTTTTTGGTAATTAGTAAAATCTAATTGTGATTAAATCCTTATTAGATAATCTTTAATGATAGAAATAGGGGTCTAAAATACACCCTATTCTCGATAGGTAAAATCTAGAATGGAGCATTGTATTTAAGTGCTTCAGATATTTATCTTCAATCAAGATGAAGTCTCATCGGGATCATTTTTGAAAATTGAAATCCTTCTTTATTAAAGAAATCCTGCGATTCAGCACTGATTTTATCGGTTAAGAGGGTAATCCGCTTAAAATCTTTTTGTTGTGCAAATTCTTTAACAGCCGTTAGAAGTTTTTTTCCGTAACCTTGCCCACGATTCATTGGATGAATTATGAAGTCTTCTAATAGAAGAACTAATCCTCCTTCTGCAGTGCTTATAGTAAAGAGCATGTTTACCATACCAATAATCTTAGATTCATTTTTTATGACGAGGACTCGTCCACGATGAGGGTGCTCCAAGATTAATTTTAGACCTTCTTCTTGTTTTTTTGAATTAGGTTCGAAATCACCTTCCATTTCAAACAGTTCCATTAGGAGCTGTATGAGTTGAGGTAAATCAGCCAAAATTGCTGAAGCAATTGCAGTATCGTCAGAGGAAACAATTTTTTGGGGAGGCATTTTGTTACGGGAAATTAACAGTGATTGCTGAATTGTATAAATAAATCATTATAAGTGGTGAATAATTAGACTATTTTATTTAATTCATATGAAAATTATATGTTGATTAAAAATTAATAATTATTACTTTCCGTATACTAATTTCTACTGACCATTGCGATTTTTTGTTTTTTCTCTAATTCTTTCATTTTTATTAATCCTACTAGGAATCACCGGTAGTAAAGTTCGCAGTATGTCTGTCCGGCTTGATTTCCTTAAATCCCAGAGTGCTGGATTTGAAAAACATTTAGAAGCTGCACTAGTAGAAAACGCTAGTCATATCGAGAAATTGCAAAGTTATCAATCTGTGTTGCATGTAGCGCAGGGCTCGAATACAGCCCTCTCTAAGCGTGTTTTAGAGCAAGAGTATAACGTTGAGAAGCTGCAGATTAATTTAGCATCGGTTTTAAGAGAGAATTATTTAACTAAAGAGAAGTGGAACGAGGAAAAGTATATTCTTCAAGAGGAGAAAAAAGAGATTAAGGCAGAGTTTCAGGCCTTGAGTCAGGCCCTGTCCTCTCAGTCAAAGAAATTGGCTAAGATTGGTGAGGAGTATAATATTTTGCGAGTTAATTATGAAGAATCTCGAAGTGATAGCAGTCAATTACTTAAAGCAAACCAATTGAAAGAGTTAGCGCTTGAGAATTTAAAGATGCGCATGGAAAAACTGCAAATGGATAATATTTTTTTGTCAGCAAGGTTGGATTTTGCTGAAAAGGAATCGATTCTTTTTAGTGTTCAGAACAAAAAATCTGCCGCTCAATTGAGTGTCTTACGTGATATTTATGATGGTAACGGCTTGATTACCGGTCAGGATGATAAAAAGAAATCAATTGAAGGAATTGATAGGTGATTTGGTTTCTTATAGTAATGAAAAAGCACTCCAGACTCAACTGCAGTGCTTTTTAATTGAGGCCCCACATTATGCCGACAGCGGAACTTGAGGGCTCACGTTTCCCGGTAAATTCCAGGTGGGTGGCCGCCTTGCTGAAATCTGCCTTCCAGCGAAGGCCTGACATCAAACAACCGGCTAAGCCTCCCTTTAACGTACTAACGGGCCGGGCCCATGTTATCCGCCAACGCGAACACGGCAGGGTTCTCTCAAAACTAAAAATCAAAGAACATTTCCTGGTGTATTTATTCCCAAGATTATATTTTTAACGAAATTCTATTGGCAGTTTTAATCTCAATTCACTGAGGATCTTCTCATGCTCTATATCAACTTCCGCTGACTTTAATGTGCGCTCATGATTGCGATAGGTCAACGAATAAGCAATTGATTTTTTATTTTTATCCATTCGATTTCCAGTCTCATCGTAAAATAAATCAAAGATTTTAAATGATTCTAGTAGATTGGAATCTATACCTCTTAAGACTTTTTCGATTTCTATATTAGGTAATGAAAGAGGCACCTCCATGGCGATGTCGCGGCGAATAGATGGATATTTTGGTAGCTCCTTATAGATAATTTGTTGTGAATGTTCTTCAAAAACTAAATCTAGATTGATTTCTCCTACAAATACTGGATGCCGAGCATCTATTTGCCGAGCTCTTGAAGGTGAGATTTGAGCTGCACGGCCTATAATTTTATCTTCTATTGCAATGTTGGCAATGAATGCGGCGTTTTCTTGCTTTAAGTCAGCAATAATAAATTCTATAGGTTTATCGATTATTCGTTCTATTATACCTTTTAATGTATAAAAATCAGAAGGATTTGGAGATGGATTGATCCATGAGCTCTGATCTGGTCCAGAAATAAGAATGGCTAAATGTTGAGCTTCCTCATTTATTTTATTTCCAGGGAATACAGTGCCTGTCTCAAAAAAGCGTAATTCTTCTGCGCCTTGATGTAAATTGCGTTCTGCTACATCGATCAAAGAAGCGATTAGTCCAGTGCGCATGTGGGTCAGGTCATCGCTTAGTGGGTTTTTAACCGCAATAGCATTGGAATTGTCAGTGCATACACAATCAGCAATCTTGAGTTTTGATGTCAGTTTAATTGTACGTGCTTCATAGAAACCAATTGATGAAAGTTCATTAGCCGTAGCTTCTATAAAGTCAAAGAAATGGTCAGCTTTTGAGGATTTAGAGAACCAGCCCGCATGGCGTGATGGAATATTGTCGATTCCGTAAACTCTCGCGATTTCTTCGTGTAGATCGGCGGGTCGAGTTAGATCTCTTCGGTAGCTTGGAATTTCCCAATCAGATATATTATCGGCATCGGCTGTTTTTCGTAACCTTAATTTTTCAAGAATTTCAAACATTTCTTGATTCTTTAGGTTATGTCCAAGAACTGCTCTGCATTTGTCTGCATCTAACGATATGCTTGGCAAGGGATCTTGGTTAGCATTAAAAATAACGGTTTCTGTTTTTGCTTCTCCTCCAGCTAATTCCAATATTAATTTCGTAGCTAATTCCGAAGACCCAATTATTTGCGAGGGATCCACATCCCTTTCGAATCGATAGCTGGAGTCAGTAGAGATACCAAGGCTTCGACTGCTTTTTCTTATTGATGAAGGGAGAAAGTGAGCAGATTCGAGGAGCACATCTTGAGAGCTTTCTGTGATTCCGGTGTTAGCTCCCCCCATGATTCCGGCAATAGCAATGGCTTTCATTTTATCAGCAATCACTAAGTCATCTATGCTTAGCTCATAGTCTAAACCATCTAGTGCAGTGAATTTTTCACCATCCTTTGCTGCTCTGACACAGATTCCTCCTTCGAGAGTGTTGAGGTCAAAAGCATGCAAAGGTTGCCCCATTTCCATCATAACGAAGTTTGTGATGTCTACAATATTATTGATTGAGCGTAATCCGATGGATTCAATTTTTGATTTGAGCCAATCAGGGCTTTGAGCCACATGAACATTTCTGATTATCCGAGTAGTATAAAGGTTACATTTTTTTTGGGCTAAGTTGTCTATTTCTGATGCATTTGCAATTCGTTGTGGATTTTCAGAAAATGCATAATCAGAATTGCCTTTTAATTTTTTGTGAGACAAAGCTGATAATTCTCTAGCAATGCCCAGATGGCTAAGGCAATCAGGGCGATTGGGAGTAACCTCTAGATCAAAAATTGTTGGATAGATTGTATTAAGTGGTTCGCCGATATCATATTCTTCAGGTAATATCCATAATCCTTGGTCATCATTCCCTCCAAGCTCACTTTTGCTACAGAGCATGCCATAAGATTCAGTGCCACGCAGTTTACTTTGTGCGATGGAAAACCCATTTCCAAGTTTAGCGCCAGGCAATGCGAGTGGGACTTTATCTCCTATTTTAAAATTTGTTGCTCCACATACTATTTGGCGCAAATCGGCTGTGCCATCATCTACCATGCAGACTGATAATTTATCCGCGTTGGAATGAGGCTCTATGGTTTTAATTTCTGCAACAATAACTTTGTCAGGCATTGTTATGATATTCTCCACTTCAATACCTGAGAAAGTCAGAAGACTGTCAAGGTCTTCTGAAGAGTAAGATGTCAGGTCAATATGTTCGCCTAACCAATCGAGTGAAACTTTCATGAGAATTGGTGAAGGAATCTAGTGTCGTTTTCAATTAGTAGGCGGATATCGGAGATTCCCCAACGGATCATGGCCAGTCTTTCTAATCCAAGACCAAATGCGAACCCTGAAACTTTATCCGGTGAATAGTTGTCATCGCCTCGTGATTTATTTACTTCGATGAAGACATTAGGATCAACCATTCCGCAACCAGCAACTTCAATCCATTTTGGTTGCTTGCCTTGTGCTTGTAGTAGAATGTCGATTTCAAAACTGGGTTCTGTGAAAGGGAAGAAATGAGGGCGGAATCGTATTTGTGTTTTTCTTCCAAAAATTGAGTGCAATAAAAATTCGAGAGTTCCTTTTAAATCCGCAAGAGAGACATTTTCATCTATGTATAATCCTTCAAGTTGATTGAATTGACTTAAGTGAGTTGCATCGATTTCGTCCCTTCTGTAGGCAGCACCTGGTGAAATGATGCGAACTGGGAGTTTGTTATTTTGCATTGTTCGTATTTGAACAGTGGAAGTATGCGTGCGGAGAAGACGACCGTCAGCAAAATAAAATGTATCACTTTCGTTTCTTGCTGGATGATCTTCCGGAGTATTTAATGCATCAAAACAATGCCATTCTGTTTCTATTTCGGGTCCACTCGCTAATGAAAATCCCATTCGTCTAAGTGCATCTACTGCTTCGCTTAGCATTTGTGAAATGGGGTGACGTCCGACCTTCGGTAACGGAGCGCCTGGCAGGGTCACGTCTATGTTGTTGCCTACTTTTTTATCTTCTTCTGCTTGAATGTTTAAGACTTTAGCTTCTAATGCATCGTTGATTGCGGTTCTTGCTTTGTTTAACGCTTTTCCCGCCGCAGGTTTTTCTTCTTTGCCAAGATCTTTCATCTTGGAAGCAATGATTGTGACTATTCCTTTTTTGCCAAGATAGGTTAGCCTCAATTTATCGAGCTCATCAATTGCGCATGCATTAGAGATTGCTAATGTTGCATCTTTTAGAATGTTTTCGAGTTCTTCGACCATATCATTCTGTGAACAATTATTACGACCTCAAACTTTGGGTCGTATGTTACTATGCCGCTATCTTCTTTATAGCTAGAAGAATCAGGAGGCTGCTTTCTTGTTTTCTAGAGCCGATTTTGCTTGATTGACTAAACCATCGAAAGCGTGATCATCATGAATAGCCAAGTCTGACATTATTTTTCTATCAAGCTCAATTTCCAGTGATTTAAGCCCTTCCATGAATCGGCTATATGTAATACCACGGGAACGGCATGCAGCATTGATACGTTGTATCCATAGTGCACGGAAAGTGCGTTTATGGTTTTTCCTATCTCGATATGAATAGGTCATTGCTTTGCGAACTGCGTCTTTTGCAAAGCGATATTTCTTTGAACGGAAACCGCGAAAACCTTTAGCTTTCGCGAGCATTCTCTTGCGTCTTTTTCGGCTGGCTGGGGAATTAGTTGCTCTGGGCATTTTTCGGTCAGGTTGTTTGGTTTAATATTTTCACCTAAGGTCTCACCTGGTCGATTAGATCCCACTTACCGGGAATCAGACCTTTAGGTTGTTGTCTTTTATTGATTTTAAAATCGATAAAAGACTATTTCCACAGGGTGTGGATTAGTGGCTGAATGGTAGATTTTCGCGAAAACGCGGTAGGTCTGCTGCTGAAACAAGTGTTGCCTTTCCTAAATTACGCTTACGTTTGCGATTTTTATTTAGGAGGAGGTGTCGTTTTCCTTGTTTTTGGCGCAACATTTTACCCGTACCAGTCACTTTGACTCGCTTGGAAATTGCCTTGTGCGTTTTGCTTTTACCCGCCGTTCTTGCCATGGGGCGAGGAAAGTAACGGAAACAACATATCGCGCAACCGCTTTTTTCCGCTTCTTTATTAATTTTTATTAAGTAAGTATTCTAATTTAGCTAATAATTAAGTTTACTTTACTAATAATTTTAATCAGAATGATGCTAATTTGTTCAATTAATGGCCGAAGTTAAAAATAGTGATATCGGAGTAATATCCAGAATTTCGACCCAAAACATCCACTTGAGGAGTGCTATCGACCAGGTGGAAGAAGGTGTTATTATACTAGAATTGCATCCTCAGCATGGGGCCGGGCCATGTATAGTTTTTGCGAATCGGGGAATTGGTGAATTGTCGGGATTTTCCACTGAAGAGCTTTTAGGTTGTTCATTATCTAAATTATTTGGTCCAGAAAAATTACAAGCATTACTTGAAAGGCTTAATGCAGTGGCAAATGTGGCTGAAAAGGAGAAGGGCATTGTCGTTTTTGAGTTTACTAATGATCTTTTAAGAGCAAAACAAAGATCACCATTATTATGTCGCTGGCGCGTTAGTTGTGTATTAGATGAAAGCGGTCGATCTGTTAATTTTTTGCTTTCAGTTGGTCGTGTTGCTAAATTTCATTCTACAAAAATAGAGGCTAAAGATGACGATTTAAATCTGGAATCGGATGGAGTTGATGAGGTTCAAAGAGAGAGTTTCTTAGGCCGAGTAGAAGCACTAGCTATTTCTGCCAGTGGTTTTGCTCATGATTTCAATAATATACTTACAACCATAGTTGCTAATTTATCTCTTGTTCGTCAATCCGTTACAGATGTTTCTATACTGTCAGGTATAGATGATGCGCTTGAGGCTTCTAGCAAAGGTAAAGATTTAGCGAAAGATCTTTTATCTCAAGCGCGAGGTCCTAGTCAGAGTCATAGGGAAGAAATAGGTATTGGGGAGCTTTTAACTTCGGCTGCTCGCATGTCTACTGCGGGTTCAGGGGCTCATTGTGAAGTGTCTATTCAGGAAGGTGTGTGGTCAGCTAACGTTAATGGGTCACAAATTTTTCAACTAATTAACAATCTGATCATTAATGCGATGCATGCGATGCATGATTCTGGAACAATTTTTGTCAATCTTAACAATATTGTACTGACAGGACATTGTGTTGAGGGATTGGACAGTGGGGAATATTTACAACTGGAAGTAATTGATCATGGGTGCGGAATTTCTGAGGAGGATCTGGGTAAAATATTTGATAGACTTTACACAACAAAAACGAGTGGCAGTGGTTTGGGACTTTCAAATTGCCAAGCAATAATACGAGAACATGGAGGTGCCATAACTGTTGACTCAATTAAAGATAAGGGTACGAGCTTTAAAGTTTATTTGCCTGCTACTGGTACAATTGAAATTGTAAAGCAAGATCTAATAGAGAATAAAGTCTACACCGGTTGTGGGTCTGTGCTGGTGGTAGATGATGATGAAGCAATTATAGATACCTCTAGTAAATTGTTATTAGCTCTTGGTTATGAGGTTGAGTGCGCCAATTCAGGATCTGAAAGTGTAACAAAATATCGTCGCAGGCTTCATACTGAAAATTCTTTCGTGGTGGTGTTGATGGATATGACGATGCCAGGTGGAATTAACGGTAAAGAAGCGGCTCAACAAATTTTAGACATTGATCCTGATGCGAAAATTATATCTTGCAGTGGCTACAATTCGGAGGATTTGGTTAATACTTCGGAGCCAAAAGGTGAGCCTGTGTTTTCTGGGATATTATCCAAGCCCTTTGATATTCAAACGATATCAGCAAAACTTCGCGAAGTAATTAATTCTGTGAATGATTAATGAGCGCATAATAATTGCTGAAAATTATTGGGGGCTCCTATTTTTCTTTGGTGATATTCCTGGTAAAGGTAAAGTCAAAGTCTCAATTGCTTTTAAGCTTTTATCAATTGCGTTGGGTAAAATGTTAATTGCTTCAGGAATAAGTTTGTTAACTTTGCTTCCTTTTATCAGCTTCTCTCCATTTGCAAGAATGTTAAGTGGAATGGAAAAGTTAACAGGGTTCCATTTCGGTTCCTTTAATGTCCCTTCGCCTTTGTAGCGTAAGAGTTTTGATATGGGCCAACCAACTAAGCGCAAAGGTCCTCGGGCATTCATTTCTGCTTCAAGATCTAAACTATCGTTCAATCTATCGATAGTTCCTTTTCCATTAAGAATGAAACCCGGTGTAAGGGCCTGAAAATTAAGAATTTTAATAACTCCCTGATCTGATAAAAAATTGATTGTAGCTGACTGGGCAACGCTATATCCCGCACGAGGTTGATCAAGAACACCACTGATCATAGGTGATAGGGGGCCAAGAATAGGTATAGAGAAAATGTTTCCTTTTATAAGTGAAGCGGAACCTGATCCTGACCATTCAATCGGTTCCTTTAAGGGAATCTTAAATTGTAGATTGCTATTGAGGATGCCTTTTGTCTTGGTAGGTAATTCAAATAGCCTTACAAGATTGCCAAAATCTATGTTGGATGCGATTATTTCTCCGGAATAGAAATTGGGGTCCTTTTCCATTTTCCATAGTCCTTTATGTGAAATTTGTCCTTCTAAGATTTTGCTCTCAATGTTTACTGCAATTTCTTTTCCTTTTAGGAGAATTGAACCTTTAGGTTGATCGACTGGTATTTGTTTCTTAAAGAGATTGGTATATACTCGACCTTTTGAATCAAAGTAGACCTTTAAATCGGATTGATCATTTTTTTTAGTGTCTATAATTCCATTAATTTCAAGTTTCGGAGGATTTACGAACTCATAGCGGTCTAAAAAAGATGCTAAGTTTGGTGAAACATAGGCAGCCAACTTATTTGGAAATATTTTCCCGGAAATATTATCTAAATGAACAAGTCCATTTGTAGTTCCAATGATTGCTTTTTCACCATTTATATAACCATCTTCACGATCGAGACGAAACTCTTCAATAATAATTTCTTTTTTATCGATTTGAAGTTTTCCTGTTGCTGCAGTTAAGGGAGTTTTTTTATAATGGCAGGGGCCTAAGGCGAAGTAACCTTTTGTTTTCCAGTCTATTGGATTAGTTGTAGGGCCTTTGCCTTTGAGGTTGAGATGGATTGTAGGGTTTTCTTCGAATTTGAGATGTTGTAAGAATTCGGGTGGTTGTTCAAAAAATGGAACAAAAACAGTCGGATCCATATTAATTTTAGTATCGAATTGGATGCCCGATAGAGTGTCCCATAAAATGTTTCCATTTGCACTTCCGCTTGCGTGTTGGAGTGTGAGGTTTCTTGCATACCACTTATTTTTTTTGTATGAGAAATCAGCATACGCTTCTTCGAATAATATTTCTTTGCTAATGAAACTATCGGATTTAAATGTGCCGATTAATTCAACCTGTAATTTAGGGTCATGGGTAGATGGGAGTTTTAAATTCCCTAAATGTAATTCACCCAGTGCTTCAATTTGAGGTGAATGGATAAATGTAATATCATCTAATAAAGGGCTGTTGCCAAACGAGGTGAGTAAACTCTGAAAATCAATAGTTGATTTAAAATTAAATGGTATTTTTTTACTGTTTATTGACCAAGTAGCGTCACCCAGAAGAGTTCCCTTGCTATCATCGATTCTAAATTCTTTAAGATTAATATTAGAATTAATATATTCAGCATTTGCGTAGATATTCTTATATTTATATCCTCCACGTTTTACATCCTTTGCATTAATTATAACTATTGCTGAAGTTGTTGAAGGATTGTCTAGATCGCTAGAAAATTTAATTTGGATGTAAGGAGGTTTGTTCTTTTTAAAATCTAACTGAATTATTTCATCTAATACTCGATCTATTAATTCTCTGCCTTCTTTTATGAAAGTGATTTTTCCTTCTGCCAAGGATGAGTTAATTATCTCGTTATGTCTTTCTTGTGATCGAAGCAATGATCCCATTGCATTTACCCGAATTCCATTCACATGGCCATCGAAATATTTTATTTCGATGATGTCGGTTGGGATTGTTATTTTTGCTTGTAGATTTTTGATTTCTAATTTTTTGCTTTCAGGATCTTCGGGGTTAATTGGAATTGAAATGTCGGCGTTACGAAATTCCACTGAGTTTAAGGATTGTTTCTTTCGTAATAATTTAATGGGGTCTATATCAAGTGTAATATTATCAATCGATGCGAGAAGGGGTTTATTTTTTTTGTCGGCATAGATTTTAACATTTCTTGCTACGAGTCCTTGGAAAGGATCAATCGTTAACTTTTCTATCTCAGCATCAATTCCGCGTTTTTCAAATTCTTGCATTATGAGTTTTCGCCATTTTTTGGTGAAGCCCTCGTTATAAGCATATACGGCAATCCAAACGCCAAAAATAACGGCTAATAGAAAAAATAGACGAACAAATATATGCAGTATGCGTTGCATTCGATGTAAGCTCATAGAATCATCTTCCATGGTCAAATGTCTATCATTAATACTATAAGAACCCCTTTAATTTAAATGCGAAAGATTGGAATATAAGTTAAAACAATTTTTATTATTAGAAATGTTGAGTTTTATCTCATTAGGCAGTGGAAGTTCGGGGAATAGTGCTCTCGTTTACACCGAAAAAACATTCATTTTAGTTGATGCAGGTATAAGTGCTAAACAATTACGCATTAGGTTAGGAGATGCTGGGGTCGATCCTGACAGGTTAGACGGAATTTTAATAACACATGAACATGGAGATCATACTAGGGGGCTGGAAGTTTTTTGTCGTAAATTAAACGTTCCTATTTACTGTAATGCAGTAACTAGGGAATCACTTTCATCGAATGTTAGTAGTGCTAAAAGTTGGCGCATAATTGAATGCGGTGATCCTTTTTCAATAGGAGATATTTTAATAAATGGTTTTCCTGTCATGCATGATGCTGTTGATCCAATGGGTTTTATCTTTGAAAAGAATGGAAAAAAATTTGGATTTGTTAGTGATGTTGGCCATGTCACAGAAATCATGAAATCTACGTTGAGTGATGTTGATACGCTTTTTATAGAAGCAAATTATGATGAGATCTTGCTTCAGAATGATGAGCGAAGGCCCTGGTCATTAAAGCAAAGGATAGCATCACGTCATGGGCACCTTTCAAATAAGCAGGCTGCAGAGTTTATAGGATCGATAGCAAGGGAAGGCTCATTAGAGAGGGGCGTTCTCGCTCACCTGAGTGAAGATTGCAATTCTCCTAAAATTGCAAAAGCTGAGATTATCTTGGCTTTGTCAATGAAGGGAATAAGTGGAGTGGAGGTAATTTGTGCAAAAAGAGATCAAGTTAGTGGCCCTTTTACGGTTGAAGGTTTTGGTGAAGAGGATGCTCAATTTGATAAAATGGGAGATTATTCTCAAAGTGAATTCACTTTATTTGATTAAATGAATGCAATGATTTTTTGTAGAGCAATTTTATATATTTGCTCATTGATATACTTAAGTGATAATCGAAAGTAAGTAGAGTATAACTTTAACAAACATTGTAACTTGCGTGATATTCCGCTAGCTCCTTCATTTGAGATTTTTGAAGACCGATCTTCGAAAGGTAATCTTGTGCCTGTGTATGCTGAGTTAACTGCTGATTACGAGACTCCCCTTTCCGCTTTTCATAAGATTTCAGATGGGTTCCATAGTTTTCTACTTGAATCTGCCGAAAGCACGGATCGAGCAGGAAGATATTCTTTCATAGGAAGTAACCCTAGAGCGATCATTGAAGCGCGCGGCACAAAGGTTAAGGTTTCCGAGAATGATAAGTTTAAAGAGTTTGAGAGTAAATCTGGCGACCCTTTATGCGAATTAGAAGAATTCATGAGTAGGTATCAACCTGTTCCAGGGCCAGAGCTCCCTGTTTTTTATGGGGGAGCAGTTGGTTACCTTTCTTATGATTCGGTGCGATATTTTGAAACTAGCATACCTGAAGCTCCACCAGATGAATTGGATTTACCGGATATGCTTTTTATGATTGCGCAGACCGTTATAATATTTGATCACCGTCTTCGTAAATTATTGATAGTCTCCAATGTATTTATAGATGAGAAAGATGACTTAAATTCTCTTTACACGCGGGCAAGAGAAGAAATAAATGAGATTGCCAAAAAGTTAAATGAACAGGCCACTTTTTGCCCTTTAATTGAAGGTGTTGTTAATGAGCCAGTAGTTTCAAAGAGCAATACCACTAAGGATGAATATTGTGAAATGGTTAACAAGGCCAAGGAATATATTCATGCGGGCGATGCTTTTCAGATCGTTCCATCACAACGGTTTGAAGTCGAATATGATGGAGAGCCGATTGATTTATATAGGGCTCTGAGATCTGTGAATCCCTCCCCATATATGTTTTGTTTACAGCTTGGCAAGGATTTATCTCTGGTGGGATGTTCTCCGGAAGTTCATGTTCGTGCAATCGGTCAAAAAATAGATATCCGGCCAATTGCAGGGACTCGCTGGAGAGGTAAAACTTCACAAGAGGATGATGCTTTGGCGGAGGAGCTTCTTAGCGATCCTAAGGAGCGTGCAGAACATATAATGCTTGTAGATTTGGCTAGGAATGATGTTGGCAGAGTTTCAGAATATGAAAGTGTTAGCGTGGACGATTTCATGATTGTAGAAAGATATAGTCATGTGATGCATATTGTATCTAATGTGAGTGGAAAATTGGCGGATGGGAAAACAGCTTATGACGTGATGCGGGCAACATTTCCAGCGGGGACAGTGAGTGGCGCCCCAAAGGTAAGGGCAATGGAGATAATTAATGAATTAGAAAAGAGTAAGAGGTGTGCCTATTCTGGGGCAATAGGGTATTTCGGATTTGATGGGAACCACGATTCATGCATTGCTTTGAGAACAGCAGTTGTTAGAGGCGGTAAAGCTTATGTTCAGGCAGGGGCAGGTGTTGTTGCTGATTCAGATCCTGAATATGAATACAATGAAACTGTCAACAAAGCCATGGGGTTGATTCGAGCCATAGAACGGGCTCGAGCCTTATCTAAGAGTGAATAATTAAACGGGTCTATTCCATATACCAATTAATTTAATTTGATAACGGGATGGACAGTGTCATCAGAAATGGAAATGTTGATTACAGAGACTGCCCAGATAAGATTGATTGGTCAACTTGGGATCCTAATATGCGTGCTGTCCTTCTTTTTATTTTAAAAGGAAAAGAAGTATTATTAATTCATAAAAAGACTGGCTTTGGCGCTGGAAAAGTTAATGCGCCTGGCGGAAAAATAGAGGAGGGAGAGACGGCCGAACAGGCGGCAATTCGAGAAGTTCGAGAAGAAGTAAAGATTGAAGTCGATTCGCTTATGGAAATGGGAATTTTGCGTTTCCAATTTGTTGATGATAAATGTTTGGCGTTACATTGCACTGTGTATTGCACTTCTATATTCCAAGGAAATCCCTCTGAAACTACTGAGGCTAAGCCTTTTTGGTGTAGGCATGATGAAATACCATATGATCAGATGTGGGCAGATGATACCTTTTGGCTTCCAGGTATGTTATCAGGAAAAAATTTTGATGGGGAATTTGTTTTTGATGGGGAATTAATGCTTTGGAGCAACTTGCGCTGGCGGTGATTTTTTGATTTTGTAATCAATTTCTTGCGATAGTAATGTTTAATAAATTCTACATCTTTGATGTTCAGTAAGTTACAGATTGAGTTGATCTTATTTGATCTTATTTGATCTGAGAAGCACGGACAGTCCTACGGACAGTATCCTCACCTAGTTATCGAATATAAACCTCCAGTGCACCCCCTATTTGTGTGCGTCTGGGCTACCGATAACTACTGATGAAGAAAAAAGACATAAAAGTCTCTGTTTACCGCAGAGCAAACCGCAAATATTACCAAGCAAAATTCAGACTCGCTTGTGGAGAATGGACTGAAAGGTCAACTAAAACGACCAACAGGGATGAGGCCAGAGCGATTGGGTATGAATGGGCTGAAGCTGAAATGAAAGAACACGCTTCTAATCAATCCCGAACAAACGAGGTGGGCTATATCCTCGAAGGGCTACTCCATGACAACAAGCACATGAAACTCGATCGGAGTTCTTTGATCAAAACCTACCCTAAAATTATAGAAATAGTAAGTAAATCGAACTTGTCATCTCCATTAATGACTTTAGAGGTTTGGGCGGATAAGTGGTTAGAGACTCACGTCAGGGAAGGTTCTCTCAAAGAGGAAACAATCCTGTCATATTCTCGATCAATAAGCGTTATCAAGCGCATAAAGAGATCTAAAAAGCTTCTTATGGAATTATTAAAAGAAGATATTAAGGAGATCGTTTCTGATATCAGAGAGGGTAACTATGTAGACCTTCGATATCAGGAAGGGGGGAAGACTATTACGGGTCGCGTAAAGAAAAAACCTTTGAGAACCACATCAAATATGAGGGTAGGCGTTCTAAAGATGGTGATGGATTCAGCTTACGAACATGAATATACGAGTAGTGATTTCAAGAAATTCCTTAAACCTTTACCGCAAAAGAAAATACCTAGGGGATACTTCGAATTGTGGGAGCTACAGGCAATGACCCATAAATGCAAGGAGGTCTATGCTGCGGGTGGTGTAGAATCGTGGAATGAGATGATCGGTATTATTGAAGTAGGCTTGGCAACCGGCATGAGAATCACTAATTGCTGCGAAATAGATTGGAGTAATATCGACTTATTTAAACGCGAACTGAACATAATATTAGTCAAACAGTCGGGTAAAGAAGAACCAAAGATTAGCACACTCCCCATAACAGACGGATTTTATAATTATCTGATGGCGCTCAAGCCAAAGAGTGAAGGTGCAGTATTCCCCGTCTTCGCATCGAAATCGAAAACCCATCGTAGTGCGTTCTTTAGAAAGTTTGTGATGAAACGTGCAGGAATAGAGCAGTGGCAGACTTTGAAGAATGGGCGCAAATTCAAAAGATCATTCCATAGCATTCGAGGGTCTACGGCTACCTACATGGCTGAAAATGGTGTTCCTCAAGAGGTTCGCAAAGATATACTAGGACATCTTTCTGACGCTATGGCGGAACATTACACGCAGATCTCTGAGGAAAGAAGACGCAAGGCTTTTGAAGCGCTTCCAGATATCCGGCAAATTGCACAGTGATCCATGAATCCTGGATCATTGATTATGAATCAGTGAAGTATTTCCACAGCATCCAACAAAATATAGGCACTGCGATGGAGAAGAATATCCAATTAATTATCTTAGATCTCTTTTCGTTTCGCTTCTCCGACCATTCCCCTATAAGCTTTGAGTCTTCATCAGATAAAGCATCCCATGCATCCTCCTCAGGATTCTCATACTGTCTTCTACAAAGTTCTTTCCAGGGCTTTTTTGCCTGATTGCCATACCGACTTTTCATTTCAAAAAAATGACTAATCCAACTAACAAAAACAAGAAACCATTTCGACGGAAAGACCTATCCTCCGTGCCTGACGATCACCCGTTATTTAAGCGAGAATTCGGCATAGGAGGTTGTGGGTTTAATAAGATTAAATGAAGTTGTTGCTGCTGTCAGTTGAATTGATTGAATCAATGCCCACGCAAAAATTATCGACGATTTTGTAATTTGTTAGAATTTAATGAGGTGTCAGGGTTATTGAATTAGTAAATCGCAGATTTTTTGAGGGTTTATTTCCGACACATACTTGTTGTGCGCCCTTACCCAAATGTCCTTAAAAATTTCCACTGGCCGATCGTCTCCCTTCAAACGTCTTCTTTCTTCAAAACGTGTTAGCGCAACAAAAGCATCAACTTCGAGATATATCCTGTAGTTGAAAATGTTGTTTAGATGGGGCCGAAAGATAAAAATACCTTCCACAATGACTATTCCATTGCTTGTCGAAGCTACCTCAACCGCTTCCCTTGCTTTTTGAAAGTCAATGATTGACTCGTAATATCTGTTAAAATCATTTTCATTCCA
>JABGYE010000265.1:0-17142 GCA_018675395.1 Akkermansiaceae bacterium
CCTTTGATTCAGTTCCTTGCCTTCTCTTTCAGTTTCTTGTTCGAGCTGTCTTGTCCTCCGTTCCTTGAGTTGTTTCTTTTGAGTGAGGAGTCTCTCTTTGGCCCTTAACTGATTCTCTTTGCCTCTTAGCTGGCTCTCTTTGGCCTTTAGCTGGTTTTCTAAATTTCTTACTTGCTGTGGATTGTTTTGCTCTTTCGCCTTTTCTAATTGTTCTTTCGCTTTGTCTAATTGCTCTTTCTCCTTTTCTAATTGCTCTTTTGCCTTTTCAACTTCTTTAGAGGCGATCTGTTCCTGCGAATTTAAAGCGTTCTGCTCAATTTTTTCAACTTTCTGGAGTTCTTTGATGCGCTCTTCCTTATTGAACTCACTGAATCGAATACCCTTTTCGAGCTGTTCGATCCTTTTCTGAATGTGTAAAGGAAAGTCTTTGGTGGAGATTCTTTTCTTGTCCTCCTTATCAAGTTTTTCCGTTTGTTCCTCTATTTCCGCTTCTTTGTCAATGATGTCCTCGAGCCGTTCGAGGGCCTCTACCATTTGTTCCAGTTCTCCTTTTTCAGGTTCAAGTATCTTGGCTAGTTTCCAAAGAGAGTCCCTAGATTTCTTTTCGAAGGACACTGCGCTCATGACTCTCTTCCCTTTGATTTCTTCAACGGCTTTCTGGAGAGCATCATTCAGTTTGGATTCGTTTGCGTATTGGAGTGCTTTGGTTGGCCTTTGATCAGGAGATCCTACTGTGAGCTTTGAGAGGTCTTTGAGTTTATTAACGACTGTCGCGACTTCTCCTCCCAATGCTTCTTGTTCGGCAGATTGGAGTTGGAGGGATATTTGTTCAGACCGGGTCGGGCTGCCTGGATTAAATGTTCCTGATGATGCTAAGGATATTGCTTCATGTAGATTGGTTGTTTGCCGGTTCCCTAGTTCTCTAACGAATCGAGCCAAATCGAAAAGAGCTACCTGAGATTGATATTCCAATAAGATTCGACGTAACTGGACGATGACTCCTTTCTGACCAGCGTAGGCGTTCAGAATCTTCACGCTAGCGCCAGCCGAGTTGGGGTCTTTTTTCGTGTCCGCTCTTGCTCCGTTTAGAAGATTCACGATTTCCTTCATCTGATCCCTGGAAAGTTGCCCGAGAACCTGTCTGATTGCTTTGATTACCTGCAAGTCACTGCCTTGTAAGCTATTACGATTAAATTCATCGATTAGAGAATCGAGCTGCTCGGCTGTTCGCTGAGTCGTATCTTTGATGCGTTGTTGCTTGCGTTCCTGATTTAGGAGTAAGTTACCTGGAAATGCTCCAGAAGCTTGAAATTGTAACAGCGAGAATAGGGCGACCACTGCTAATAGATAATTTAATGGCGCATTCATATATTTATTTAATGTAAATGATTTCAGGCAAATACCAAATCTCAATCTTCTTTGGTCGGTTTCTCGGAGTTTTTACGAATTATAGTCTCTAAGTCCTTATTTAATATTTCTTGATCGGTCGTTGCTTCATCTACACTTCCCAGTGCGTCTGAGGTTCTGCCAAGTAAATCGGCGCGCTTTTCCTCTGGAGTTACGACTCGAAGTAATAAGCGTTCGGTTTTGCCAATGTTCGGGCCGGCAGTGTTTTGATCTAATGCCTCTAGCCAATATTCTATCTCATCACCTTCAGCTAATCCTGGGTTCAAAGAACTGAGGTCCCAGTCAAATTGATCGCTGATTTTTTTAGGCTTGGTTTTCAGATCGGTTATTGAGATTGATGAGGGCTCAGATCCTATCCTCTGGTAACGAAGGTTAACAGCAGCTATTCCGAACCTGTCATTGGCTTCATACTTGATTAAAAATTTAGCTTTTCTTGTGACAAGCTCTTCGGCTCTTTTGGGATAAGTGATGCGAATTTGGGGCGCCAGATCTGATAATAGGGTAACTTTATATATTGAGTTACTGAATGATTCCATGTCATCTTGATCAGTCAAAGAGACACTGAATCCAGAAAGGTCATTCGAGGGGACCGTGAACGTTATGCTTCCTGCAGACTCATTTGCGCTATCAATGATTAATGGAATTCCTTTATCTTCTTCAATGAATCGAATTGATCCTGACTTGAGCGATTTTGTTGAGGAAATGTTAAGGGTTACTGTGCTTCCCGGGAAAAAAGTAAAGTCTCCAGGTACATGTTCAGAGGATTCTTGTTTGGTGAATTCAGGGTACTTTTGAGTAGCGGTTAGTCCTTTGATTTGTGGCCGTTCTAAAGCAATGACTTCATGATCGTCAGTGCGCGCGTCATCGATTGAAGCGTTGTAACTGAATGATTCCGGGACATCTTTAATGATCGCTGAATACTTTCCCTCTATGTTTTCATCTTTGGTCAGAGTTAGGTTTATTTTTTGGTTTGAAGAGTAATGAATCTTTAGAACGCCTTTAAGTTCAGTGCTCTTTTTTGTCTCCACAAAAAATTCCATTGCCACATCATCACCGATTCCTACTTTGTTAATTTGGGGAATCTTAATAATTCTTGTGTCTCGCGGTATAGCGATTTCTTTGCCGAAGGCTCTTTCTAGCAGGGTAGGAACCGATTCGCGGTTAAGGAATGCCCAACTGCCTGATGTGCTTAAGACAATCAGTAAGAGGAGGGCTGCTCGGGCCGTTTTTTTAAAGTTTACTATTTTATTAAATTTAAAGCGTGCAGATTCAGTTTCGGCCTCCCTGATCATTGAATGGATCATTCCAAGGGGTGCATTTTCCGGGATCGTGGCTTTTCCTTTATGGAACTGAATAGAACTGATGAGTCTACTGTCGAAATTTTTATAATGCTTTTCAACGTTGAGGGCCAATTCCTCATCGTTTTTTCTTTGGGTGATCAAAGAGATCATTGTCCATAGACCGCAAGCGCCTAATAAGAACTGGATCGAGTTCAGACTAGTTTTTCGAGTTTGTAAGGACAGCTCATTAATCAAATCGATGAACAGTAAAGCTGTAAAAAGCCCTAAGGTGATAGCTATTGTTAGCGCAGTTCTCCGATAAAATTCAACCGCTACAATTGAGCGCCTTGCCCTAGCGAGTCGGCGCTTTAGGATCTTGCTGCTGCCAATTTTATGCGGCTCTGTTCTTTGGTCGGGCACGATTCTTATTTTAGTTCTGCGAACTTACGCAGAAACCATTCAATGGTAATTGGTAATAGTAGAAGTATGAAATACAGAGGTGAATTCCAAAGCTCAGATTCTCTTGTGATCTTGATGGTAGTGGGGTCGATGTTGGCGATTTCAGGTAATTTATAGAGATCCTCTTCGCGCAAGAATTTCCCGTCAGTTATGGAGGATATTTCCCGTAATGTTTTTTCATTCATTGCAGTTTCAGAAAATTCTCGATCAGCTCCCCGGACAGTAAGATCAATTCCGCTGGAAGAATCTTCTGCAATTTTCAGTCTGTATTTTCCTGGATCCTCTGCTGCGAATTCTGTCCGATAGGAGCCAGGCTCACCTGGCACTTTTCTGAGTGTGATTTTTTTTGATGGTCCACTGGAATTGCCTCTCGATTCGAGTGAGGCAGTTATGGATTCTTCGTCCCTAGGCATAAAATTTTCATCAAGTAGCCTAGCAAAAATCGTAAATTTCTCTCCCTCTTTTGCAATTGCTCGGTCCGTTCTCAGCTCGGATTTTCGTGATCCTGTGGCGAGTTTTCGGCCTGCCATTCTCTGAACTATTTGCCCCCAGAACCGGGTATGATACAGATCTCCTGTGTTCTTTCTCCATCGCCAAGTATTTTCTGTTCCGACCCAGAGCACTTCACCCGAACCGTACCGTTGCATCGCTACGATCGGGTATTCTCCATCGGGGTGGAGGAGATAACTTTTGGCAGCGGGCTTGGCCTTGATAGTTTTAACTGACCAGAAGATGGGAGGTAATTGGCTCCAGCGCTTTTCGGCTTGTTCGGGTTCCGATTCTAGATTTAGAAAGCCTTCATCGAGTCCGGTCTCAGTTATTTTCAACTGTATGGGTCTTTGAGAAGATGGGTTATTTCCACCGAGCCGCGTAGGTGCCAGTTCGACCGGGAGTAGTCTTTCGAGTTCAGTGTTCCTGTAAGAGGATGGGGTGAATCGTTTTCCTGCAAGGATGATCAGTGCTCCACCACTGTCTGCCACAAAAGAGGAAATATTAGTGATAGCATTTTCAGGAATGTCTTCTGGATCGATGTCTCCGAAAATGATCAAGTCATATGAAAAAAGGTCCTTACGATTTTCTGGAAAATTCTCAATGTAAGGAGTGTCTTCTGATCGAGCCACGGCCGGATCGACTCCTGCCAGAAAACAGTCCAGATCAATTCTTCTTTCTCGTAAGAGCATGGACTGAATGTATTTAAATTCCCATCGAGGGGAACTTTCGACCATTAGCACCTTCAATGATGAGTCGAGGACTCGAATTCCTCGTGATAATTTATTGTTAGTGTCTAATATTTCTCCTCCTGACGTTTCTATTCTGGCTTCTATTTCATAGTTGTTCGGTTTTCCTGGCACGATGGGGATCGTGATTTCCTGTTCTCCTTCTGAATTCAAAGTGATTTCTTTTTCTCCTGCTTTGACTCCAGCTAATGTGATAATTACTTTTGCCTTCTCCCCGTTCATTCCTCGGTGATTTAATTTAACAGTGACCGGGATCGCGTCCTCCGCGAGGGCAACTGAAGGTAAATCAATGTTTCCGACTGAGATGTCCCTCGGATCAGTTGTTCCGACTCCATAAGTGAAGACTTTGATGCCCCTTTCCCGTAAAGATTCAGCTACTGCTGAAGGTGCTCTGCCTTCATTGTGCGCGCCATCAGTGACGAGGAAGATTCCTCCAAGGTCATCAGCGCTGTGCCTTCGCAGAACTTCATGCATAGCGTTACCTATTGAGGTTTCAGGTAACTGAGGATCCTCTGCGAATTTCGAATCTCCAAGTTTACCAGCGAAGCTGTATTTAACTAATTCAGCCTTATCAGCTAAGTTCTCCATCAAGTTTATTTTTTCACTGTTTAGTGCCTGGGCAGCGATCGTTGACCTTGTCGTTGGAGTGACTGGAGCAGAGTCAGCCACGGCTTCAATTCCTGCGTCAGGTTTTAGTTTCCCATTGGTGATGGCTTCTCTTGCCCTGTCAGCTACGGATTTGCGTGGATCTGCTATACTCATACTAGCTGAAGAATCAATGAGGACCGCGAGTGTTCTTTTGTGCTCTCGTTCAAGGTCCAGTTGGATGACTGGCCTCAGAAGTAGTCCAAGCAACATGATAAAGAATGTTGCGCGCATGATGACCATAATTCTGCGGCGACCCGGAGGGACGTCCTCCGGAGTTGACCTGTAAGCGAGCCAAGAAACGAATCCCAGCGACATTGCGATCAATATTATTATGGTGGCTGATACGAGTGGTGCGAATTGAATCGATGAGTCTGTCACCGAAGCGGATTCTTCGGTAGGCAGGCCAAGGAATCTTAGTAGTATCGAGTTCAACTTATTTTTCTTGGCTAAATTTTTGAGATAAGAATAACTCGAGTACCGTAATGAGAGCGGCGATCAGAAGTAGGATCGGCCATAGCTCTGCTCCCTTCCGTTCCCTTGCCAGTGCGGCGGATATCTCTTTTGGATCTGAAGTTTCTAGAAACTTCAGTGACACTTCCCTTAACCGTTCCTTTTGAGCTTCAGACAGTGTTTCTGGATTTGATTCTCTAGGATCGCCAGAAGCGGAGAATTGAATTGATTCGAATGGATCATGAATTGTTAATGAATAAATGCCCGACTCATTAATTTCGTTGTATTCAATAGACGATCCGTTTGGTTCCTCATTGGCACTGATTTCTGATGCGGTGGGTGAGTTGCTATAGGATATGGTGGCTCTTTTGTCGATCCATGAGCTGGGTCCCTGGCGAATAAAGGTTTCTCCCACATTAATATTAATTCCGGCATCTTGTTTGGAGAGTATGCTACCAAAGACACGGTGCACGATAGGGAGGAAAGCTGGCTGAACTGGAAGGTCATTCCAGTCCGTGTCTGCGGTGCTGCTGAATTGATAAACTTTTCCTAGTCCGAAATTTGATTCGACGACCGCTGCGGATCCGTCACTGTATCGAAGAGCGATAGTTGCTTTATTGTTGTTCGTCGTATTCTCCAATGACAGTTTGTAGGCTTTCAGAGTTTTTACATTAGAAAGAGTTCCTGCTCCAGGATCATTCCATAAATCGACTAATGGATGATCGTACCCACTGGCTTGAATTGTGAGGGTCTTGCCTTCTCCTTGTTGAGGTATAATTTCCCCGAAAGAAGCTGGTAAGAGCCCTGCCTTTTCATGAAGTGTTTTGTTGTAAAATGTCGGGTCGATGTTGTCTCCAGGGAAAACAACTAGGCCTCCTCCACTTTCTACAAAATTAATCAGATCAGGTAAGAATTCCTCAGGAAAATCAGAAACGTTTGCTAGAAAAATTGCACGATAATCATTGAGAGGGGTGCTTGGAAGATCACCGATGCTGACCCGGTCAGCACCAAGAAAGAATGAGTCTGTCAGTTCGGGAGGGACTGGAACCAAAGCGTTTTGCAGAAAAAATGTTTCTGATTCGGTGAGGTCCCTACCGGGTTGGCCATCCACGAGTAATGCTCGTGCTTTATTGATCCCACGGATGACAATTTCTCTTGAGTTGTCTATTTCTAAAGCATCATCAATATTAATCGTTGATCTGATCTGCTGATATCCTGGATCAGTGAGTTCAATGAAGGTTGTAATTGTCCGTGATTCGCCGGCAGGAATTGCTTCAATGATTGTCGGGTCACCTAAGGGTTCTTCATTGATGCTCATTTGAACTTCTATGTCATTAGCTTCAACTTTACCAAAATTGGTAACTTCAACGGCGAGTCGGACCGGTTGATCGACTGATGCGATCGGTGTTTTTTGATCGAGTCGAGTAATTGCGAGGTTATCAGCAGGTTCCTTTCCGACTAGCACAATGATTGCATTTGTGTCTTTTTTGCTTTGATCGAGTGATCTTGTGATGGCCTCGTACTGTCGCCATGCGCTTGATTCACCATCCGTAATAATGACTAGTTCTTTTTGAGAGGATGGCCTGTCTTGTAATGTTGTTATAGCCGATTCGATTGCCGGGAATAAGTCGCTTCCCCGATGAGTGGCTACTGACTCTTCGAGAGTTTTTTTTGCTCGGGCCGTGTCGTGAGTTGGTTCTTTTATCCCTTTCCCAGATGAATTTGCACCCAAAATAATCGAAGTTACTGAACCTTTTGGTAAACTATTTAATACTTCATCTGCTATCTTCTGAGCAATGCTGAACCGGGATCCTTGTTCGGATTCGTCCTTCTTTAGCATGCTCCCTGAGGAATCTATGATGACGGACGCGGTGACCTTCGAGCTGAGTCCCTTTGATTTCAGCCAATCAGTGGCTGGTCTCGATGCGGCCAGTGCAATGAGAGCCACGATGGCCATGCGCAGAAGGAGGAGGATCCAGTCTTCAACTTTCATTCGCCTCTGATTCCGTTCCAAGCTAACTTGCAAGAACCGCATCGCTGCCCACTGAATTTTTTTAAATCGTCTTCTGTTAAGTAAGTGCACGATAATTGGAATGGCCAGAGCGGTCATTCCAAAGAGCATTGCAGGGTTCAGAAAGGACATTATTTACTTGCTGTTTCTCGGCGGAAAGTTAGGTATGAACCGAGGACATCATTGAGTGGCTTGGATGTGTCGCATTCAATGAAGTGGCTAGAGTTGCGACTGAAACCTTCCTGAAGTTTTTTCTGAAAATCAGAAAACTCTTTCATGTAACTTTTTCTAATTTCAGTGGGTCTCGTTTTGAGATTGTCAATGTTTTCTAATCCTTCAAATTCGACTAACCCATTGAAAGGAAACTCTATTTCGTCATGGTCTAAGATTTGCATGCCAATGACTTCGTGCCCTACGAATCTGAGGTGCTGAACTGATTCGAGGACCGCTTCTTCATCATCAAAGAAGTCACTAATTACTATGACTAGGCCCTTGCGTTGTGACCTGTTAGCGATCGTGTGTAGTTGACCAGGAAGATCAGTTGCTCCATGAGGATTAAATTGGACAAGCTTTTCCAGTATATTGAATAGGTGATTCTGAGTGTTCCCTCTTGGTAACTCTTCTCTGATAGAGTCATCGAAGAGGGACAAAGATACTGCGTCACGTTGTTTGATTATAAGGAAAGATAAGCAGGCCGCTGCGACTTTAGCATAATCGAGTTTGGAGGTTTCGCCTGATCCGTACTGCATTGATTCCCTCCCATCCACTAAGATATGAGCCACGAAATTGGTTTCTTGTTCGTACTGTTTAATGTAATAACGGTCAGTCTTGCCAAGGACCTTCCAATCCAAGTGCCGGACATCGTCTCCTGGTGAATATTCTCTATGTTGAGAGAATTCTATCGCAAATCCCCTGTAAGGCGATTTATGCTCTCCGGCCATGTATCCTTCGACAATGAACCTTGCCGCCATGCCAAGTTTATCGGCACGGGCTAATGTGTCAGCGTCTAGTAGCTTAATGTAATCGTTGTTCACTTTGTGAACTCTTGATGGGATTGACGGAAATTAGATTTCCAATAGTTTATGGTCAGCAGTTAATGTTGTGGTATTGCTTCGATGATCTTGGCAGTGATTGCATCAGAATCTAGCCCTTCGCTCTGGGCAGCAAAGTTTGGAATCAGGCGGTGTCTGAAAATGGGGGGAGCGACAGCAGCGACGTTACTGCAACCGACATGGTTTTGTCCGTTAAGTAATGCATGGGCCTTAGCCGCAAGTATGAGAGAGAGGCCTGCTCGGGGACCCGCGCCCCAACCAAGCCACTTTTCACAAAATTCCAAAGCATCATCGCTCCCTGGCCGGGTGACTCGTACGAGTTTTTCAGCGTAGCGCATGACGTGCTCAGACACTGGTACTGAGCGGATCGCGCTTTGTATTTCTAGAATGTCTTCACCTGTAAGAGCTGGTTCGGGGCTCGTTACCGTAGATCCGGTGTAGGTCTGCATGATTTCAAATTCTTCTTCCTCGTTTGGGTATTCGACTTTGATCATGAACATGAAGCGGTCCAGTTGCGCTTCTGGGAGGGGGTAAGTTCCTTCTTGTTCGATTGGGTTTTGAGTTGCGAGGACAAAGAAGGGGTCAGGCAAAGAGTGATCTTCTCCACCTATAGAAACTTTCCGCTCCTGCATGGATTCTAGCATTGCGGCTTGGGTCTTTGGAGGAGTCCGGTTAATTTCGTCTGCGAGTATGATGTTAGAGAAAATTGGGCCTTGTAAAAATTTAAACTGTCTCTCATTAGTGCTGGGGTCAGAGTAAATTACCTCTGTTCCAGTAATGTCCGAGGGCATTAGGTCCGGAGTGAATTGGATTCGCTTATATTCTAAATCGAGTGACTCAGCTAAGCTAGAGATGAGAAGAGTCTTAGCTAATCCAGGAACACCAACGAGTAATGCGTGGTTCCTTGTGAAGATTGCTATGAGGACCTGTTCGATGACATCGTCTTGTCCGATAATTACTTTTTTGAGTTCGCTTTTAACGCGTTCGGCTGAGCTTTGTATTTTTTCGACTATGGAGTTGTCGACAGATTCGGTAGACATATGTTTAATGAGGGACGTTAAATACTTTGTTGGAATTTCTGATTCTTGATATTGTGATATCAAGACAGGGTGATTAGAGCAAGTTCATTCGCAGTTAAATACTACAAATTATGATGAATTCTCATATTCAGAATTGATTCGAACAGAGGAAATTTACTCAAACGTTAGATTGGAGCCTCCGAGCTAATGTTAGGCCTTTTTATTGCGCCTTTTTTTTCGTTTATTTTTGCGCCTGAGGTCAGATTCGGTTTGCACAGTCTTGATATAAGATTCCATTTTTTCTGGATCGTTGCGCCCTGCGAAGGCGGTAAGGGCATGATCGTTTGTGGTTTTCATCCAATCATGAAGCCTTTGTCTTAAATCTTTGATTGTTTTTTGGTGCTCCTTGGATTTAGCGAGGTTATGTAGACAGTCAGGATCATTGTTTATGTCATAAAGTTCTTCAACTGTTCGGTAGCGCATGACATCGACTCTTTTTCTTATAGTTTCATTTTCTGAAGCGAGTTCCAACATTCTTTTCCATGTTGCGGTTCCGTTCGTTGCGGTCGCCATTGCTCTTTTGCCATTGGACCAAGGGTTAAACAAGTAAAGGTATTGCGGTGTTTGGACGCCTCTCATTGGATTTCGAATCCCTCCAGAGTTCTCGTTGTATTCCTTAAAGATTACGGAACTTACTGGTGGATTTAGAGATCCTTTAATTATGGGTAAGAATGAGCGGCCTTGAATGCCTCGGAGTCCCAAATTTCCTGTTCCTTCTGGATCTTTGATTTCTGCAATGCGTAAGAAAGTCGGTAACAAATCGACAGCTGATACCATGTAAAAATCGTTTATGGAACCTGGTTTAGTGACGCTCGGCCAACTCACAATGAGAGGGGTATTGGTACTGTGATGATAGAGCTGAGTTTTTGCAAAGGGCAAAGGCATGCCATGGTCAGAGAGAAAAAAAACGACGGTTGAATTAAGAAGACCTGACTCTTCGAGAGCTTTCATGATTGCGCCTACGCAGTCATCGGCTCTTCGAACCGAAGAGTAATAGAGAGCCAATTCTTTTCTTATTATGGGGTCATCGTGTAAGAAACCTGGGACTGATACATCCTCGGCCTTGTAAATTTTGGACGTTGGGTGAGAATCTCCCGGTTTCCAAAAAGGTTTATGGGGATCTGAAATATTAACGTTGATGAAGAAGGGTTTTTTGGCCGCTTTGGCAGTATTAATTCCTCTCTTTGTGGAATCATAATATGAAGTGGCATCCTTCATGTGCGCCTTCTTACCATCTTCTAATATGGTAAGATCTTCATCCCAATCGTATGGTTGATAGGGAGTGGAATGATTCACTTTTCCTCGGATAGCGGTATAATAACCGCCACTTTTCATAAGATCACATGCTACAGGGTATTTAATATTCTTTACTTGATAAAAACCCTCAACTCTACTGTTGTGAGGATACCGGCCAGTGAGCATAACATTTCTTGACGGATAACAATTTCCGACTTGGACGTGAGCCTTTTTGAAACGCAATCCTTGAGAGGCTAATTTGTCAATGTTCGGAGTAATATCTTTAATGAGGCATCCAAATGAACTGACCGAGTCGCAGCTCATATCATCGACTGTTATCAGTAATATATTGGGCTTTGAGTTGTCCTGAGCCAGGCATGAACCTAGGCACACAATTAATAGAATCAGGGCCAGCTTCATTTTCATGGATTAACTGTATTTTTTATCTGGTTACTTTTAATCTGAAATGCCTAGACAGCTCGTTACCGATGTCGGGAAGTAATGTGAGAGTCACTGTGGACGAGTTCTCATTATCTTTTGATTCTTCAATTTTGAGATCTCCTAGTTCACTAATGTTTTTCCATTCCTTGAGATCAATGCTGGTTTCTATATGGAAGTTCAGATTCTCATCTGAGATGTTTTTCTTGTAACTGAAAACTATATTTTCTGAGTTAAGAGAAACAGAAAAGATGGAACTTTGAGTGTTAAATTCATTTTCACTCGTCCCTACCGCATGTTCTAGAAAGGCAGTCATTCCATCCGCGTCCTTATCTGCATCAGGATTTCCTGTAAATCCATTGTCCGTTGAGTTTGGAGAAGGTTCAATGGCGACCCAGTTATTTGGGTCGTCTGGATCAGGAAGAGATCCAGGATCGATTAGGCCCAAGGCCTTCCCGTCACCGTCAGCGGTTTCTGGCCATGGACTCTTGTCATTATATTTAAACTCACTAATGCTGCCATTTTCGCGGTCCTCTAGTTTTATAGTTTCGCCTCCATTACTCAGAGCAGTTCCTTCCTCGAAGGTTCCTGCTATAGGTAATCCAGTGCCAAAAGACTCTTCGAATGCGCTCGTGTCGCGTATAATTAATGCACGTTCTCCTGGCCCTAGGGATTTAATGGATCCGTTACTGAAATTAAAAGATATGCCACTAGTGAAATGGATGCCAGTCAGATCCAATGATTGGTCGGCACTCACGTTCATAACCTCAATAAATTCCGACAGCCCATTTCCTTCGGGATGATAATGTAATTTAGTTATAACGAGTTGTAGCTGGGCCTGGCTAGGGGATCCTTCATAAGAGATTGAATTGTTTGATAGGCCATTATGATCCAATAGGTCTAATGTTTCTCCCCGATTAGAGAGGTGTCCTTTGTAATTACCGATAACAAAGTGTCCTTCTCCTCCATGAGGAATTTCTGTGCGGGCGCGGAATTTATTTCTGTCAGGGCTCACATAAATGGTCCCATTTGAAGGGATTACTGTTCCGGGAGGAATGTTGAATTCTATGGCTCCTTTGAGGCTCCAATCTGAGATATCTACAGCAATATCATTTGGATTGTTAAGCTCAATGAACTCCTCGTCCTGGTCATGAGATTCAGGGTTGAATTCGATGGTGCCAAAATCGATCCTAGGCTCGTTGCTGCCATTGGAATTGGGTACCCCTGCATACAATTCAGGTACAATAAGAAAATCGCTACTGCTAACGGACCCATTCATTCCATGTATTGCAAGTACGTTGGATCCGTCACTTAATTGATCTATATGATTACTGATATCATAGACTTCAAATTCATTTACATCAGCTTCGCCTGAGCTGGTCGTTGCGGTAGAGTTCCAGGAAGGATTTGGAGGGGCGTTCTTCTCTGCGACTTTTTTCCCATTAATGTAAGCGATGAACCCGTCGTCATGTTTGATTAGTAGTTCTAGTTTTTTGTAATTGCTCGAATTTTTTATGTTGAATGGAATTCTCACGTATGCCGTTGCATTGATTCTGCGCATAATTTCCTTGGTGTCGGTACCAATGAGAGGCTTGTATTTTGGGCTACTATCAAATCCGACTCCTGTCGTTCCTGAGATCCAAGAAGAGTCATCAAATTCTTTTGCTAGCCAGTTCGAACCTTCTGATCCATCAATGGGAATTTTTGTTTTAGATTCTGCCCCTGTAATTATTAGAGGTGTAGAATCATAGGACAATTGTCCGGACTGGGGTCCTGGGAGTCTAGCAGAAGCACCGTAGATATAGTTTCTTCTTCCTGTTAAATATTCAGTCTTCCACCGGGCAATTCCTTCTGACATATCTTCTACGTCGCGATTATTAGACGTGTAAGGCACTGCACTTCCTCTGCTTTGGACCCATGAGCCCCATTTAACGAAATCTAATCTCGCATCCGAAGGTGTGATGTCTGGTGGGTCTATTAATGCAGATTGTTCATCGAGTCGGCGCTCATAATATCTCTGATCATAAGGTGTGTCGGGAGAGCTTAAGAACTTGTCACTTAAGGTTCTGATCCTTCGCATGAGCATTTGACTGACTTCTGGTCTGGACCACATCTTTTGTACCAAGCTCACTGAAGTGCCGACTCTTATTACGTCAGTGCTGAAGAGCTTGTTATCAAAATATGTGTCAGTCCCGTTCCATTTTCTACCTTGCGAAAGGTCAAGGTCCCATGGTAATAACGCCCATTCGTCACTCTTTCCAGTGTCGCGGTAAATGTACCAATTTTTTCGATGCATATCGGTGTTTCTTATTACGCAGTTGGCCGCGGCCATATTGACACACATTGGGAGATTGACGTTATCGTAGATGAAGTCCCATTGTTCTTGCGTGTTACCTGAATTGATTCCTCTGATAAAGTCAGTGAGATCCTGATTCTTTTCTTCTTTCCTGTTTTTTTTCTCGACTCCACTATTTCCATTGTCTCCGGAAGACAGTGTGTTGCTGTAAACTTTGTAAAGTGCCCCGTTAGGATTTAGTCCTGCTCTTTCCAAGTAAATGTTATCAGCGTCTTCTACAAAATCAGCCGTACTAAAGAAATCACCGTTCTGTTGGACGCGGACCGTGAAAGCAAAGTGAGCATGGACGCCTGACTCGCGCATAATTTCCCATGCAAGCACATGTCTGACTTTAGATTTGTCTGCCCAGTTAGTTAGAAGATCAATATCCTTCACCCTTTTCTCATCGGGGTGCCACTTGAAGCGTTGTGTTTTATTGAAGTCAAGGTTGTAGCTTTTCTTGATGAACCCTCCAGTCGATTGTCCGTGCGGAGAGAAGAGAATATTGTCATAAAGTTCTCCCAAATAGAAAATAGATCCTCTAGTTCCACTAGTTGAACCGGCAGAGTTCGGATTTTTAATGAAAGTTTGAACTACGTTCAGTTTTGATTCTACGGAAGGGTTGAGGGATACGGTTCCCACGTACTTGTGAGAATCTTTACTGGAAGGGAATTGAGGTTCTGAACTTTCGAGTCCGAGTTCGTCAATGGCTTCGAACCGCCACCTAATCATTTCCCCATCATCAAAAGATGAACCTGGGATCGGGGCTTGATAATTTCCTGATCCAATAGGGTTTTCAGTCATTTCTACTGACTTTTCTTCATCAAACATTACCCGGTAAAACAACTTAACTTTTGAAATGGCAGAATTGGCTTCTGATAGAGATGCTTCAATTACAAGGTCATTTCCTGAAGTGGGCCGTTCTGGTTTTTTGGTGTAGTTAGAAAAGATTGGCCCAGAAGCTGTCCCGTCAGAATTTACCTTACCTGGTGTAGGATTAGAGAAATAACCTTCGTACAGTTCTCCTACTTTACTCATTCCGGCGATCAATTCTATCCGGACTAAAAAGTCAGATCCTCCAGTCGAACTATTCATTCCTTGAACGGCTAATAGGTTCTGACCTTCATTTAAAAGGTTCACGTAATCGGAAAGATCATGCTCCGATGGGTCATTTAAAATAGCAGAGTCCGGGCGTCCAGATTTTGAGGACTTGGAATCCCACTTAGTGGGGGAAAGAGAATTGTAAGAAGCGATTTGAGTGCCATTAAGATAGGCAACGTACCCATCATCGACCTGAGTATTTAATTTTAATGTTTGTAATGTGCGTCCAGTTGAATCGAAATTAAAGGAGTAACGGAAGAACCCTGATGCGTTCTTGCTTCGCATTTCCTCTCGAAGGTCTGTTGTGACGAGACTTTTTAGAGTTCCGTTAGCGCTTTCCCATCCCAGTCCTCCTGGCCCGGAATTCCAAGAAGCTTCATTCGATGGAGAGTTTAGGCCGTTCCAGTTTTCTGGTAATTCTCCTTCGGATTTCGGGATGAAATATTTTGCAATTGAATTGGTTGAGATTAATGGCTCTGGAACAATATTCCCAAAGCTACTGATGCCGTAAGATTGGTCTTCGTTCTGGGCAGGGAAAGTAGGTGAAAATTCTGTGACTTTTGTGGTTCCGTCGGGTGAAATTAATGCTAGGTATTCTCCCTTCGCATTCAATTCGAAATCAGTGTGGAGTGGAGACTCAGGATCGATTCGATCCTTTCCAGAAGCGAAGACAATGATCCTTGAGTTTGGCGCTATGGTGATTCTTGGGAATGTCCATTGAGTGAGATCACCTTCATTGTCTGTTAAATGGTAACCACCTAAGTCCGTTGGCTCAGTCCCTTCATTTATTATCTCAATCCAGTCTGAGAATTCACCGTCCTCGTCTGGGACCGTAGAGTCGTTAGATGCCATGAACTCGGAGATTGCTAGCTCTGCATTGAGTTGAATCGTTGAAAATATTAGAATAATTGAGAGTGGGGTGATGAGGCGGAGCATGGAAATTAAATTAATTCTACTATAGTAACTTTAACACGAGCTTAATCCGATTGAAATCATATAGTCGATCGGTTGTGGGGTTGAAATGTATCTCTTTTGCATTCATTTTAAGCCATACAGGATACTTAATATTATGTATTAAACCCTTCTATTTTATATGAAATCTTTTATTGCTCTTACTTTTGCCCTCAAAATCATACTTTGTCTCTGTTCGACATCGACTGCTGAGCAAGTTGTTTTCAGTGAGATTCATTACAATCCAAAAGGAGAGAAGCCTGAATATATTGAAATACAGAACCTAACGGCAACGCCTAAGGACATTTCTCGTTGGAGGATGAGTGACGGAGTCGAATTTGAATTCCCTGACTTTAATGAGGCTGAACCTGAAAGGGCTTTCCTTGAAAAATGGGAGCGTATTCTTCTTTCGTCTGTGGATGAGGTGACTCTAAGAAAGGCTTATTCGATACCAGCTTCGACTAAGGTTTATGGGCCATGGGAGGGGAGTTTGAATAATGGGGGCGAGTCGATTGTCTTAGAGGATAAAAATGGAGTAATAATGGCCGAGGTAGAATACGATGATGATGGGACGAAGTGGCCCATAGCTGCTGATGGAGCCGGACACACTTTGAGACTTGTTCATGAAAACCGCGGAGCCAAGCACTGGAAAAATTGGGGAGTGAGTTTGGCTCCTGACGGGACTCCGGGAGCAGGCCCTGCTGAAGACGCAGGCCAAACGACAAAGATCATTGAGTTGGGCTCGGTGTGGAAGTATGATCAGAGCGGTGCGGATAATGGAATTTCATGGAGAAGTGTTGAATTTGACGATTCGTCTTGGAATGAGGGCCCTGGAATTTTTGGTAAGGAAGGGCTTTCTAATAAAATGCCAGCCCCTGGTTTCCAAACGCCATGGACGACCGGTGGTAAGTTCACTTATTATTTAAGAAAAGATTTTAATTGGAGTGGGGCATTTCGTTCTGCGAGGATCCTAATGGATGGGGTCTTTGATGATGGGATTGTAGTGTATCTTAATGGTCAGGAAATTGGCCGAAAATTAATGCCCGGAGGGTCAGTTAATTGGAAGACTCCCGGACAAAGAGGTGAGGCTAAGTATGGGCCCATTATTCAGGGTGATATTACGGGCCTCCTCAAACCTGGTGGAAATGTTCTGGCCGTTGAGATTCATAATGAACGGTCAGGGAGCTCGGACATTGTTTTTGGAGCAGATGTTTCCATTTCCACAATCCCTCCTGATCTCACTGAATTATTAACTGTCAGTGAGGTTCATTTTGATGAAGAAGGCACTGTGGACTGGGTCGAATTGCATGTTCCTGGGCAGCAGGAAGTTTCTCTTGATGGTTTCTCTTTGGCTTCATTAAGAGATCTTTCTGATGCTATTACTCTTGAGGGAAAAGTTTCTGCTGGTGGCTACAAGAGTTTTGAAACTGACTTCAAAGTTGAAGATAATGGGAGCC
>JABGYE010000302.1:0-18484 GCA_018675395.1 Akkermansiaceae bacterium
CCGAAGCAAGCCCCGAAACGCTAATCCGCAGGATAAGTTTCAGCCTCACTGGCCTACCGCCAACACTAGAGGAAATCGACACATTCCTTGCTGATAAAGCACCAAATGCTTACAACAACATGGTCGACCGCTACCTTAACTCACCGGCATACGGTGAACATATGGCCAGACATTGGCTGGACCTCGCTCGATATGCTGACTCCAACGGGTACCAATATGATACTGAGCGGCAGCAGTGGGTGTGGCGTGACTGGGTGATTAATTCCTACAATAGCAATAAGCCGTTCAATGAATTTACCATTGAGCAACTGGCCGGAGATCTCCTGCCACAGGCCAGCGAACATCAACGACTTGCCACGGGCTTCAACCGAAACCACGGAATCACCATCGAGGGGGGAATCATTGACGAGGAATACCGCACTGAGTATGTCATGGACCGGGTAGTAACAACTAGTCAAGTATGGATGGCATTGACCATGGGTTGTGCGCGGTGTCATGACCACAAATTTGATCCCATCTCTCAGAAGGAATTCTATCAGGTTTTCCACTTTTTTAATCAGGTTCCAGAACGCGGCGCTAATGGGTTCGCACCGAAGCAGCGCCTTACTTCCCCGCTCGCAGCCGCCAAGAAGACGGAAAATGAGAGAAAATTATTACAGTTAAAGAAAGAACTGGAAAAACCTATAAATCTAGATGCTCTTATAGACCAATGGACTTCCCAGATCGCCCTGCAACCCAAAAAAGGATGGGCAATCCTTTCCCCAAAAACCATAAAATCCACGGGAGGCGCCACATTAAGTAAGCTCGCTGACAACAGCATCCTCGCTGGGGGCGCAAAATCACAAAAGGATATTTATGAGATCACTGCTGAAGCGACAGCAGGGAAAATGACCGCGGTCAGGCTCGAAGCCCTGACTCACAAAACGCTCCCCGGCAACGGACCCGGACGACACAGCAACTCGAACTTTGTCCTCAGCGAATTTGAATTGACTGCGATCTCCATTAAAAATCCCTCACAAAGCCAAGTAGTCAAATTCGCAAGAGCCATTGCCGACTATTCACAGGCCGGGTATGGAGTCTCTAAGGCCATCGATGGCACTACAGAAAATTCCAACGGCTGGGCAGTTGATGGGCCCACCCGCAAAGCACCAGCAACAGCCATTTTTATTGCTGCATTACCCTTCGGTTATGAGGGTGGCTCGTTATTGCGTTTTCGGCTTCGCCATGAAGCCGATTTCGCCGCACATGGCATGGGTCGTCCCAGACTCTCCGTCACTACTGATCCGACAGATGCCCTGCAACTACAGGGCATCCCTGCAGACATCCGTGAAATTGCTACTATCATCAATCAAAAAAGAACAAAATCTCAATCCGATCGCCTTAAGAAATATTTCCTGACGCATCACAACCCTAACGGGAACCTTAAAAAACGTATCGCAACGATTGAAAAACAACTGGCGGCCTCTTTCCCCGAAACGATGATAATGCAGGACATGGCAAAACCAAGGGCAACGCACGTGCTTAATCGGGGACAATACAATGAACCTGGGGAAAGAGTATCAGCAGGTGTACCTGCCATTTTTCCGACAATGAGAGCAAACAATTCGAACCGTCTCGGCTTTGCGCAATGGTTAATGGATCCAACCCATCCACTGACCGCCCGAGTCGCAGTTAACAGGTACTGGCAGCAACTCTTCGGTACAGGATTGGTAAAAACAGCTGAGGACTTCGGTATTCAGGGAGAACTACCGTCGCACCCTGAGCTACTCGACTGGCTCGCCCTTGAGTTTATCCGGAGCGGTTGGGATACCAAACATATGTACAGCCTATTACTCAATTCGGCGACTTATCGGCAAACCTCCCATGCCGGAGAGGCTGCCTACCGTAACGATCCGGAAAACAGATTACTTGCCCGTGGTCCACGAATGCGACTAGATGCCGAGGAAATTCGTGATTCCTGTCTTGCCAGTAGCGGCCTACTGGTTAAACAGCTCGGAGGCAAGAGTGTCTATCCCTACCAGCCTAAGGGGCTCTGGATGGAACTCAATAACAGGCCCGGTTACTCAAAAGAATACCAACAAGGCAAAGGAAATGACCTTTATCGCCGCAGCATTTACACTTTCTGGAAACGAACGGTTCCTTCTCCAATGCTGAAGACATTTGATGCGCCAGAACGCGAATTCTGCACCACTAGACGATCGCGAACCAACACTCCTCTGCAAGCACTAGCGCTGCTCAATGGGCCGCAGTTCGTTGAAGCTGCACGGCGCCTAGCAGAACGCATGTTGAGCGAGGGAGGACAAACATTAAACGAGCGTATCACCTATGGGTTCCGTCTTGTGACAGCACGGGTCCCCGTGCAATCCGAGCTTACATTGCTGCGTTCCTCCTATACGGAAAATCTGAAAAACTTCAAAACAAACCAATCGACAGCTCATAAACTTCTGAAGGTTGGCGATTCACCTTACAACACTAGGTTGAATATCTCGAAACTGGCAGCGATGACCAGCGTTGCTCGCTTGCTTTTGAACCTCAATGAAACAGTTACGAAAGGATAATCCTATATGCATAACCTTCTCCTTGAATCCAGTCTAATTCAGAACCGTCGTCAGTTCTTCGGGCAATCCAGTACTGGCATCGGGGTCGCGGCTCTCTCATCACTGCTGAGTGGTGAACTTTGCGCGAAAGAACGGACCAAAGACGGCGCCCGCTTCGGCGGCCTCAAGGGTATTCCTCATTTTGCGCCTAAAGCCAAGAGAGTCATCTATCTGCTTCAATCTGGAGCCCCATCGCAGGTCGATCTGCTCGACTATAAGCCCTCCCTTGAGAAACTACACATGAAGCAACTGCCCAAGGAAATTCGTGATGGTCAGCGCCTAACTGGCATGACGGCAGGACAGAAAAGCTTTCCCGTAATTAAGTCACCATGGAAATTCAGGCAGCATGGCAAGTCCGGAACCTGGCTCAGCGATCTGCTGCCACACATGGCAGAAGTAGTCGATGACATATGTGTTGTCCGCTCAATGCACACCGAAGCAATTAACCACGATCCCGCTGTCACTTTCTTCCAGTCCGGTCATCAGCAGCCCGGTAGGCCAAGTATCGGATCCTGGCTAAGCTATGGCCTAGGTAGCGAAACTGAAAACTTGCCGTCTTTTGTCGTGCTACTTAGCAAGAACACTTTTCACCAAGCTCAGCCACTCTATGATCGCCTCTGGGGCAGCGGCTTTCTTCCTTCAAAATATCAGGGAGTAAAGTTCCGTAGCGAGGGAGATCCCGTCCTCTATCTAAACGATCCCGCCGGTAGCGGGTCAGAAAGCAGGCGATCAATGCTTGATCGCCTTGCCAAACTCAACCAAATACGCGAAAAAGAAATAGGTGATCCGGAAATTACCACGAGAATTGCGCAATATGAAATGGCCTACCGCATGCAAGCATCGGTACCAGGGCTGGCAGATATTTCAGACGAGCCGGAAAGTACTTTCAAACTCTATGGGGAAGAGGCAAAAGAGCCTGGCTCCCATGCTGCCAATTGCCTATTAGCACGACGACTAGCTGAACGGGGTGTAAGATTTATCCAATTATTCCACCGTGGCTGGGATCATCACAGCAACGTTCAGCGCTACTTGCCTACAATTGCTCGGGAAACCGATCAGGGATCAGCAGCCCTAATTGCAGATCTAAAAAGACGGGACATGCTCGACGAGACACTCGTCATCTGGGGCGGTGAGTTTGGCCGCACTGTTTATGCTCAGGGCAATCCCAATTCCTTTGGCCGTGATCACCACCCAAGGTGCTTTTCCATTTGGATGGCCGGCGGCGGTATCAAACCAGGCATCACTTATGGGAAAACCGATGATTATTGTTACAATGTAGAAGCGGATCCAGTGCATGTGCATGACTTTCACGCCACTATATTGCACTGCCTTGGAATTGATCACGAGCAGCTCACCTACCGATTCCAGGGACGCGACTACCGCCTTACCGATGTCCACGGCAAGGTCGTCCGTGGAATCCTTTCTTGATACCCTTTACGGGCGCATCTTCTTCTTCCAATTGGCAGGCTTTTCAGCAACATCCGTATTATCGTCGTAATATTTACGTATCGCAACGAGTTGCTTTTTCATGTCCTCTTGTAATTTTTCTTTACCAGTTTTTCCGTAAATGTTCTGCAACTCATCAGGGTCTTCTTGAAGGTCATACATTTCCCACTCATTGCCGAACTGATAAAAATGCATCAATTTATATCTCTCGGTCCGTATGCCATAATGGCGTGGAATCATGTGCACACTCGGAAACTCATAGTAATGATAATAAATGCTCTTTCTCCAGTTCTCAGCCCTTCCATTCTTTAAGATTGGAACTAAGGACATTCCCTGCATATTTTGAGGTATCTTTGCCTCAGCCATTTCAAGAAAGGTCTCAGCGTAGTCAAGATTCTGAACCATCTGAGTTGCCCTAGAGCCTGGCTCCGTGACCCCAGGCCATTTAACAATGAGCGGCATCTTAAGTGATTCCTCATACATCCAACGCTTGTCATACCAGCCATGATCACCAATATAGAATCCCTGATCTGAAGAATAAATTACAACCGTATTCTTATCCAATTTTAACTCTTTAAGGACATCCTGGATCTTACCAACACTATCATCTACTCCACGAACGCATCGCAGATAATTCTTTGCATATCGCTGAAACTTCCAACGGACAAGATCCTTCCCGGAAAGCTTGGATTCATGAAATTTTTTATCCAGAGGGGCATAATATTCTCTCCATGACTTGATCTGCTCTTTGCTCATTCGCTTCATGTTCCACCAAGCCGATCTGTCTTGCCGCTTTTGTGAAGGGGTCCCTTTATAGTCAGCTGTCAGGTCAACGAACAAATCATAGTTAATATCCATGTGCCGATCGATCTCAAGTTCCTGGTGCCTTGCAGGAGGTGCATTGTCCTCCCACTTATCAAAGAGTGTCTTCGGCTCAGGTATTCTCACGTCCTTGTAAAGAGACAAGTGCCTCAGTGCCGGCATCCAATTACGGTGAGGAGCCTTATGCTGAACCATGATCATGAACGGCTTCGATTTGTCACGCCCTTCTTTGATCCATTCCACGGCAAGATCAGTAACAATATCAGTACAATGCCCATCAATACGGACACGACCTTTTGGAGTAATCAGATCAGGATTATAATAAAGTCCCTGTCCAGGTAACACTTTCCAGTCATCAAAGCCCTGAGGCTTACCCTTCAGATGCGATTTTCCATACAGGGCTGTTGTGTATCCGGCCCTTCTGAGAATTTTAGGAAAGGTTTGCTGGTTCCAATTAAAGGAATTCCCATTATTCATGAAACCGTTCTTGTGACTGTGCTTTCCAGTCATAATCACAGCACGGCTAGGCCCACAAATCGAATTAGTACAGAAGCTGTTCTCAAAGAGCATTCCCTGTGCAGCTAATTCATCTATCCTCGGAGTCGGGTCAATGGACTTCAACCAACCATTGTACGAACCGATAGCATGCGGAGCATGATCATCTGAAAAAATAAAAACAATATTTGGTCTCTCTGCAGCACCGGATTGATTAGTTGAAAAATTCAATGCAGAAAAAATTAGGAGCAGTATGAATGAACTTATTCTTGTCATGAAAATTGAGTTTATGATTATCTGAAATCTATTTAACGGGACAATATCCAAACATTTTTAAAGGTCACGGGATTACCGTGCCCTTGGAAAATGATAGGCCCTTCGGGCACTTCCTTACGACCTCCACCAGCGCCTGTCCCTTTTGGTAACTTGACTTTATCATGTATAATAACGCCATTATGTTTCACTGTGATAGTGGCATCACTGATTTTTTTCCCACCGTCAAACTTTGGCGCAATAAAATCAATATCATAAGTTTGCCAACGGAGGGGAGGAAAGCACATCGGAATATCTGCAGCTTTGAATTTATAGAAACAACCACACCACTGCTTAGGGTCTGACTTGAGGGGAACCTTTACCTGATCCCTATCATAAACCAAACCAAAGCTATCAAGTATCTGAGTCTCATAACGGTTCTGTAAATAAATACCGCTATTGCCACGGTCCTGACTACTTAGTGGTGAGTCTGGTTTGTACGGAAGCCTAAACTCCAAGTGAAGAGTGAAGTCGCCATAATTGCCTGTCGTTTGTGCGCCAGCCATGAGCAGACCATCCTTAACTGGACCATTAATATGTTCAGTTTTCTTTCCATCAAATAAAATGGTCGCTCCTTCGGGTACCTTTGCTCCAAGAGTCGGGCTGACACGTTCAGTCCTTTTCATGCCATTAATTCTTTTCTTCAAAGACTCGACATTAATCAGCTCAACATGAGGATTCGACTTGTCCCATCCTTGTCCAGGCAGACCTCCCTCAAACTTACTCACATAGAATGTTCCCTTTCCTAGTGCCGCTACCTGCACACCCACTCCCTTAGAAACATATTCCCCTTGCAACAAATAGTCAGGATCCTCAGACGCTGCTTTGTCCGCGTCCGTCCAAATGCGTCTGGACTGCTTATCCGCTGACAAACAATAAGAAGAACTTAAAATAGTAACCCAAATAAAAAGGCTAATAAAAGCGGGACATGATCGTAAGAATCGTTTCATTAAGCAATTTTGACACTAATTCCAAGAAAATTGCAACAGAGGAAAATAGATGCACTGAAAAGGCAATTTGAATATCACCCCTATTTTATAATTGCCTTTGCCTCTGCCATCATGGATTCGACGGCCGCTACATCATTACCTGCGCCTCTAGCCATGTCAGGCTTTCCTCCACCCTTTCCTCCAATGATCGGAGCCAACTTAGAAATTAGGTCTCCAGCATTAAAACGGTCCGTAAATTCAGAAGAAACAGAGACTCCGAGATGAACTTTATCTGAATCGATAACAGTTAAGACTCCGATACCTGAAAACTGTTTTTTCTTCAGTCCGTTTAAAAGTTCCTGTAATAGAGCGGGCGTTCCTTCAAAGTTATGAACGATGAGGGGCACCTCGCCCTGAACATCTGAAATTAAACTAGAGAGCATTGAATCTGCCTCCGCTGCAGCATTGGCTGATTGTCTTTTCTTGAGAGTCTTATCAGCATTAATTACGGCATCCTTGAGAGAGTCCCTAAACAGTATCCAAGTTTCAATCTCTGAATCATTACCCGTGAAAACAGGCATGTCCTGACTACCATCATCGAGAGATTGGAGAGCTGATTCAAGCTTCTGCTGTAATCCATGGGATTCCTCTTTGAGAGCAGAAATTCTTTCCTCAACAAAATGCTGAGCAGCGATACCACAGACCGCCTCAATGCGTCGGACACCAGCAGCAATAGCTCCCTCGCTTTTAATCTTAAATAGTCCGATATCACCCGTGTTTCTGAGATGGGTTCCACCGCACAATTCCATTGAATAACCGTTCAACTCTGATTCGGAGCCACCTATCTGAACGACCCTCACCATGTCACCATACTTGTCACCAAAGAACTGCATGATGTCCTTTCTTTCTCTAATATCTGAGTGTTCCACCTCGACCCAAGAAACCGGATCATTGTCCGAGACCTTTTCATTAACTAATCTCTCTACCGCAGATACCTGATCAGGTTGCAAAGCCTCACTGTTAAAATCAAAACGGAGCCGCCCATGATCGACTAAAGATCCCTGCTGAGCCACCTCAGAACCGACGACTTCATGCAATGCCCAATGCATTAAATGAGTCGCAGTATGGTGCGTTTCAATCATTCTTCTACGTTCAGAATCAACCTTCAATGTCACATCAATTGGGTTCCCTTCCCACGAACTAATCTTCCCATCAATACGAAGGCAAAAAGCTGCACCTACCTGAGTCACATCCAATATTAAAACAGTTTCATCACCAACTACTAATTGACCATGGTCACTGACCTGACCGCCCTTCTCAGCATATAAAGGACACCTATCCACAATCGCGTAACACTCACCATCACGCTCAAGAAATTCGATAACGCGAGCCACTGATTCATCCTCATCAAAACCGGTGAATTCTGTCTCAACTTCAGACTTAAAGTCCAGAGCAGCAATGACCTCAGATTGAGCGTTACCCTTGCTAATTTTTTGATGCTCCTCGAAACAATTGGAGTAATCCTCCATATCCACGCGTAACCCACATTCAGAAGCCATCAGTTCTGTAAGATCAATAGGAAATCCATAAGTCGATTCCAGATCAAAGGCCGTCTTCCCTGAAAATATATCACCGCTTGTCCTTTTCTGTTCCGTTTCGAAGAGTTTCATTCCACGATCAATCGTCTGCCCAAAAAGCAATTCCTCAGCATTAAGTAATTCTATGATTGTCTCTTTCTTTGCATTTATTTCAGGAAAAATTTCACCAAATTCAGAAACCAGAGTCGGAATTAAAGAACTAAGAAAGGGACCATCCTTACCTAAGCTCAATGAACGTCCAAATTTGACCGCTCTTCTCAAGATCCTCCTCAACACGTAATTGCGACCCGCATTACCTGGCCTAATCCCGTCAGCAATAGCAAAACTCAAAGTACGTATATGGTCTGCTATGACTCGGAACGCAATGTCAGTCTGCTCCTGATCCGTTAACCCTTCCTTCTTGATTGGAAGCGTACACCCATAGGTCTTACCGCTCGCCTCTTCTAATGCGTCAAATATTGGCCTGAAAACATCAGTCTCATAATTCGAAATTGGTTTTGAAAAATCAGTAAATCCTGCTGTTCCCTGAACCATAGAACAAGCTCGCTCAAAACCCATCCCCGTATCAACATGGCAGGCTGGAAGAGGCTTAAAGGTTCCGTCAGGCTCAGCATTGTATTGGATGAAAACAAGGTTCCATAACTCAATGCAACGCGCATCATCAGCATTGACTAATTCTCCTTTAGTATCTCCTTCAGGGGTCAGATCCACATGAATTTCAGAACATGGTCCACATGGACCAGTGTCTCCCATCATCCAGAAATTATCTTTCTTGTTTCCATGCACTATGTGCACATCAGGATCAAGGCCACCCCGCTCAAAGACCAAACGCCAATACTTATAGGCCTCCTCATCAAACTCGGCAGGGTCCCCATCTCCCGGCATATAGACAGTCGCAAAGAGGCGAGATGGCGGAAATCCCCAACGATCAACGAGAAGCTCCCAGGCCCATTCTATTGCCTCTTTTTTGAAGTAATTACCGAATGACCAGTTCCCCAGCATCTCGAAGAGTGTCTGGTGATAAGTATCAAATCCAACATCTCCAAGGTCATTATGTTTGCCCCCTGCCCTGATACACTTCTGCGTATCAGCTGCTCTCGGAGGTTCATAGGGTGCTTTTTGCGTTCCTAGAAAGAATGGCACGAACTGATTCATGCCAGCATTAGTGAAAAGGAGCCCAGGAGATTCGGGCAACAATGATGAGGACGGAACAATACTATGTTCCTTCTCTTTGAAGAAATCTAAAAAGGACTGTCGAATCTCTTTGGAAGTCATTGATATGAACAAAAAAGAAAAGAACTCAACTTGCGATCATTAGCAAACGCCACGTTCATCTTATTTTACCTTGAATAATAACACTTACATTCTGATGGGAGTCTGTGGATGCGGAAAAAGCACCATAGGCGCACTTTTGGCTAAAAAAACACAAGGAATTTTTAAAGATGGAGACATTTTTCATCCAAAAAAAAACGTCCAAAAGATGAGCTCAGGAATACCTCTGAACGACAAGGACAGGGAAGATTGGCTCAATGCGATATGTGAATCGATCACCTCACATCCTGGTACTTGGCCATTATTTTTCGGCTGCTCGGCGCTAAAACGTCAATACAGGGAACTATTAAATTCTGAGATCAAGGGAAGTAATGTCCATTTCATTCATCTCAAAGGAAACCGTGAACTTATCAGTGAGCGAATGCAAAAGAGAGAAGGACACTTTATGAAATCGCAAATGATAGAATCTCAGTTTGAAGATCTCGAGGATCTCGAAGAAGGAGAAAAAGGATTTAGTGTTTTAATCAATAATAGTCCGGAGCCGATCTGCACAGAGATTATTGCCCATATTTGAGAAACTTAACTGAACAGACCACTCCTCTTCAGTAACGCTTCAGGATCAGGGTCTCGACCCATGAAATCGTGGAAAAGTTTCTGCGGATCCTCAGAGTTGCCTTTACTCAGAATCTTAGAACGAAATTCGAGGCCGACCTGAGGATTCATGATCCCTTCTTCAAGGAACCGAGTAAATGCATCTGCGTCGAGGACCTCTGCCCACTTATAGGAATAATAAGCCGCAGCGTATCCTGTGGGACTCGCGAAAAGATGGCCAAAGCGACGAGCCATCGTCGAAGCTTTGGTCAGGGTCGGAATAGTATAAGCAACAAGGAGCTCTTCAGTCAGTGCATCAAGATCGCGCCCAGGCTCCGCTTTTGAAGCCTCGTTAATGTGCAGTTCAAGATCAAGCTTACCAAGACTAAGCTGACGCATCATAGCAGTGGCCGAACGATAATTGCGTGCATCTAGCATCTTCTTAAAAAGATGATCCGGAATTAATTCGCCCGTCTCATAATGCCGGGCAAAAAGATCCAGTGATTCTCTTGCCCAACAAAAATTCTCCATAATTTGAGATGGCAATTCAACGAAGTCCCAAGCCACGTTGACTCCATTAAGTGACTTAATATCCACTTCACCTAAGAGGTGGTGTAAAAGGTGTCCAAACTCATGGAATACAGTCTCCACTTCATCATGCTTCAGAAGGGCTGGTTCATTACCAACCGGAGGAGTCATATTGCCACACATTAATCCAAGGTGAGGCGTCCTCTCTCCAGTATCTTGAGGCACCCCAGTAATAAGATAATTCATCCATGCCCCGCTGCGTTTGGACTCACGGGGAAACCAATCAGCATAAAAGGAACCGAGGTGATTGCCCTTTTCTGCATCATGAATCTCATAAAATTTAACCGATTCGTGCCAGACATCAGGCCTTTCATCCGGTTCCGTGATCTTCACTCCAAAAATTTCCGTTACAATAGAAAACATGCCTTCAATGACGCTCCCTATTGAAAAATACGGCCTCAATTCCTCATCATCAAAATCGTATTCCTCCTTGCGCCTCTTTTCTGCCCAATAAGCAATTTCCCATGGCTCTAAGGGACCCGATTGATTTCCTTCTGACTGGGCCTTGTAATCTTCGAGTTCTTTAGTTTCAACATCAAAGAATGGCTTTGTCCTGTTATGTAAATCTTCAACAAATCCTAATGCCCTTTTACCATCCTTGGCCATTCGGCGCTGTAGGACCTGATCAGCAAAGTTTTCCTCTCCCAAGATTTCTGACTTCTCCTGACGGAGGCTCAATATTGTCCAAACGAGATCGGTATTATCATAATCTCCGCTAGCGCCTATAGCACATGTTCCTTCCCAGACCTGCTTACGTATCGAATCTGATTCAACATGCTCAAGGACAGGGAAAAAGGATGGCGCCTGTAAAGTAAATCTCCACTTAGGTTCCTCATCACTCGCAATGCCTTTGGACTTTGCGCTTTCAAGAGCAGCTGACTTCGCTAGGACTGGCAAGCCCACTAAATGATCCTCTTCCTCAATTACCATTTCCCAGGCATTGGTTGAATCGAGAACATTCTCTGAGTATTTTTGAGTTTTCTGCGCCAGTTCGGATTCCAGCTCCATGAGCCTCTCTTTCTTCTCATCGGACAACTCTGCTCCACTGTTCCGAAAATCAGTGATCGTCTCATCAAGGAACCTTCTCTTTGTCGAAGATAATGAATTGGCCTCATCAGTCTCACTGTAAGATTTGACTCGGTTCCAAAGATCAGCATTCAAAGGAATCTTAGCAAAAAATTCAGAAACCTTTGGGAGCATCTTATTTTGCGCTTCACGCAAAGGATCCGAGTTACAAACCGAATCCAAATGACCTACTAATCCCCAAGGACGGCTCAATGTTTCATAAGCGCTCTCGAGTGCCAATAGTGTATTTTCAAATGTTAGTTCAGTTTCGGGAGAATCATCACCACACAAGGCACTAACCTTATCCTCGGCCCTTTTTATAGCTTCGGAAATATCAGATACCACATTTTCCGGCTTCAGTTGAGACCAGCGAATTTTAAATTCATCTTCAAGAAATGGATGTTCCATTCGGATAAGTGACTGAGATATTGCCAAGCATCCAGAAAAATATTCCTTTTTATCACAATCTGATCTTTGACAAAATCATCGAAGAGTTATAAAACCCGAAGAATCTACAATGAATAAAGAATCCGCTGTAAAAGAGAGATACGCTGCCGGAGCAGACATCCAGGAAGAGGCGCTCTGCTGCCCAGTCGAATATGATCCAAAATATTTGGATATTATCCCAGAGGAAGTCATTGAAAAAGATTATGGTTGCGGTGACCCGAGTCAACACCTCAAAGAAGGGGAAACGGTATTGGATCTTGGGAGCGGGACCGGAAAGATCTGTTTCATTGCGAGTCAGGTCGTAGGGGCCAAAGGCAAAGTCATTGGTGTCGACATGACTGATGATATGCTTGAAGTGGCACGACGGAACGCTCCGATCATTGCCGATAGGACCGGATACGCTAACGTCGAGTTCCGCAAGGGCCGCATTCAGGATCTCGCTCTTGATCTGGAACTGCTTGACCAAGGACTTTCTAAGGAAAAGGAAAATGGTTCTGAAGCTTACCTTCAAGCGGAACAATTAGCCTCTCAGATCCGATCCGAAGAGCCAATGATTCCGAATGAATCTATTGACGTCGTAGTATCAAACTGTGTCTTGAATTTAGTGGATAATGATTCAAAGAAACAACTATTTAAAGAAATTTACCGTGTCCTCAAACGAGGAGGTAGAGCCGTCATATCCGATATCGTTTCGGATGAACCTGTTCCCCAAAAAATGCAAGATGATGACGAACTATGGAGCGGGTGCATATCGGGTGCTTTCCTTGAAGAGGAATTTCTATCCGCATTCGAAGAGGCGGGATTCTATGGTGTCCGCGTTCTAAAACTTGACACAAAACCATGGCAAACAGTCGAAGGAATAGAATTTCGCAGCATGACGATTGAGGCCTCCAAGGGAAAGGAAGGGACATGCCTTGAGAGAAATCAAGCCGTCATATATAAGGGCCCATTCAAGCAAGTCCTTGATGATGATGGCAACGTAATGGAAAGAGGCAAACGCTATGCGGTCTGTGACAAGGTATATAACATATATAAAAATGAACCCTACAGTGATTGTTTTGAGCTGATAGATCCGATAGAGGAGATCCCAATAAATAAAGCTAAGGTATTTGATTGCAGCACGACCCGATTAAGAGATCCAAAGGAAACGAAAGGCATGGATTACAAAGTCACCGATTCGGGTTCAGACTGCTGCGGTGAAAGTAATTGTTGTTGATTCAAATTTGTCTAAGATCGATTCTGGATCCACTCGAAGACAATTTTAAACAGCTCATCTCTTTCTTTATCGAAAGCAAGGAGGTGATGACTTTCCTTAAAGAGATTTTTTGATTTATCTTTGGCCTTTAAGGTATTAAAAAATTGATCTACCTGATGTGGCTTTGTGAAAATATCTTTTCCTGGATAAAGGACTAGGGTCGGTTTCTTGATCTTCGATGCGGCCTCTGAACTACTAAATACCATACGCTCAATGGTCCCAAGAATCCTCAAGGTAAACTTGGGAACATAATGTTTAGTCTTGGCCATTTGCTCCCAGTGATCCTCACCCTCGGAGACCTTAGCTTCACCGCCTCCAGACAAACTGCGCAAGGAAACCCTGTAACTGGGCCATAATAACATTGCCGTACGCACTAATAAATTTTTGATCGGTGGTAATTTTCCTGGCAATGCAATCAGGGGAGAAGAATAAATCATTCCTCCGATCTGCTCCCTATTCTCTTTGGAAATTGCTGAGAACCCATGCATCAGTATCAGTGAACCGATACTCTCTCCATACAAAAAAATAGGAACTGTGCCAATTCTTTTTCGTACCGAGCTGATGAAGGAATTCAAATCAGAAAACCACAGCTCAACATCTTTTAAATCACCGATCCTCTCAGTGTCAGGATCATTTCCCTGACCACGCAATTCATACGCGTACACGGATATTCCTTTTTGTGAGAGCTCTGATCCTAAGTTATTGAAATCAGAAGCAGCACCACTGATACCATGGACCCCAATTATTACAGCACGAGGAGCGTTCCCTTTCTTAGCAATCCATTTAGAATATGGGAATTGGGCCCCATCAAAGCTCTTCCACTTTGCAGTTAATGCCGCATCTTTCCCGTAAGAAGGCACAGACATCAGGATTAAGGCTCCTAAGTAAATGATCCTTAAAGGACTCATATGCATACTAAATACTATAATCACAGATTTGTGAAAATCCTCAAAAATCTATAAATGAGTTATTCAAATCAGTACAAACCATTTCAAGAAACCTCTAAAGCAAGAAAAGTACTAACAGTTTATTATTTGATGATTTATAATTGATTTCTAGTCTCTCATTTGCATCATTACCTCGTGCTGAATAAAATCAGAACTTTGCTTATCTGCATATTTATTTTCACTGTGGCCGGAGGCCATTGGGGAATGATGCAGGTAATCGCTTGGTCTGAAATGTCCAGCCAGGGGAATAATATTAGCTTCATTGGAGCAATTTTTTCAGACTCCTGTGAGCTCTGCCATAAGATTTCAGAAGAACGTGGTAAAGAAAAGAAGGACCCTCAATCTTCAGCCAACGTTAAAAACCAAATAGTTCCTGGGACCGAGTTTCAAATCAATTTAATCTATTCCCCGCAAATCATTGCATTAATAGATTATCATTCCACTTCACTCAGAGGCATTAATTTAGAACCCCCAACGGGGCCTCCCCAGAGCTGCTAATCCAATCAGCTTTCAAAATGTCTCGAGAGTCCAGTACTGGACCTTCATCCGCGAGACAATTTTTCTGTTTCTCGAAATAATTATAGAGACCCAGAAAAATTAATTATGAACAATTTTTACCACTCTATTACCTATAACTATCAAAATGAAAAATTTAATACTCACTGTCACAATCCTCTGTGGCCTCACTCTCAATGCTTCAATTACATCCGCAGACGAATCTCATTCATCAGACAAATCAAAATGGAATCCCGGACGCCCCGACAGCCATGCTCCTATAGGAGTCATGGGTGATCACACTCATGGAGCCAATGAATACATGTTATCTTATCGTTTCATGTCCATGGAGATGAACGGACACAGACAAGGGAGCCGTTCACTTACTTCAGCAGATGTGTTTGGCCTAGGTTATGACATTGCAGCTTTGGACATGAGCATGGACATGCACATGTTCGGATTCATGTATGCCCCCTCTGATAAATTGACATTTATGGGGATGATTAATTTTGTGGAAAATTCCATGAACATGTTGCACAAGCCAGATCAAATGGATATGGGAGGCGACATGGATATGGGAGGCGACATGGATATGCATCATCATGGCGGGAAAATGGGCCACAGTTCGTCAGGAATCGGAGACCTATCAATTGGTGGATTATACAAGTTTTATGATGAAAAAAAACAGCGCGCACACTTGAATCTTAGCGTAGTCCTTCCAACTGCTGGGGTAGAAGAAAGTGAGCATGGGATGCTACTACCTTACGGAATGCAACTCGGTTCCGGGACCTGGGATCTTAAGCCAGGAATCACTTGGCTAGGACAATCAGGTTCGTTCAGTTATGGAGCACAACTCATAGCCACAATTCGACTCGAGGATGAAAATGAAGCCGGTTACGCGCTCGGAGACCGTCTCGATACAACAGCATGGCTGGCCCGCGAATTAATGGATGGACTCAGTGCTTCTGTGCGGCTCAGCTATACAAAGTCGGATCCTATCGAGGGGCACTTTCACAACGCGCACAATCATAATTCACCCATGTTACAGCAGGCTAATTATGGAGGAAATTTTCTGGAAGGTGGAATTGGCTTAAACTGGCAATTCAAGAAAGGCACACTCAAGGGGCACAGATTCGCAATTGAAGGTATCTTCCCTCTCGATCAGGACACGAACGGAGTCGGTATGAATCGCGATTATACAGTCGTTGCAGGCTGGCAATTTGCATTTTAGGAAAATAATTATCTCCAGATACCAGACTCTTTTAATTGCTTCTGAGCAGTCCCGCTCCAATCCCGGTTCGCCGCCGGACTAGCGGGGCTCGGATGCAATACTCTCGACACTTTCATAGGAAAATTTAATTTTTCTGAAACCGTAGAAACCTTAGACTCTGCGAAAGATCCAACGCCAACGGCCCACTCAGGTTTCAAAATATCCAGTATCCTCTCAAGGTGCTTATCGCAGACTACATCAAGTTTATTTTTTTCGTTGGATGGTAACTTGTCAGGGGTCCGGTTCTTGCCTGACTCTTCCATGAAAACTAGAGGACAATAGTTGGCAACAAAATGTTCTTCAAAAAAATCTTCCGCTGTTCCAAATTTTTCGGCAAACAGACCCCATAAACGGCGACCGCTCACTTCGGACCGAGAACAGTTAAAACCCTCGACTGGGCGCTTTGGATGTTCGGGACTGGGCCTCTTCACTTCACAATCAATGCGCATCCAGTCACGGACAGCAGGTATTTCTCCGAAAGGTATCCCTGTCTGCGCCATTCCCCAGGGACCCGGATTCATTCCAAGAAACAGTACTTTTTTCTGGGAACGAGAAAATCGTTCCAGATATTGCTCGTGCGAATCCCAAGCATATTCCAATGGATTGTAAACACATGAAACAGGCGAAGCAAATTTGAGCCCTGAGACAAAAGAACTGAGTTCCTTTGCCGCGTCCTTCATTTCCTTCGCTGTGCTCATAAATAACTTTAATAGTTCCTCTTTAAAGAAGGCACAAGACATAAGAAGGCCCGGGCACAATGCCCGGGCCTTCAGTTCATTTGATAAAATATTAATTATTAAGATTAGTCATTATAGGCGGTTTCTCCGTGAGCTGCCTGGTCCAGACCAAGACTTTCATCAGATTCACTGACCCTGAGGCCAACTGTCTTCTCAATAATCTTCAGAATAATAATGGTAACTACAGCAGTGAACACAATAGCAACTATTGATCCTAATGCTTGAATCCCTAACTGACTTGTCCAGCTATAATTTTCTGCACCGTTTTCTGTTCCACCTAAGGCCGCTACTGCAACTACTGCGGCGAGGAGCGTCCCAACGAGTCCACCTACACCGTGAACACCGACAACATCGAGTGAATCATCATATCCAAATGCGTTCTTCACCTTGATTGAGAAGTACCAGCAGATCGCACCCGAAGCGACCCCAATGATTAGAGCCCCCATAGGACCAGCGACTCCAGAAGCAGGAGTGATGGCCGCAAGGCCAGCAATCGCAACAGTACAAATTCCAAGTACGGTTGGCTTCTTAGTTGTAGCCACGTCGATGAGCATCCAAGTCAGCGCTGCCGCTGCCGCTGAAATATGAGTCACAACGATGGACATGGCTCCAGCACCACTAGCTGTTAATCCACTTCCACCATTGAATCCGAACCAACCGACCCAAAGCATGCAGGTACCTGTTAAGGTCATTGCAAGGTTATGCGGCGGAGATGTCTCCTTACGAGGTCCTACCATGATACAAAAAATGAGAGCCGCGACACCAGCAGTGATATGAACGACAATACCCCCAGCTAAGTCAATGACTCCTTTTTCTTGCAACCATCCTCCAAACCAAACCATGTGGCAAACAGGAGCATAACAGAAAAGCCCCCACAAAATAGCAAAGAGCATCACTGCTGAGAACTTGACTCTTTCAACAAAAGTACCCACAACAAGGGCCGGGGTAATGATGAAGAATGTCATCTGAAAGGCAAACTCAAGGATATCAGGGATAGTCTTCCCTCCAGAATCATCTGTGGTAAGACCCTGGCCAAAGAGTGCCGATAAGTTTCCGATCCATGCTTGAATACCTTCTCCACCACCTTTCAGAGCAAGAGAATAACCAGCAACGAGCCAGACCACACTCAATATACAAGCCATCGCAAAGCAATGCATGAGAACTGAGAGCACGTTCTTTTTGTGAACCAGACCGCCATAAAATAAAGCAAGTCCGGGAAGAGTCATGAACAGGACCAATGCGGTAGCGGTCATAATCCATGAAGTATTTGCCGCTCCTATCGCCGAATCGACGGTAGAAGAGGATTCTTCTGCTAATGCCAGTGGGGCACTAAACAGAAACAACATTAATGCGCCCAAGGACGCGTTTAGTTTTTTCATTTTTAGTGAGAATATAGGGTTATATATTTATAGAGTGGAAGGTACTATTGTGCCTTCTGCTCTATATATGCAGCAGTTTTTGTTCCAAAATAATTAACCAAATTAAAGAAAAAGAGCCTCAGCGGTTAATCCGCTGAGGCTCTTTAATAGAAAAATATATACTATTATTTAAGCTTATTTATTAACTATAAGCACTTTCTCCATGAGAACTTTGATCAAGACCAGTTTCCTCATCCCCC
>JABGYE010000303.1:0-5698 GCA_018675395.1 Akkermansiaceae bacterium
GGTCAAGGTCAGGGCGAAGGTCAGGGTCAGGGTCAACCATCTGAGCAAGGGAACGGTGATCAGGGCAATTACGCTGGAACTGGTGGAGCAAAAGGCCCAAAGAGAGATGAAAGAGGAACTAGCAAATTTATCGGATTACCAAAACGCGAAAGAGGCACTCTTAATCAGTCCAAGTCAGATTCTTATCCTGCAGAATATGGTTCACTCATTCAGCAATATCTTAAAAACTTGTCAGATAAAGCGACGAACAAATAAAAGCTGTAGATCGAATAATCCTTTAGCCTGAAAAGCACGACAAATGGGAATATCTATTACAAATATTATTAAAGAAATATCCGTAAATATAGTCATTTTCCTCTCATTGCTAAATTCCGCAATCAGTGCCCCCTCCAAAGGTCGACTAGAAGATCCGGTCAAAGTTAATGCGGCTACAGAGACAGTCATTAATGGGGCACTCGCCTACCTAGCATCAAAGCAATCGCCTACAGGAGCCTGGGCAGGAGAAACCGGTGAAGAGGCACGGTATCCAATTGCTATGACTGCATACACTTTAATGGCTTTCCAAGCTGCAGGAAACTTACCTAATGAAGGCCCTTACGGAAAGAATGTCGATCTGGCCGTTCGATACCTACTCTCCCAAGTAGATGACCAGGGATTGATAGGCGATGAAAACAGTGGGCAATACATGTACTTCCACGGCATTGCGAGCATCGCATTAGCTGAACTTTATGGCCAAACAAATGATGATGCCTTAAAAAACAAACTTGAGAAAATGATCAAAGTCATTGTTAGCAGTCAAAATCCACAAGGAGGATGGAGATACCAACCAATTGCTAGAGACGCAGACATTTCCGTAACTGTTCTGGCCGTTGTCGCCCTGAGGGCCGCCAAAAATGGTGGTCTTTCCGTCCCTCAAAAGACAATTGATGATGCTGTTAATTACGTAAAAAAATGCTTCAACAAACGCGATGGGGGTTTCGGATATCAGCCCGCTCAGGGGTCCGGATTCGCAAGAACAGCAGCAGCAATTTATTCACTTCAAGTATGTGGCCAATACGATGACCCAACTGTCGCTGCCGGTTCAAAATATCTAAACCTTAGATTTAAGCCTGGAGATCGATGGTTCACCTATGGAAATTTCTATGCGGCCCCAGCTCAGTACATGATAGGAGGAAAGGTATGGGCTGATTGGTATTCGACGCTGAATAAAACACTATTGGAAAGAGCTCGGACCGATGACGATGGTAATAAATACTGGAACAGAGAACTCGACGGGAGTAGCCCGGGACCCATTTATTCCACGGCAGTCTACACAATGATTTTAGCAATGCCTTACCATTACGTCCCACTTTACCAAAGATAGCCCCTTATATAATGCATTACAAAAAACTCGAATCAGCTGTACACGTTACGAGTTTATTTCTCCTTCTCTTATCAACGCAAAGCCGTTCAGAATTCAGAGTCGACATTGAAAGTACTGAAAATTCAGCTTGGGGAGGATTCATTAAATCAGAAGGAACGGAACTAATTAAGACCAGAGACCATACGGGCACTCCTCTGGATCAAAGTAAAGGATCAGCAGGCATAGAGAAAAAAGTAGATCTTAATGGTACAGGTCGAATTATATTCTACGCTCTAAAACCAAATCCTTCTGCTGAACCTTATGATGACGGCCCCCTCCCCCCGCCATGGATAGAAGGAGCCATTGGCCCCTTACCAAGAGGAGGATCTGTTAAAGTAAAAAACGGGAGCATCCTAATAGAAACTTCATCACCTGAACGAAATGAAAATTTTGGATCTTTCTATATGGCTCAACGCCCAATTCCCGAAACTGAAACGCACGTCACAACTAAAATCACCAGAATAGATACTTACGAGCAGGAAACAAAAAGCGGAATCATGATCCGCAAAGGAACTGACCCTAGTGCAGAAAGCGTTTTCATTGCACTTTCGCACAGGCGTCCCGCATCCATTCATTACACCAAAGAGGGAGAAACCATTAGTAAAACAGATGCACGCAGTAATTCAAGGCCCGGGCACTGGATACGGTTGACCCGAAAAGGCGGTAAAATCACTGGCTTCGTTTCAGCGGACGGAGAGTTCTGGCGAGAACTCAGATCGTTCCCAGATGAAATGGGTAAAGATGCCATTGTCTGCTTAGTCGGACAGGGCCGTAAACCGCGTCGACGATGGGTCACAATCTTCGATCATTTACAAATAGGAACTCTAGAAGAACTCGGATCTCAAAAAATACTGCATCCAAAAATAGCTCTGATTGACGGCACTATTTTTCATTCACCTATTCAATCTGCAAATAAATCCATCTTCAGGCTAGGAGGCATTCACAGCGGCAAAGTGATACCATCACTTACAATTTCACGGATAGAATTCCATCATCCTATCGAAACCAAGTTTGATGAATTCTTAGATGGTAGAAGGAATGGAGTCCTTCTATCTAATGGCGACTTTTTCGAATGTAATCTTTCCGGGATCTCCACTACCGAAGAAGGCATTGAGATGGCATGCCGTTCCACTCTCTTCGGTAAGCGAAAATTTGACCTGACCGGCTCAGTGAATGCTCTTGTCCTCAGGCCCGCATCTAAAAAGGCCCCACCTGGCCTGCCTTGCAGCATTTTGACCTGGCAAGGAGGTAGAATTTATGGTCGAAATCTAAGATTTAGAGATAATGAGGCCATCATAGACACGATACGCCTTCGGACCCAAAATGTTCCCTTAAAAGAAATAAAAACCATCATTACCGACAATAAGAGTTAATGCATTTAAGGATTTCTTTCGTCATTGCTTGCATCATTATGAAACTCTGTAATAAATCATCGAACCATAAATTCTCCCATTTTAATTAAAAAGAATGAAAGCAATCCTAGCCCTTGAAGATGGTCGCCATTTTGTAGGTGAAGCCTTCGGCGCCACTGGTGAACAGAGCGGAGAAATCTGCTTCAATACATCGATGACAGGTTACCAGGAAATTCTAACTGATCCTTCATACAGGGGCCAAATTGTAACAATGACTTATCCACTCATTGGTAATTATGGAGTCAATGATATCGATACAGAAAGCAATTGCCCGCACGTGAAAGGATTTGTCATAGAAGAACTCTGTGAAGAACCAAGTAACTGGAGATCTGAGAATTCTCTGCAGTCATATTTAAAGGATAACAACATAATAGGAATTCAAGGAATCGACACTCGTTCCCTAACAAAACATTTAAGAGAACGCGGAGCAATGAAAGCTATGCTCACTACCGAAGACATATCCCCAGAAGAGGCTTGCTCCCGCGCAGCACAATCCGATGGAGTCGTCGGAATGGATTTTGTTCAGGAAGTGACAACTGAAGAATCTTACCAGTGGGACCCCGATGACACCCTGAGCAGGGAATGGGTACTGGCAAACCCCACAACAGAGCCCGATCAGAAGAACGGTAACAATTATTATCAGAATCTTCCTGAAATTAAATATCAAATCGTTGCATATGATTTCGGAATAAAACAAAACATCCTTCGGTGCTTAAGACGCGAAGGCTTTTCAATTAACGTCGTTAACGCAAGGACCTCAGCAGAGGATGTCTTGTCAATGAATCCTGATGGGGTATTTCTCTCTAACGGGCCTGGTGACCCGGAGGCCCTCGGTCACATCCATACAGAAATTAAATCATTGCTCGGAAAAATCCCTGTCTTTGGAATCTGTTTGGGGCACCAGGTACTGGCTCATGCCATTGGAGGCAAAACGTACAAACTTAAATTTGGCCATCGCGGTGGCAATCAACCGGTCAAGGACCTAAGAACAGATGCGGTGGCCATCACATCACAGAATCATGGATTTGCCGTTGATGCCGACTCACTACCTTCAAGTGCAGAAGTGACTCACATTAATTTAAATGATGATACCGTTGAGGGCCTCCGTAGCAATGATCACCCCACTTTTAGCGTTCAATATCACCCCGAAGCTTCACCCGGACCAAACGACGCTAAGTATTTCTTTTCTGAGTTCGCCAAATTGATTGAAGATTCGAAGTGACCATTATATTTTCTAAAGTTCACCCCCTTAAATTTCCAAAAAAAACCAACAGAAAGATAGGATCTGATTTAAATCATAAATGAGCAAAGAGGCTCAGCTAATTTTATGCCCAACACAATTATTGTAGGAGCCCAGTGGGGCGATGAAGGAAAAGGAAAAATAGTCGACTTCCTCACTGAGGACACTGACATTGTCGTACGAGCTCAGGGAGGAAATAATGCGGGCCACACTGTCATACATGACAACAAAAAATATGTCCTCCACCTAATACCCTCCGGAATCTTATGGCCTGAGAAAAAATGTGTCATAGGTAACGGTGTCGTCATCGATCCAATATCACTACTCGAGGAATTTGACAACTTAAAGACCAAGGGAGTCGAGGTGACTCCTGAAAACTTAGCTATCAGTAACAGGGCGCACCTGACCCTGTCCTATCACAGGACCCTGGACTCTTATCGCGAGTCTGGACTCGGAGGTAAAAAAATTGGCACCACAGGAAGAGGTATTGGCCCGACTTATATCGATAAGGCGGAACGTTCCGGCATCCGGATGGCAGATCTATTTGATGAGGGAAAATTATCTGAAAAGATTATATCGAAGGTCGATAAAGCGAACATCACTCTGCAGGGAAGCGAAGCAGAAACGATAGACAGCAATGAAATTATTGGCCAAATCAAAGAAGCAGCCGAACGGCTTAAACCTTTCGTAACTGAAACCACGACTTACCTGCACGAACAAATCATCGCAGGTAAATCACTGCTCTTTGAAGGGGCCCAGGGAACTTACCTAGACATAGATCATGGGACTTACCCATTCGTCACTTCATCGAACACCACGGCCGGTGGAGCTTGCACAGGGTCCGGTGTTTCACCCCGATCAATTGATAATGTGACCGCAGTAGCAAAGGCTTACACTACCAGGGTAGGATCTGGACCCTTCATTACAGAAAATCAGGAATTTTCAGACCGCATGCACGGTATGGGAAGAGAATTTGGCGCAACAACGGGTCGCAAAAGGCGTTGCGGTTGGTTCGATGCAGTCCTCGTGAGGCACGCCTGCAGACTGAACGGAGCCGACCATCTTGCTCTTACTAATGTCGATGGACTTGATGGTATAGATACAATAAAAATTTGCACCTCGTACGAACTGAGAGGTGAAACAATTCATACTCCCCCAGCAAATTCCGAGGACTGGGAAATCTGTAATCCCGTTTATGAAGAAATGCCGGGATGGGTCGATGAAATCACTGCTGGAGCACCTGACATTGCAACGATGGCAGACAAAGCAAAGGCTTACCTCGATCGCCTCTCCGAACTATGCGAAACTCCAATCAGAATCGTTGGAGTGGGGCCAGACCGCAAGGAAACACTGTTACGGGATTAGCCATTAAGACAATTGCGTTGTGTTAGTTTGGAATTTTATATTCCAATTATGATCCAACTCATTTATTCTTAACTCTAAATGTCTACCCAGAAAACATTACCACCTAAACATATCGCCATCATAATGGATGGTAATGGGCGATGGGCAGAGTCAAGGGGGCTTCATCGGCGGGAGGGACACCAAGCCGGCGCCGAATCCGTGAAGGCCGTAACAGAGGGGTGCATCGAAGCAAAAGTCGAATACCTTACGCTGTATGCTTTTTCGAATGAAAACTGGAAC
>JABGYE010000115.1:0-7794 GCA_018675395.1 Akkermansiaceae bacterium
GGACACCTCTGTTTTATTAATATGGCTAAAAAAACGTTTTGAGGCTGAGGTCATAGCCTATTGCGCCGATGTGGGTCAGGGAGAAGAGTTGGATGGGCTTGAGGAAAAGGCACTGAATACCGGAGCATCAAAATGTTATATAGGAGATTTGAAGGAGGAATTTGCTGAAGATTTTATCTTTCCAATGTTTCAAGCGGGAGCCATTTATGAAGGTAAGTATTGGCTAGGAACGAGTATAGCAAGGCCTGTCATAGCTAAAGGGATGATAGATGTGGCTAGGGAAGAGGGGGCTCAAGCGTTAGCTCATGGGGCGACAGGTAAAGGTAACGATCAAGTTAGATTCGAGCTGTCCACGGATTCTTTGGCGCCTGAACTTGAAATGATTGCCCCTTGGAGAATGGCTGACTTCCGTGCTGAATTCCCTGGCCGAGCTGAAATGATTGAATATGCAGAGAAGGAAGGAATTCCAGTTCAGGCCAGTGCGGCAAAACCTTACTCGATGGATAGGAACCTTCTGCATATCAGTTTTGAAAGTGGAATATTAGAGGACCCATGGTATGACGCGAGTGGAGAGGATTGCCGTGACATGTATGTGTTGTCAGCTTCACCACAAGATGCACCTGATGATCCAGAGTACCTGCAGATTCTTTTCGAGAATGGAAATCCAATCGGTTTAAAATTTGACGGTTTGCTGGAGTTGTCAGAGCAAATCGGTCTTAATTCATCAGGGGAGAATGGTGATTATACGCTTTTTTCACCTTACGGAGTCATGATGGTATTAAATTCTCTAGGAGGTAAGCATGGAATTGGTCGAGTAGATATGGTGGAAAATAGATTCGTAGGAATGAAGAGTAGGGGAGTTTATGAAACTCCTGGCGGGGCTGTTCTATTTGAAGCTCACCGGATAATTGAGAGTCTTACAATGGACAGGGAGGTGATGCATCTTCGCGATAGTCTTATTCCTAAGTATTCGGAGCTAGTTTATAATGGATTTTGGTTTGCTCCTGAGCGTGAAGCTATCCAAGCTCTTATTTCTGAGAGTCAGAAAAATGTGAGTGGAGAGGTTCGTTTGAAGTTATATAAAGGGAATGTGATTGCTGCAGGAGTGAGAAGCGATAAGAGCCTCTATAATGAGGACGTTGCTACTATGGAAGGAGGTGCTGAAGAAGCTTACGATCAAGATGATGCGACAGGTTTCATAAGGCTCAATGGGCTTAGGCTTCGTACATTTTCTAGAAATAGGAATCCTCGAGCAGAGGACAATTAGTATCTTGCGATTGTAGAGTCAATATCATTAGACCATCTCTCTATTCCTCCCGCTAGGCTATAGGAGTTTTGAAATCCTTTTGATCTCATCTGATGAGTCGCATGCAAAGAACGGATTCCATGGTGACAATATATAACGAAGATCATTGATTCAGAACCTTTGAATTTAATAACTGATTCTTCAAAGACTGACAGGGGCATGAGTATTGCTCCTTTGATGTGGCAGATGTCCCATTCTTCTTGTTCTCTGCAATCAATGAGGTGAAATGAAGAAGGGGCTATTCCATTCAACCAATCATTGAGTTTGGATGGGCTTATTTCCATTGAATCAAGTTATCTGATTCAATGGAGGTCATGGCTCAACAATGACTTTAGTACCCACTGAAACGTTATGGAAAAATGCTTGCGACATTCTTTCAGGCATTCGGATGCATCCATGAGAAGCGGGGTATCCTGGTATATAGCCTGCATGCATGCCAACTCCTCCAGGAGTGATGCGCATAAAATTTGGCATTGGCGCTCCTTCATAAATAAGGCCTGGAGGAGGGACGGGTTGCTTACGGAGATCAACGTCATCGTTGACGATCATGCCGTCGGGCGATTTCCATATTCCATATATGTTTGATACATGGTCGGCATTTTTTTGCAGGATTTTATATTTTCCTGGCGGTGTGTTGTGGCCTTCTCGGCCACTTGATATTTTTGATATTCCAATCAGGGTCCCACCTTTATAGAATTTTGCTTTTTGTTCTTTTAAGCTTATCAGAATGAAAGGTTCTCCAGAAGTAGATCCTTCGTCCCAAAATGAGACAGTATCTATAGGGCCGCGAAGTTCTGATATCGGGACATTGCCACCCACAGAGCCAAGGTATGTCGTGCGTCCATTTCCGAGGCTATATGAGCCGATGGAGCAGCTATTTAGGGATGAACTAAATATGGCGATAATAAGAAATGCTATTTGTTTTCGTATCACTTGATTAGTTGCTTTTGCTTATTAAATAATTAACGTTACTTAATTGATTAGGTCAAGGAGTTGAACATTATGTTTTGGCTTTTTTATTGTATGGGGGAAGCTTAAAGCTCTCTAAAAGTAATTGGATTCTATATCTTCCTATCAGATTAATGCCTACATATGATTATCAATGTGAAAAGTGCGAAAAGGTCTTTGAGATCTTTCAATCGATGAATGACAAAAAACTGACAAAGTGCCCAAACAATTCATGCGGAGGTAAGGTTCAGAGATTGTTAGGTGTTGGAGCAGGTGTTATTTTTAAGGGTTCTGGGTTTTATGAGACCGACTATAGAAGTGAATCATACAAGGCTGGGGCAAAGGCAGATAAAAAGAAAAGTTCCGATAAGAAAAAAAAATCTGAGAATAAGAAAAGCACTAAAAAATCGGATTAATCTAAACTTTGAATAATATTATCTGACCGATCGTATCGGTTACCAATAAATTGTAGTGATTCGTCCTAGATTCAGAGCGGTATTAGTCCATGCCTTGAGCTTGTCATTGATATTTGGCATTGTTTGGATTCATGTTTTGATCTTATCGCCAGAACAGTTTGAAGATATCAAAGGTCGCAAATTTAATGATAAAGTCCCTAAGGATTTGCTTGATCAGGTTGTAGCCGCAATAGATTCCGGAAATTCATTTGAATGTAGTGAAGAAGCCTTAAATCAATATATGGGTTCGATTATTAATGTAATAGAATCAGAAGAAATCAAAAAATTCTCAAAATTCAATGGTTTGTTTGTGAGGCTTCTTGAAGGAGAATTTGATTTAGTTTTTGTTAGGGAGGTCTTTGGAAAAACCTTCACATCGAGTGTGCGTTTTGTTATGGGTTCAACTGATTCAGGAATTGAGATAAGGGTTAAATCAGGGAGGTATGGGATGCTGCAAGTCCCGAGTGGATTTATGAACTTGATGCGTTCTAGTATCATGGGCGTTGGTAATGTCTTGGGGGTCGAAAAAAAGATATTATCAAGACCGTTATTGGTTAAACTAAAAGATGGCTGGATACAGCTTGATCCAAGATCTAGACTTTTAACGGAAAGTCAGATTAATTGATCGTTTTGTGAGATGTTCGTTGTTTGTAGATATTCCATTGGATTAATTGCCTTTTTATTCAGTGGGTTAATGTCTTTTGCTGAAGGGGTGAATTTAAATCAAGCAGAGGACAATTTGGTGAGTAGAAGTAGCTCTAGGCAATTCATTGTTCATGGGAAAGATAGCAAAGCGAGGGGGGCTGTATGCGTTTTCTGCGAAGGGGTTAAAGAGGATCTATTATCATTGATAAGGCTGAGAGATAGATGGCGTTATCCTGTAGTAATTCAGTTAAGAGGAGACACAACAAATATAAGATCTTCATCTATTAAGCCGAGTATCTATAAGCTTCCTGGTGGATCATACAGACTTCAAATTGATGCTTTCCTTGGCGATTCATTTAAAGCTGAGAGTTTAAGAGATGGGTTAATGCATCTTCTTCTTGCAGAGATCATTCTCAAATCCAATCCCGATACGCAGGCCTTGAGTAAGGAAAAAATTCTTCCTGACTGGTTGAGGGTTGGGCTGGCGCGCGCGATTGAGTACCGGAAGGACAGAGAGTCTGCGATGTTGTTTTCAGCGATATTTAAACAGGGTAAAGTTATGTCGATTAATCAGATCTTTGAATCTGAACTTCAAGATATGAATTCAGTTTCCGAGGCAGTTTATAGGACTTCTTGTTGTGGATTGGTTTTGGCGCTTCTAAGCCAGCAGGATGGTCCAGAAAAATTGCGGAAATACATTAGTAGTATCGCCCTTCATAGGGGATCTTCTATTGATTTGTTAGAAAAGGTTTTTCCAGGGACAGCCGAATCTAAGAACAGTATGGAGAAATGGTGGGCTTTGAAATTTGCGGAGCTAGCACAGCCAACGGTCACTGATGTTTTGTCTCCTCTAAAGACTGAAGCTGAATTGGATAATTGCTTAAAAATAGTGTTTCCAAAAAATGAGGAAAGAGTTAAGCAATCATCTTCTCAGCCAAAGAAAAGCGGACGAGGCATCCTGTCGATTTTAAGATTTAATGGAAAAGGCAAGGAGGCGCAATCAAAGAGCAATGAAGGTGAGAGGCTAGAGTTTGAGATTAATGAATATCGTGAATTTATTAATTATCCTGATTTGGCAAAAGCGTTAAAGAGAAATGAAAATAGACTGCTGTATTTAAGTTACCGAGCCTTCCCTTTGCATCGGCCGATGATTCATGAATATCAAAAAATTTTATTACAAATAGTGGGCGGTAATGTTAAGGGGGTAGATCAGAAACTGTCTAGGATTTCCAGGTTGAGGTCATTAATTTCTCGATCAAGTAATGATGCCAATGATTATCTTAATTGGTATGAGGCGACTCAATTGAAGATGCGAAGTGGTGCCTTTATGGAATATCAGAAAACACTCAATGAGTTGAACCGGCCATTGCCTCCAAGAAATGACAAACTATCCAAATATTTGGATGAGATTGAAAATGAATTCTAATAAAAAGTAATGAATTTGTGCATTGAATTTATTATTTTATCTGGATTACTTTACGTCGATTTTCGTATATAGATGTAGTGATGCAAAAGACTGATTTTCATGACGCTGTTGAGCAGGTCCTGGCTAATGATTCAAGGTATTCTGGTGATTCCTATTATTTTCTTCAGGAAGTGCTGCTTAAAGCAGTTGAAATGCAAAGAAAGGAAACGGGTGGTGAGAATAAGCATGTCACAGGAGGAGACCTTCTGGAGGTGTTTCGGGACCGGATTCTTGATCAGTTCGGACCCATGACAATGACGGTCCTTCAAGAGTGGGGTCTTTCTAAGAGCGAAGATGTTGGTGATATGGTATTTAATCTTATCGAGTCAGGCGCATTTGGAAAAAGTGAACATGATAAGCGTGAGGACTTCATGGATGGGTATAAATTCTATGATGTTTTTGTGGTGCCTTTCCTTCCTGAAAGCAAAAAAATAATTGATGGTAATAGTGATTGTCGTGATTTGAATATTGTTTGATGAGTGAGGTTCAGTTTATAGAGCTTCCTTTTCAAAGGTTCGTATTGCCTAATGGGTTAACGGTCATTCTGAGGCAGGACGGATCAGTTCCTTTGTTTAGTCTACAAGCTTGGATCGAAACAGGTTCTATCCATGAAGGAGCTTTCCTTGGATCAGGTTTGTCCCATTTTGTTGAACATATGTTATTTAAAGGGACTGAGGGGCGCCATTCAGATGATATTGCTAGGGAGGTAAGTTCTATGGGAGGGCAAATTAATGCTTACACTTCTTTTGACCGAACGGTTTATTATATTGACGGTCCTGCCGAAGGGGCGATGGGGTGCCTCGATGTTCTTATGGATGTTGTTTGTAATGCGGCTCTGCCCGAAGATGAATTTATTAGTGAGCAGGAGGTAATCAGGCGTGAATTTTCAATGGGGAAAGATGATCCTGAGAAAGTTGCTAGTCAGGAGATGTTTGCCACTTGTTTTCAAGTGCACCCTTATGGAGTCCCCGTGATAGGGCACCTTGAAAATTTCAACCAAATGGATCGTTCTAATGTGCATTCATATTATCGTGATAGGTATGCTCCGAATAATATGTTTCTGGTGGGAGTTGGAGATTTTGACCCTGCTGAGATGCGTGAAAGGATCGAGAGTTTTTTTTCTAATCATCCCCGCCGTTCTGTGGCGCCAGTTTTCATACCTGATGAACCTATTCAAGTCGGAAGGCGTGACAAATATGTAAATTTTTCTACTCCGGTGTCTAAATTGTGGATGGCTTGGAAAATCCCATCAATTACGCATCCCGATATGGCGGCATTGGATGTGTTGGCTGTTATTTTAGGGCAGGGCAGAAGTTCAAGGCTTCACAAGACCCTACGAGATGATCAGGGGCTAGTTCACCGGATAGGTGCATTTTCATATACCCCGGCGAGTGCAGGACTTTTTGCAATTGGCGCTAATTTAGATGCTGATAATAGAGAGGCGGCCGAGAGTGCAATTTTTGATGAGTTAAATCAACTGAAAGACAATGGCGTTGAGGAGACTGAATTGAATAAGGCGAGACGAATTGCTTTAGTTTCGCAGATGGAGTCTCTTGTTACTGTCCAGGGGCAAGCCTCTGATCTTGGCTCTAACTGGTCAGTTACTAGAAACCTTAGCTTCACGAAGGAGTATTTAAGGAGGGTATCAAATGTTGATTTGAATGATATCTTAGTAGTCGCTCGAAAGTATTTAGAGAATAGCTCTTTAAGTGTTGTGGAAGTCGGGCCAGAATGTTCTTCGAAAGTTCCGAAATCTCCGACTGTTCTTACGGGAAAAAGTTTTTCAAAGATTAAGGATTTTGAGATGGGGAATGGATTGAGAGTAATAGTAGAGGAAGACCGTCGATTGCCTCTTGTTTCTGTGAGTGCCGCTTTTCGAGCAGGTATTGTTGCTGATCATTCAGCGAAACAGGGTATCACTGAATTGTTATCAAGGGCTCTGTTGCAGGGAACAAATAATCGTAGCTCAGAACAAATATCTGAAATAATAGAATCGTCCGGAGGTAGTATATATGCGGGAGGAGGCTTTAATTGTTTGTATGCTAATTTAGAAGTCTTAAATCAAGAAATAGTAATTGCTATGGACGTTCTTTCTGATGTTCTCATGGCTCCTTCCTTTCCTGTTCAAGCAATTGAGCGTGAAAAGAAGTCACAAATTGCAGCTATTGAGCAAGAGTTAGACAGTCCTCTTGGGAAGGCTAATATTGTTGCTCGCAATATGCTTTTTAGAGATCACCCATATTGTAATATGAGATTAGGTGATAAAAAGATCGTCTCATCTATTACTGAAAAAGATCTTTCCCAGTTTCATTCTCAATATGCGGTTGCTGAAAATAGCGTTATTTCAGTGTGCGGCGCAATAGAGGCAAATGCCATAAAAGATCATATTGAAGAATTGTTTTCTTCTATGCGGAGTGGAGAAGAATATTTCTCAACTGTACCTGATCCAAATTGGCCTGTGAGTAAAGAGGAACGAACAGAATTTAACGATAAGGAGCAGGCGATTGTTGTTTTGGCTTTCCCTGGAACTAACTTGTATGGCCCGGACCGGGCTGCACTGATCCTTATTGAAGAAATATGTGGAGGGATGGATGGAACTCTATTTAAGAGAATACGCGAGGATAAGGGATTGGCTTATTTTGTTGGAGTTTCTCAAATGATTGGATTTGCGAGAGGAATAATTATGTTTTATGTGGGGACTAGAGAAGATGTGGTTGATCAAGTCCATCAGGAGTTGATGAAAGAAATTAAAAAGATTTTCTCTGATGGAATTCCTGAAGAGCAATTAGAACGAGCCAAAATGTCTTATGCTGGTAAATACAGCTTAGGAAAGCAATCACATATTGCTCGGTCTCAGTCCCGGGCGCTGAACGTGCTCTATGGTCTCGGTATGAACTATGACGCTTGCCTTTTAGATGAGATAAAATCTTTGGATTCGAAACGGGTGGTGGAGGTGGCCAAGAAATACTTTGATA
>JABGYE010000054.1:0-16206 GCA_018675395.1 Akkermansiaceae bacterium
CAGTCTCCTCATCACGCACGGCTGCTATGTCTTGTAAACTCTCCTTGTTATTGAGGGTCACCAATTTAACGCCTTGTGCATTTCTTCCAGTTTCTCTCACGTCACTGACACGGATTCTGATACTTTGTCCGCCACTTGTCATTAGCATAAGTTGATCTTCATCTGATACGGCGGCTGCTCCAACGACTTTGCCGGTCTTTTCAGTGCATTTCATTGTTATGACACCCTTCCCTCCTCTTGATTGGAGTCTGTATTCATCAAATGAGGTTCTCTTTCCTATGCCGTTTTCTGAGGCTACTAAAAGTTTTTTATCTTCTGAAACTAATGCTAGACCAATTAGATAGTCCTTCTCGGCAGGTCTAATTCCATAGACACCTGATGTATTTCTGCCCTGACTCCTTGCTTTTTCTTCGTGAAATCTAAGGCTCAACCCATTCCTTGTTACTAGAATAACCTCGTTGCCGCCTGTAGTTAATCTGACATCGATAAGTTCATTGTCCTCATTGAGCTTAATTGCAATGATTCCATCCTTTCTATAATTACGAAAATCGTTAACCGCAGTCTTTTTAACTTTGCCAGTCCTGGTTGCAAATAGTACAAAGCCAGCATCATTTGAGAATGTAACATCATTACCATCCTCATCCGTTGTATAAACAAGGCGGAGAACTGCGGCAATACTTTCATCTGGTTGTAGATTTAACACATTTTTAATACTTCTTCCCCTTGATGATCTAGAAGCTTCAGGTAGCTCATACACTCTCTCCACATAGACCCTGCCGGTATTGGTAAAGAACATTAAATAATCATGAGCCTGTGCAGTGAATAGGTGCTCTACGAAATCCTGTTCATCTTCATCCTTTGTCCTTGTTTCCATGCCTCTGACACCCTTACCTCCTCGTGCCTGAACTCTATATTCACTAGAGGCCGTTCTTTTCACGTAACCTCTATGGCTAAGTGTGACGATCATTCCTTCATTCGCAATGAGGTCCTCTATCCCTATTTCTCCTTCATCCGGAAGGATTGGGCAGCGCCGTGGAGTGGCATGTTTATCCTTAATCTCAGTGAGTTCTTCTTTAATTATGCCAAGGACCCTAGATTCCTTATCGAGGATATCCATAAAATCCTTAATTTCCTCAATTACTTTATCGTATTCACCCTTTACCTTCTCACGTTCCATTGCCGTGAGTTGATAAAGTCGCAATTCAAGAATGGAATTTACTTGTCTGTCGGTGAAGATGTACTCATCGCCTTCGATACTGGGTTGATCCCTTATAAGAACTCCAAGAGATTTAGCTGTTTCACAAGAGAACCTATAAGCCTTTAAACGCTCTCTTGCTTCGTCCCTGTTCTTTGAATCACGTATAATTTTTATAAAGTCATCTAAGTGAGCAATTGCTAACAGAAAAGCTTCTAGGTTCTCAGCGCGATCCTCAGCTTTTTGAAGTAAGTACCGTGCTCTTCTTATGATGACCTCCCTTCTGTGTTCAATGAATGCGTCTAGTGCATCTATAATAGAAAGTTGCTTTGGTCTTTTTTCATGTATTGCCAACATGTTGACCCCAAATGAGGTTTCCATCGCTGTGAGCTTGAATAGCTGATTAACTACTACCTGCGGTCTAGCGTCGCGTTTCAATGTAATCTCAATGCATGTATTTTCATCAGATAGATCACGCATTCCTGAAATGTCGGTCAGGACTTTTTCTCTTACGAGTTCAGCAATTCGTTGTTGTAAGGTTGCTCTGTTTACACCATGAGGAACCTGTTTAATGATAATTTGAGACGTTCCTGTTGATGTTTCTTGAACATCCATTACACCACGTATTTTGACGCTTCCTCGTCCTGTCCGGAAGTAATTATCAATTCCTTTGTAGCCTCTAATTTCGCAAGCCCCGGCGAAATCTGGACCCTTGATGTGCTGCTTAATGCCTTCGATTGATATTTCTGGATCGTCTATCCTTGCGCATATCCCGTCGATGACCTCACCCAAGTTGTGTGCGGGAATATTGGTGGCCATGCCTACAGCGATGCCCGTTCCGCCATTTACGAGAAGATTGGGTATTGAGGCCGGAAGAACTTCAGGCTCTTGAGAGTTGCCGTCATAGGTTTCTTGCGTGTCGACTGTACTTTTTTCTAGATCAGACATCATAGATGAGCCTAATTCAGTAAGCCTAGCTTCGGTGTATCGCATGGCGGCTGGAGAATCGCCTTCTACTGATCCAAAATTACCCTGACCATCAATGAGGGTCTCACGCATGGTCCATGGCTGAGCCATGTTGACCATTGTTTGGTATATAGATCCGTCACCATGAGGGTGGTATTTACCCATTGTCTCACCAACAATTCTTGCGCACTTTAAGTGAGGTTTAGTTTTTGAAAGCGAGAGATCATGATGCATTGCATAAAGCACTCTCCTTTGAGAGGGCTTCAGCCCGTCACGTGCATCTGGAAGTGCTCGTGACACGATCACTGACATCGAATAATCCAAGAAGGATTTCGACATCTCAACCTCTACTTTAATTGGTTTTATTTTGTCCTCAGACATTATATATTCTTAAATTTGGTTAGGTACGCTAATTACACATCCAGGTTTTGTACCTTGAGCGCATTATCCTCAATGAAACGTTTCCTCGGCTCGACAACATCACCCATTAAGACATCAAACATATCATTAGCGTCTTCAAGATTTTCATGATCATACTGAACTCTTAAAAAGGTCCTTGTCTCTGGATCCATGGTAGTTGCATACAGCTCTTTAGCATTCATTTCTCCCAAGCCTTTGAATCGTTGTATTCTCATGCCGCGTTTCCCGATATCTAATATCCTGTCCAAGATTTCAAAAAGATTGAAAACAGGGTCGACAATCATTTGATCACCTTCACCTTCAACGAGTTCATAAATTGGAAGATCGTCAGAGTAGAATGGGTCTGTCTTCAGGCCCAATTCATTTAACCTCTCTAAGATTTTTCCTATGGCAACGGATTCATGTAATTCATATTTAATCGCCCGTCTTTGAACTCCTTCAAAAGTTTCGCGATAAGCCTCAATCTCCTCTTCAGTGAGCTCCTCATTAAGTAATCTCAGATCTCTATTGCTCTGGCAGAATGACAAGAGTGATTTCTCGTCACTAAAATAGGTTATTTCTTCTTCGTTTCCTACTCTAACCCTGACCATATATTGTGGGAAATGTCCATCCTTCCCATTATTTAATAATTCCTTGAAGTTACCGCCATGCCCCTCAAGCGTGTTAACGAACCTAGTTAATTGTGAAAGTGAATCTAGTACACTTTTTAATAAATCCTTTTCCAAGTATTCCTCAGTACCTGCCCGACGTAACCGAACTTCTTCGGAACCTAGTGAAATTAAGATTTCATTTAATTCAATATCATCAGCAATGTATTCCTCCCTCTTTTTTCTGGTGACTTTATAAAGCGGAGGCTGAGCTATATACAAGTAGCCCGCTTTAACCAATTCTGGCATATGGCGACAGAAAAATGTTAGAAGCAAAGTTCTGATGTGTGATCCGTCAACATCAGCATCAGTCATTATTACAACTTTGTGGTATCTGACCTTATCAAGTTGAAATGATCCCTCTATATCTTCATCGCCTGAACTTTCACCGATGCCTGCGCCAATGGCAGTTATCATCGCTTGTATTTCCTTATTCTGAAGAGCTCTATGGAGACGGGCCTTCTCGACATTAATTACTTTGCCTCTCAGTGGTAGTATTGCTTGTGTTGTTCTATTTCTGCCTGATTTAGCAGATCCTCCAGCAGAATCACCCTCGACAATGTAAATTTCAGATTTTGCAGGGTCTCGTTCAGAACAATCAGCGAGTTTTCCAGGTAATCCCCCGCCCGACAAAACAGATTTTCTAACTGTTTCTCTTGCCTTTCTTGCAGCTTCTCGCGCTCTGGCTGCATTCACTGCCTTTTCAATAACCAGCTTAGCAATTGCAGGATTTTCATCGAAGTGACTTTGCAGTCCTTCATAGACAACTGAACCCACAACTCCTTCAATTTCAGTATTAACTAACTTGGCCTTAGTTTGAGAATTGAACCGTGGATTTGGCATCTTAACACTTATTACGCAAACGATACCTTCTCTGACATCGTCTCCGGATAGTGCAGGGTCCTTGTCCTTTAATAGTTTATTGGTTTTCGCGTATTGATTGATTGCCCTGGTTAGTGCGCCACGAAACCCTGAAAGGTGCGTTCCCCCGTCCGTGTTTGGGATGGAGTTTGCATAGCAAAGAATGTTATCATTATAACTGTCATTGTACTGAAAAACGATATCAACAAAGACATCATCCTCAGTGACTTTCCCATCATAATCGATTTCTACCTGCCTCTTGCCTTTAATGGAGACAGGATCAGGATGCACTAGATTTTTATTTTCACCTAACTGGGAAACGAACTCCTCTATTCCCTTAGCGTAATAGAATGATTGATTTGATTTAGTTTCGGGACGCTCGTCAATAAGTTCGATTGTAAGCCCTGGATTAAGGAAGGCGAGTTCCCTCATCCTCTTGCCTAATCGTTCAGTCTGAAATTCTATCGTATCGGTAAAGATTGTGGCGTCAGGAAAGAAGGTGATCTTAGTGCCAGTGGGTTTTAATGGGATTTCACCAACAACTTCAAGTTCCTTGGTAGTTTTTCCCCTTTCAAATGTTATAGAATGAAGCTTGCCACCCCTTCGCACCTCAGCTTTGAACCAATCAGATAAAGCGTTGACGCATTTAGCGCCGACTCCGTGTAAGCCGCCTGAATATTTATAAGCGCCCTGACCAAATTTACCACCGGCATGTAAATTAGTAAGAACCAACTCAACGGCTGGTACTCCAAATTTTGGGTGTATGTCTACAGGGATTCCTCTGCCGTCATCGTCAATGGATATAGAACCGTCAACGTGAAGTTCTACAGTTATCTTATCACAATAACCTGCTAAGTGCTCATCGATGGAGTTATCAAGCACTTCAAATACGCAGTGATGAAGACCCCTTTCATCAGGATCACCAATGTACATTCCGGGTCTCTTTCGAACAGCCTCTAAGCCTTCTAGCTTATCAATCTGCGCAGCATCGTAATCTTGTCCTCCGGCAGTATTTTCTACTTCATCGTTAGGTGAGTCGGGTTGTTCTTCGGGCATTTAAAAAATCTTAATTTTTGAAAATTAGTAAGGCTTTAATAGTGATTATTACGTCTTTTAATAGTAACTCCAAAAACCTATTTTTATCAATACATTCAAGAGTTAAATTCTTGTTTCATTTATCTGTATAAAGAACTGTAACTTGCTGACAAGGAGTCATATACGAGACTGCCTTGTAATGTCATCATTGGGCCAGCTCAAATGCATATCAATATTAATAATTTAGCATCAAATTAGTGGGTGATTTAAGATGATTAAATATCTAATTTTTTCTAAATAAATGAATAAGATAACTGACTTTTCTTTTATTTCTGATTGTTGCATCGTGAGACAATAATGACTAAATTGAATACAACTTATAGCAAATTCAATTGATGGTTACTACCCTTCACTCAAGCGACATAAAGGATCAGATCCTTGAATTGAAAGAGAAAAGGAATGCCGTTATCCTCGTTCACAATTATCAAGTTGGAGAGATCCAAGACATGGCTGACTACGTAGGAGATTCACTTGGATTATCTTATCATGCTAAAAGAGCTGAAGCCGATGTTATAGCCTTTTGCGGCGTACACTTTATGGCCGAAACGGCAAAAATTATCAACCCTAACAAGACCGTTGTATTGCCTGACAAGGAAGCAGGCTGCTCATTAGAACAATCCTGCGAAGGTGATAAGTTAGATGCTTTCTTGAAGGAAAATTCTGAAAAGAACTATTATGTGATCGCTTATATTAATTGCAGTGCACATGTAAAAGCATTGTCTGATTGTATATGCACTAGTGGCAACGCAGTTAAAATTGTCGAATCCGCCCCAATAGACAGACCAATTTTATTTGTTCCTGACCAGAATCTTGGCTCATGGGTAATGGAGCGGACTGGGCGTAAAATGGATCTGTGGCAAGGTTCTTGCTATGTTCATGTCGAGTATACTAGGGAAAGCATTTTAAGGATCAAGGAAGAGTACCCTGATGCTGAGCTCATTTCTCATCCCGAGTGCACCTATGCTGTAAGAATGTTATCAGATGAGGTGTGCTCAACTGAAAAAATGATTAATTATGCTCGAAGCTCCCAAAGTAAAGATCTAATCATTGCGACCGAGAGCGGAATGTTACACCGACTCAAAAAAGAAGTTCCAGAAAAGAATTTCATACCAGCTCCTACACAAAACTGTGCATGCTCTGAATGTCATTTTATGAAAATGAATACTTTGGAAAAACTGAGGGACTGTCTTGATACATTAGATCCTCAAATCAATATGCCAGAGGAGATACGAGTAAGGGCTGAGGAGCCTATACTGAGGATGCTTTCACTTAGTGCCTGATCCTTAACCTAAGCGTGTTCTGTGTAAGGTATAGAGCAGGTATATTGAACTTAAAAGAAGCAGTGAATCTATAAAGATCTGCATTTGAATGGTGGTCCTAAGTCCTAGGCATCCACATTCAATATCAATGTTTCGTAAGATCAAAGAACTAAGTAAAGCGATGAATGCCATCAGAAGTGTAACGCAAAGCGTTATGGCGCCCTTAAAAAGAATTTTGAGGAGGAGGCAAGTACCCAGAATTATTTCTAATGGAGGCAAAGTCATCGCAACGATTGCAATGAAAGGGTCAGTTAGGATTTTATAGTTCCTTATGACAAGCTCCAAGCTCTGTGGGTCTTTTATTTTATAGAAGCCAGAATAAATAAAAACTCCTCCTAAAATGATCCTAAAAAGCAGCTCGATAGGATCTAGTCTAGATTTGAACCAAACTGGCAACTTTTGTAACAGTCAGAGCATTTTAAACTATATTGTTATAGATTACTCAAAATAGCATCTCCCATTTCCCGTGTATTAACAATCTTGGTCCCTTCCTCATTAGTAAATATATCCCCCGTCCTAAATCCTGCATCTATTGCTTTTCTAACGGCAAGATCAATGGCGTCAGACGCCTTAGTGAGGCCAAAGGAATAGCGTAGCATTAGAGATGCTGATAATATCTGTGCGCAAGGATTGGCAATGCCTTGTCCCGCAATGTCTGGGGCAGAGCCTCCGCTCGGTTCGTACATTCCAAAATAGAGGCCATTTCCAAGCGACTGACCAAGACTTGAGCTAGCAAGCATCCCTAGTGAACCAGCAATCATGGCCATTTCATCACTCAAAATATCACCGAACAAATTTGGAGCTAATACAACATCAAAATCCCTTGGCCTTTTTATTAATTGCATTGCTGCATTGTCGACATAGAGATGATCTAATTCAACTTCTGGATAAATTGCGGAAACTTTTTCCACAGTCTCTCTCCACAATATACCGTTTCTCAAAACGTTAGCTTTATCTATTGATGTTACACGCTTATTCCTACCCATGGCTGCATCAAAAGCAACTGATGCGATACGCTCAATCTCAGATTCTTTATAAACCATAGTATCTATCGCGACTTTTTCTTCACCGTCATTTCTAATTTCTTTTGGTTCGCCAAAATAAATTCCCCCAGTCAATTCGCGTACACACAATACATCAAAACCACCGTCTACAAGGTCAGGTCTGATTGGTGATGCGTTAGTGAGAGATGGAAAGCAAATGCTTGGACGTAAGTTTGCAAAGAGGTCAAAGTGTTTTCTCAGAGGGAGTAAAGCACCCCGCTCTGGCTGAGTGTCTGGCGGTAAGGTTTCCCACTTTGGTCCACCAACTGATCCAAAGAGTATTGCGTCTGATTGCTCACAAGACTTGAGTGTTTCTTCAGGTAAAGGTGACGACGTCTTATCAATTGCTATGCCTCCAACCAGCTGTTCATCGATAATGAATTTTACATCAAAGTTAGATGACACCCTATCAACTACTCGAATTGCTTCGGCCATGACCTCAGGACCAATGCCGTCACCTGATAGGACTGAAACTTTATATTCTTTATTACTCATGAGTTGCAGAGAATCGATCATTGTTCCGTCCATTGCAACAAAGTAAATGATTCTTAAATTGGTTTTATATAGTTATTAACTTTTAATAGCCGAGATGAATTGGCTGATCAAATTCGGATCCTTAAATCCATCATCGCTTTCTACTCCGCTCGCAACATCGACTGCTGATGGTCTGACCGATTCAATAGCATCAAGAACATTCTTGGGGTTCAATCCCCCAGCTAAAATAACATTAATTTGAGGATTGGAATTTACATACGATTTTCCAAGGTTCCATTCAAATGAGCGACCAGTGCCACCATAGTTTTCTGAGCAGTAGGCGTCTAAGAGTATGGTCTCAATATTTGATGATTTAAGTTCATCGAGTGACTTAGCATCCTTGACTCCTACCGCGCGAATCACCTTAAATCTTTTAGATATGGATTCACAAAATGAAGCGGTCTCATCGCCATGAAATTGAGCGACGTGAATAATGTTGTCCTCTAGTAAGGAAATGACTTCATCGGGATCAGCGTTAACGAATACCCCTACCCTCTCGACCTTATCATCTATGCTTGGAATCCATTCTTCGATTTGATTACGAGTAATGAACCGCTTAGATTTATTCCAAAAATTAAATCCTAATGAATTCGCGCCCAGGTCAACGGATGTAATAGCATCAGCGAGAGATTTTATCCCACATATTTTGATTCCTACTTCACTTCCTTGTACAAAGTCAGGCTTCATTCTTTAGTGACTTCTGTTTTAGCTAGTGCCATTGACTCTTCAATGACACTAATGATTCTATCGATGGAGAGTGGACGAATTAAAAAATCTTTAACTCTTGCGTCACGTTTAATCTGATCAGTGTCCTTTATGTCATTTTCTTCTCCGATAAAGATAACGGCGGGACATTTACGAATATCGCTGTATAAAGATGGGTAAACTTTATACAATAGGTCATAAAGTAATGAGCCATTAAGATTAGGCATATTGTAACCAAAAATAAACAAAGAGTAAGGGCGCTTAATTGCCATCTCATAGGCATATTCAGAACTAGGTGAAGTATCTATACCAATGTTTAAGAGGTTTGACACACTATCACGCAAGAGTCTAAGTGTTCCTGTGTCATGATGGGAGGCGAGAACACGAAATGGATCTGTATTTTCTGTTGATTCGTTAGCACTCATGAATTGTTAGTTTAACCTGTAAATTATTTTTATCTACTTACAAAGGCTTATCTGTGCAAGACAAACAACAAGATGGTAAGGAATTAATTTCAATACGAGGCGCTCGACAGCATAACTTAAAAAACATTAGCGTTGATATTCCAAGATCAAGTTTTGTTGTTATTACTGGTATGAGCGGTTCAGGGAAATCGTCCCTAGCTTTTAATACATTATACGCTGAAGGGCAAAGAAAGTACGTTGAAAGTTTATCCACTTACGCAAGGCAGTTTCTTGATCAACTTGAAAAGCCCGACGTCGATTCTATTGAAGGTCTCTCGCCAGCAATTGCAATCGAGCAAAGAAACTCCTCGTTAAATCCAAGGTCAACGATTGCCACATCAACGGAAATTTATGATTACTTGAGAATACTATATTCATCTATAGGAACACCTCATGATCCCGAAACTGGAGAGATCATAAAGAGGTTAACTGTGGGAGAGATTGTCGAAAAAATCGTAGAATTGCCTGAACATACAAAAGTTATCATACTTGCACCAATTCAAACTCCTAAGGGAACTGATATAAAATCTTCTCTAGAAAGGTTAAAACGTAATGGCTTTGTTAGGGCCAGACTCAATGGTAAAGACATTGAGCTTGATGACGAGCTGCCATCCTGTTCTAGGCATAAAAAGAACTCGATTGAAGCGGTAATCGATAGAATCGTCATTAAAGACGATATTCGATCAAGGTTATTTGGATCAGTCGAGACTGCTCTCAGATGGGGTGATCAGAACATTGAATTGCATTGCCTTAAAGAAGGTAGCTCAGACTGGGATTCTTTGAGCTATACGACAACATTTAAAAATCCAAAGACAGGATTTTGCTTGCCTGAAATTACGCCTAAGCACTTTTCATTTAATAGTCACTTAGGAGCATGTGTAAATTGCCAAGGCTTAGGGTCGGTACTGCTAGCTGACCCTGCACTGTTCATAACTGACGAACAAACGACAATTGCTGAAGGTGCAATAAAATCATGGTGGTCAAGAAACAAGAAGTTGAAAGTCATACATGATAAGCAAATCAAATCGCTTTGTGAGTCAATGAATGTATCGATTGATACTAAATACTGTGACTTGAGCGAAGATTTCGTTAATGTGGTTTTTAATGGAGCCAATTCTGAACAAGTAGCAGAAGGAATAAAGCACGAAGGGCTACTTAAACAGGCTCAACGCCTCCACGTTACGAGTAAGAGTGAGGTCACAAGACAAAACGTTAGAAGATTCATGAACCCAAAAGAATGCCCAGCATGCCAGGGCAAGAGATTAAAGTCAGAGTTTCTTTCTGTGACTTTAGATCATCCCGATGACGGTCAAACGTCGATAGACAAATTTACTGCTTTTAATGTAAATGAAGCATTACGATTTATTACTTCGATGAACATGAGTAAACAAGACAATTTGATTTGCACTGAGCTCATCAATGAAATCACAAAGAGACTTAAATTTCTTAAAACTGTAGGGCTAACTTATCTTACCTTGGACCGGAAGAGTGGCACGCTTTCTGGTGGTGAATCACAAAGGATCAGGTTAGCTACTCAAATAGGATCAGGTTTGTCAGGCGTTTTGTACGTTCTTGACGAACCAAGCATCGGGCTCCATCAATCAGACAATAAAAAACTGATAGAAGCGTTCAAAGAACTGAGAGACCTAGGAAACACTGTAATTGCTGTAGAGCATGATACTGAAACCATAGAAGCAGCTGATTTCATAATTGACCTCGGACCAGGTGCAGGTCCTCGTGGAGGACAGATAATTGCTGAAGGAACTCCACAACAAATTAAATCTAATGATAAATCTATTACGGGTAGATATTTGAGTGGTGAACTTAAAATAAACATACCTAAATCAAGAATAGTTCCTCCAAGGAAAATTATAGGTGACGATTCTTTCGACTGCGGATGGATCACTATTGAGAGTGCCGCTGAGAATAACCTTCAAAACATTGATGCGTCATTTCCTGTAGGATGCATAACATGCGTGAGTGGAATATCAGGGAGCGGGAAATCTACACTAGTTGACGACATATTAAGAAAGGCGCTCTTCAGGAAGTTTCATCAATCTAAGGAAATTCCAGGAAAACATGAACGAATTACTGGCCTAAATCAGATAGATAAGGCAGTAGTCATTGATCAATCTCCGATAGGAAGGAGCCCAAGATCGAACCCTGTAACTTATAGTGGAGCATTTACTGAGATTCGTAAATTATTTGCTCAATTGCCAACGTCAAAGATCAGAGGTTACGGGTTGGGACGGTTCAGTTTCAACGTAAAGGGTGGGCGCTGTGAACATTGCCGCGGTGACGGTTCTCTGAAAATTGACATGCACTTCTTGAGTGACGTTTATGTCAGATGTGAAGTTTGCAATGGCAGTAGATATAATCAGGACACACTCGACATCACATACAAAGGTAAAAATATATCTGAAGTATTGGAAATGAGTATAGATGAAGCGTCACATTTTTTTGTTCGAATACCACAAATTCACTCGAAGTTACGAACAATGAGCGAAGTCGGACTGGGTTACATAAAACTTGGTCAGGCCGCAAATACACTCTCAGGTGGTGAAGCTCAACGATTAAAGCTAGCATCAGAGCTTTCAAAAAAATCAACTGGTGACACAATATATTTACTCGACGAACCGACGACTGGGCTCCACTTATCTGACATTGACACCTTACTGAAAGTTTTAATGAAGCTCAGAGATGCAGGTAACACATTGATTGTAATTGAGCATAACATTGATGTTTTAAAGTGCGCCGATTGGATTATCGACATGGGGCCTGGAGGAGGCCCAGATGGAGGAACTATTGTTGCTGAAGGAGCTCCTGAGGCAATCACAAGGAGTACGCACAGCGTAACGGGTAAGTTTCTAAAGCATTACCTGTGATCCTTTAAATGACGCGGTCATTGCCGCCATCTAAAGTAATCTGTGATCCTGTAGTTTTAGAAAATACAGGTCCACACATTGTTGAAACCATCGCTCCGACGTCTGCGGATCGAATCTCAGTCTTCATTAGATTCCTAGTTTTATATTCGTCAATAGTGATACCGTAACGTTGGGCTGAGCGTGCAAGGGCTTCTGGAGTCCATAACTTTGTATCGAATACGGCATCGGGATGAATGATATTACAGCGAACACCATACGGAGCCAATTCTAGAGCAGCGACTCTACACAATTGAGTGAGCCCAGCCTTAGCACATGAATAGCTTGCAGCTCCAGCGCCAGGGGCCATTACATTTCTTGAACCGACTAAAACTACTGAACCGTCAATTGCCTGTTTGATATGGGGAATCGCGTGTTTGAGAAGGACCTGGTGGCTCGTGAGATTAACGGCCATAGATTTGTTCCAATTGTCTTGGTTCATTTTGTCCAGATAAGCGCCTGCTGTAAATATCCCTGCATTACTAACAATTAGATCAAGTCCGCCAAACTTTTTAATTATCTCATCTATGACTGATTTAACTTTATTTTCATTAGTGAGGTTTATCACTTGTCCATGAGAGCCGATCTTAGACATTTGGGTTTGAATTTCGGGATTAAGATCTAATCCGATTACCACTGCCCCATTATTAGCTAATGCGTGAGCGCAGGCAAAACCGATTCCAGCAGCAGATCCGGTAACAATAGCGACTTTGCCTTGGTGAGGGTTGAGTGTTGCGGTCGATTTATTATTAAGTTTGGCCTGTTCGAGTTCCCAATACTCGATATCAAATAGTTTCTGGGCTGACAATGCTTTCCACCCCCCTAGTCCATACTCTGAATGCTGTATGCTCTTTATTGTATGCTTCACAATGTCAGATACAATTTGCGTTTCTTTAAGAGTTTTGCCAAAAGATATGATTCCATGCCCAGGCCATATTGCCCATCGCGGGGCAGGATCAAGCATCGTCATTGATGGGTCAGAATACTTATTGAAATATGCGGAGTATCTTTGAGCGTATTTATCGATTGCTTTTTGTGGATCAGAGTCAATGACTGCTGGAATCCGTTTAGTTCTGATGACATGATCGGGCGTTAAAGGGCCCCTACACGCTAGGGAATTAATATTTTTTATATTGGAGTATCCGCAAGCAAGAGCCGAATCATCTAAAGTTGCAATGACAGGCGATTGCGACCATTCAGAGACTATCTGCCTAATAGATGAAAGTGTTAAATGATCGATGGGTTTGGGTTTGGAAGTCGCGAGTGACTTTCCTTTTAATGATTTTTTGATGTATCTTTCAGCTTTGGAAACAAACTCAATCATTAATTCATAACTTTTTCGAGCGTCATTGTGAAAAGTAAAAATACCATGATTCATTAAAATTAATGCATCAACCTTAGACAGATCCGCTGATTTGAGTTTCTTCAATATTGTCTTAGCCAAGATAAATCCAGGCATGACATAAGGAATTACTAGAGCCCTGCTTCCATAAACTTCTTCAATTATTGATTTTGAATTAGGCGAGTTTGTTAATGAAAGAACAGCATCAGCATGAGTGTGGTCTACGAAACGGTGAGGTATGACGGCATGTACGATGGCCTCAATTGAAGGGGTCGAACAATTCGGATCTTCCATTGAGGATCTGCATTCTCGAACCATGTCTGTGTCAGACAAGTGATCAAATTCGGACAACTTGAGAAGTGTTTTTAAGCAGCATGGGGAAAAGTTATTATTTTCAATAGTTTCAAGATCACAGCCGCTACCCTTAACATAAAGTATATCCTTCTGGTTACCATAAAAGTCCTTCTTCTTTACTTTAACTGAAGTGTTTCCACCTCCATGAAGGACAAGATCAGAATCGGCCCCAAGCAATCTTGAGGTATAGACTCGCTGAGCCAAAAGATTGCGACCAAACTTCTTAGCCTCTTTTTCGTTCCAGAGTGATTTCATTTTTTATTCATTTTGGCCCAACTGTCTCGAAGAGCAATGGTCCGGTTAAATACTAGAGAGTCTGCGGATGAGTTTTTGGAATCAACGCAGAAATAACCCTTCCTTTCAAATTGATAACTTGTTCCTATATTTGCTTTAGATAGGGATGGTTCTAGTTTGCTATTTTTTAGAACAGCCAACGCTTCTGGATTTATGACTTTCCTCCAATCCTCTTCGGCCCCAGGCTCATCAACGGTAAAAGTACGTTCATATAGTCTTATTTCTGCGCTGAGAGATTCATTAAAAGGGACCCAGTGAATTGCCGCCCTGACTTTACGACCTTCTGGATTTTTTCCTAAAGTCATAGGGTCATAGGTGCATTTTAACTCTATTACGTTACCTTCAGAGTCTTTAATAACTTCATCACATGTGATGCAATAAGAATAACGCAACCTGACTTCTGATCCAGGGCTCAATCTGTAAAACTTCTTGGGTGGATCCTCCATGAAATCATCCCTTTCAATGTAGACAGTGCCTGAAAGAGGTATTACTCGAGTTCCAAGAGAGCCATCACCTGGGTTGTTAATTGCATTCATTTCTTCAGTGTGTTCATCCCCTGGCCAATTAGTAATGCTAACTTTGATTGGATCTAGTACGACCATTTTTCTTAAAGCTTCACGATTTAGCTGCTCCCTTATTGCATGTTCGAGCAAGGCAATGTCAGTTATTCCACTGAACTTTGTAATTCCAACAGTTTTACAAAATGACCTTAAAGCTTCTGGCGGATATCCTCTACGTCGCATGCCGGAAATTGTAGACATTCGAGGATCGTCCCAAGCATCGACGTGACCTTCATCTACCATTTCAATCAAGCGCCTCTTACTCATAAGAGTGAAGGTAGGTTGAAGTTTTGAAAACTCAATTTGGCGAGGTTTGTGAGGAACGGGCAAGTTGTCAATGAACCAATCATACAAAGGCCTGTGTTGCTCGAATTCAAGAGTGCATAATGAATGGGTAATTGCTTCTATTGCATCGCATTGGCCATGAGCAAAGTCATAACTAGGATAAATACACCAATCGGTTCCTGTTCTGTGATGCTCAGCATGGAGTATTCTATAGATTACTGGGTCCCTAAGATTGATATTCGGGTCAGCCATATCAATTCTTGCTCTTAAAACTCTTTCGCCATCCTTAAACTCTCCACTCCTCATTTTTGAAAAGATCTCTAGGCTTTCTTCGATTGGCCGGCCCCTGAATGGACTGTCTTTTCCTGGCTCCGTTAATGTGCCTCGATATTCGCGTATTTGGTCAGCCGTTAACTCGTCAACGTAAGCCTTACCTTCATTAATTAGGTGCTGAGCCCATTCGTACAGTTGCTCGAAATTGTCAGATGCAAAATACAAATAATCACTCCAGTCGAAACCTAGCCACTTGATGTCTTCTTTAATTGAGTCAACGTATTCAGTCTCTTCTTTAGTAGGATTAGTATCATCGAAGCGTAAGTGACATCGCGATCCAGATGATGCGTTTTCTTCGGCAATTCCAAAATTAAGACAAATTGACTTTGCATGACCAAGGTGCAAATAGCCATTCGGTTCTGGAGGAAACCTAGTCACTGTAGTTGTGTGTTTTCCAGCATTTAAGTCCTCCCGAATGATGTCCCTGATGAAATCAGAAGATTCGTTAATGTCGCTATTTTCAGCCATTATAAAAATTACCTCCATTATGGCACAGCAACATTCTTATTCCACTCGGATTTGTTACTTACTTGAACAATTGGTCATAAGAAATAAAGATCAAAAAAGTGACCAATTTAACTATAAGACAAGCTATAGAATCTGACAGTGATAAGATCCATCAATTGCTAATGGATTTAGCAACTTTTGAAAAAATAGAACATACGGTAGAGGCAACTAAAGAAGCTACCCATGCTGCTCTATTTGGTGACAGTCCTTCTGCCGAGGCAATCGTTGCTGAACTAGACAACCAAATCGTTGGCACAGCCGTATATTTTTATAATTATTCGACCTTTGTTGGTAAGAAGGGCCTGTACCTTGAAGATATTTATGTAAGGCCCGAGTGCAGGGGGCAAAAAATTGGGAGAAA
>JABGYE010000257.1:0-4731 GCA_018675395.1 Akkermansiaceae bacterium
CACCTTCTTCAGCGAGCCTAATTGCGATTGCCTTACCGATACCGTCCGCTCCCCCAGTAACGACAGCTACCCTCCCCTCATAACGATTTAAATTACAATTCATTTTGTTTTACGCTTCTTTATTGGCCCATAAGGATCACTGGGACCTTTTTTATGATCAACGTATTTTGAAAGATCGCGCATTGAAATAACAACACATCCCTCCTCCTTCATTAATTTCATGTACTCTTTGAATTTATCCTGGTCACAATTGACCCAAGGATGATCCAGAGCGGGGACTCCATGAAAACAAATCACCGCAATTTTTCCGTTCCGGGCCTTGCTAATCGCCCATTTTAAATCTTCGACCCCCCACTTGGGACCGGCATATCCTGTCGTTGGAATGAGCAGCGGATGATCTTCTAACGGATCGTAAACGGGCCCCCTCGATCCGGATCCGCTGTCTTTAAATTCCGGACCCACTCCGCGTCGGGAAAAATGATAACCTTTTTCTTGAAGTACCTGAACCGACTTGAGGTCATGAGAGAATCCTGGATATGCAAATGTAGTTGGCTTAGTAATCTTGTATTGAGCACAGCGACCTTCAATGTGTTCCAATTCCTTAGAAAAATTTTCACGGGAAATTCGCGTCACATTAGGGTGAGTTTTGGTGTGATTACCAATTTCAAAACCCATGTCATTCAACTCCTTAATCTCCTTCCAGGTCACGTAATGCCTTTTATTACCTAAGAACCCTAGTCCCTCAGTAACGTAAAAGGTTGCACCAAAACCATATTCTTTAAGAACCCCAGCTACAAAGTTACGGTCAGACTTATTACAATCATCAAATCCGAGAACAACCAACTTATCGGGTATCGGTTCGAGCGCACTCGCAGAAGGAACGATTAACGAAAACGCTAAATATAAAACTGGGCCTATTTTTCTCATAAATATTAATGTTTTATTTTCCGGGCATCTCCGACCCTAACAACCTTACCTGTGTCCGCACTTTCAATTCCAGCAAAGCATATAGCAAGCGAACGTAAATTATCTCGAGCACTATTATCAGGCTCACGTCCCTCCTCTATTGCACACAAAAGTTCTCCCATTGTTCCTTGAAACCCATTTTCAAACCAACATCCATCAAGTGGAACAACGCATTCACCGTCCTCCGTATAAATTTCCATTCTTGGTTGTTCATTGAGGCCAGGCCCGCGACTCCTCAGTGTCCCTTTCGTTCCCACTACGGTGGTAACATCTTCCTCACCTAACTGGGTATGAGAATTGAAGGACATTCTTACCTGCGACTCAGGATAATTAATTATTGCAGATGCTAATGCGGGCGGTGAAAATTTCTGCTCATTGAACCGCACAGCAGAAGCATAAACATCGACCGCGTCCTGTCCACGCATGAAGCAATTCGAAATGTCAAACCAATGGACGGCAAAATCATAAAGAATTAGATGATGGATGCTTTCAAATGCGTCTATACCTGTTATCCATGTCTGATCCCATTGCAGTGAAAGATCAACACTCACAACCCTACCAATTAGCCCGTCCATTATGGCGTTCCTCATGTATGAAAAATGTGGCGCCCAACGGCCATTCTGATTGACTGCCAATTTAACTCCATTCTTGTCCGCTAAGGAAACGAGTTCTTCACCTTGATCCAAATCAAGGACGAAGGGCTTCTGACTGAGTACGTGCTTACCAGCTTCCAGAGCATCACGAACTATAGGAATGCGATCATCTGGGTGAGGAGTTATATCAACAACATCAATATCTCCATTATCTAAAATTTCCCGGTAATCATCATGAACTCGGGCATCAGGAAAAAACTTCTCCTTCCTCTCCTCTGCCTTTGAACGTGTCCTATTGTTCATAGCAACGACGTCCCATCCGCAAACTTTATAAGCCTTTAAGTGAAAATCACTAATCCCTCCAGTCCCGATAATTCCAATCTTAGGACTGTAATTCTTTGGTATTGGCGGCAAATAACTGACAGGAGGAGCGTCAATTGTTCGAACTTCTTTTTCTGGACTCAAACCATAATCATCATCTTCGGCCATTTTTATATTATTGTTTTTCCGCACCATTCTTGACGGTTCGGCCCGTTGAAAGCAAGGTATTGATTAGTTTTGCTATTATTCGTTCACATCATTCTTTTTTCCCTTACGATGGGCCTAATAGGATCATCCAAGGAAAAATCTACGCCGTTCTGGGCATTCGTTTCTCCTTCGGAGCCAAAAATTCCTAATATTCAGAATACAAAATGGCCTATTAATCCAATCGATAATTTCATTTTAGAGAGAATTAAAAAGGCAGGCCATCAACATAGTGAAAGGGCCGAACCTAGAAAACTTGTAAGGAGAGCCTATTTAGATTTACTAGGAATTCCTCCAACAACTGAACAATTAAATTCTTATCTAGAAAATAAGAATCCTAATGCTTGGAGCCGGCTCATTGAAAAGCTCCTCGCCTCCCCCCTTTACGGAGAACGGTGGGGACGGCACTGGCTTGATGTTGCCAGATATTCTGACAGTAACGGAATGGATGAAAATATCGCACATCCTGAAGCTTATCGTTACAGAAACTATGTCATAAATTCTTTCAATCAGGACAAGCCCTTCAATCAATTCATTATCGAGCAAATCGCTGGGGATTTATTACCGGCAGAAAGCTCCGGCAAAAAACGCGAACAAACAATAGCGGCTGGATTCTTATCTGTTGGCCCAAAAATGCTCGCCTGTGATGATCCTGATAAAATGAGAAGGGACATTGCAGATGAACAAATTGATACGACCGGGCGTGCTTTCATGGGAATGACATTCGGTTGCGCAAGATGCCATGACCATAAATTTGACCCAATTTCCATAGAGGATTATTACGGACTCGCTGGAATATTCATGTCCACCAAAACACTGATAAAATATAGCGTTGTGGCGCAACTTCACCACCACGATTTATCAACAAAGGAAGAGAAGGAGCGACGTAATAAAATTTCACAGATTGAGAAAAAAATATCCGCTAAAGACATTCAAGAGGATTCCAAGAAGAAACTTCAAGATGAAGTTGCGATACTGAAAAAAGATTCAACTCCTCCTTATGAGATTTTAGCCGTGACTGAATATCCAACCAAAGATGCTCGAGTTCATCTTAGGGGTGATTACCAGGCATTAGGAGACACAGTGCCAAGGAGACTCCCACCGGCATTAGCGGGTCAATTTCAGCATCTCATGCCTAACGACCAGAGCGGACGGCTGCAATTAGCACGCTGGATCGCTTCTGAAAAAAATCCACTAACAGCTAGAGTCATTGTTAATAGAATTTGGCGATGGCATTTTGGTAGGGGCATCGTTCCTACACCAGACAACTATGGAACATTGGGAGAAAAGCCAACTCACCCAGAACTACTTGATCATCTGGCACTCGAATTCATTCATTCAAATTGGTCCATAAAATCAATGCACAGATTAATTATGAACTCTGCAACTTATCAGCAATCATCTTTTACAGATGAATCCATTAAAAATGCAGATCCAGACAATGAGTTGTTCGCTAGGTGGAAGATTCGCAGGTTAGAGTCAGAGGCTCTTCGCGATTCGATTCTTTTTAAAGCCAATCTACTAGATTTAAGCATAGGAAAATCGATGCTAACTGCCGCAAAAAATAAATATGCAAACCGGGATAAACTCTCAGAACATATAAAAAGCAATAAAAGAACAGTATACCTCCCAGTCATGAGAAGTTCAGGATATGATGGGCAGAATGCTTTTGATTTCCCTGATCCAGCAATGATCAATGGGAACCGAAAAAGTTCTACGATCGCGCCTCAAGCACTATATCTCATGAACAGTCCGCTCATCCATAAATGTTCTAATGCATTGGCCGAAATGCATAAAAATGCCACATCGAATGCACCCACATCAAATAGAATAAACTGGATGATTCTTCATCTTTTATCTAGACCCGCGACCAAAAAAGAAACCTTGCGTGCAGAGAACTTTATTCATGCATATTCACCAGGTAACGAACAAGCCGCATGGGCTGCATTCGCTCGAACTTTATTTGCATCAAACGAATTTTTATATATTGAATAATATAGAACTAAAATAATGGGACTTTGCTTAAATCGCCATCCCTCACCCCTTAGCAGAAGAGATATGCTCAAGGGAAGTGGCATTGGTTTTGGATCACTCGCATTGAACGCAATGCTGACAACTGAATCCTCATCAACGCAACTCTCTCCTAGTCTGGCTAAAGCTAAAAGAGTCATTTTTCTTTTCATGCACGGAGGCCCTTCGACCCTGGATTTATTTGATCCAAAAGAGTCTCTCAAGAAAAATAATGGTAAACCTTTACCCTACGATAAACCACGCATTGCATCATCCAAGACTGGCAACCTTTTGGCCTCTCCATGGGACTTTAAACAATACGGTCAGAGCGGAGCATGGGTGAGCGAACTCCTACCTAATATTTCATCCATTTCGGATGATCTCTGTTTTTTAAATTCAATGCATTGTTCAAATTCCCGGCACGGCGGAGCGCTTCTTGAACTTCACACAGGATCAGACACCTTCACTCGTCCATCTATGGGATCTTGGATCAATTATGGCCTTGGAAGCGAAAATAATAATCTCCCAGGATTTATAACAATTAATCCTCCCAGTAGTCACGGAGGATCTGGGGCCTGGTCTTCAGCATTTCTTCCTGCTCGTTATGGAGGAACCATGATCCGAGGAAACAGTAAGG
>JABGYE010000304.1:0-2253 GCA_018675395.1 Akkermansiaceae bacterium
CCTCTGTGCCTTCGCCTGCCTTAACAGTTGACCACCAGAAAAGGGCAATGGCCCCTGAAATGATTAATGAAACATGAGCCTCGTTAGGAATTGCTATTTTACCTCCAGTGCGTCTTGTGATTTGCTGAACTGTTAGCAAGAAAAGAACTCCAGCCATGCTTGGCAACATTGACTTCCCTTCCATTAGTTCTATTGCCAGAAAAATGTATCCTACAGATAGGTAGGCGATGGATGCGATGAGTGATTCTTTTCCGGAAAATGAACGGGATGAGAAGAAGAATGCTGCTGCAATGATCATGCTCACAGGAACTTGATATTCGGATGGGACGTTTTGGATATACATAATGCCCGACAAGGAAAAGGCCAATGCCACCCAGCCCCATTCAGTCGCTGGTCTCCATTTGCTGGCACTGATACAAGCAAAACTTAAAAACACGCTAAGCCATAATTGGATGTCTTCTTGAACGAAACGGTAAATCCATAGTATTAGAAGTCCCGAAGCGGCTAATCGGTATCCGCATTGAATCAAGTCAAAGGTACGCTTGATGGATGCAACACTTCCGAGTCTTTTTGCAATATTTGGAATTATTAGGTTGGTTCCTAACATTGTTCCTATTGGGATCAATGCCATGCTGGCTGAGGCTTCAGTGCCATTGATGCATATGCTAATCTGAATTCCACAAGCAATGAGTAGAAATATTTGCGAGAATATTCCGATGAATTTAGCTCTAGTAATTGCGGAGTACGCGGTGATTGCTGCTGCGGCAACAGAGCCTATCCAGAGCCAGTCTGCACTGAATTGGTGATTAGCTACGAGCCAAATTAAGAGCTGTGATATAATTATTGCTGAGTAGATTATTTCATAAAAAAGTGAAATTCCATTAGCCTGTTTTTCATTTGGATTGGCTTCTTTAATGAACTTATCTTTTTGTAATCTCCACCAGTGGGCAAGGCCTAGAGTTAATAGCAATAAGATCAAAGGTCCTAAGCCGAACCCTTCGGTGTTTAAAAGAATTTCAAAAGTATGAAGTGCTCCAAAAATGGCGGGTATTTGACCGAGATGAACAAATTCTCGTACTCGTAGATGATAAACAGAAGCGCAAAATATGACAGAGGTGGCGATCAGGATTGATCCAGTCATTAAAGAATAATCTGCTTGAATCAGGAACGCAGTGATTGAGATCGCCAATGCTGAGGCCGTGAAGTAACTGACAATGGGTCTCAAAAGACTTTCCTTATCCTGTTCGACTCTTTTACTGGTCAGGTATGCATTAAAGAGCAGGAATCCTCCAATGCTCAGGCAGCTGTATAGTGAATCCCCAGCGTCATTTGCTATAGAAATATACCCAAATATAACAGCAACTGCCGCAGCGGCGACTGAGGCGTATCGCACAATCAAGCTCTTGAGGCGTATTGCGCCGAAGAGTAGGATTACGCTTTCTGCAGCAAGGATGGGTCCCTTTATCGATTCGGATTGTTTTGTGAGCATTAGTCCCAATGTGATTAGGGTCAGTCCCTGAATCAGATAACAGTTCTTCGTTAGAGAATGTTCTTTTAATGCTTTTGATACAAAAAAAGCACAGCCAATAAGAAGCACTCCTATGGAGAGTGGAAGGATCCAGTAATGGGGCTCTGCATTTTTTAGTAGGTCCCAGCTCATGAGTCCGAAAAGGGCACCGTTATTGAGGGTAATGAAAGTTGCCCGTTCATTGTCCTTGAATCCATTGTCACGGGAGAGGAGTGCAGCTAGGGTGAATACGATCCACAAGGAGCAGGTGAATAATGCCACTATGAAGAGTCCGGGATCTTCAGCCATTGCTCTCCAGATGAAAAACCCACAATAGGATGCGAACATGCTCAGCGCGGGCATCCTGAACCACTGGTTGCGCAGCATGAAAATGACCGAAGATATTGCGAGGATTAGATTTGAGGCAAGGATTACCCATGGTGAAATTTCACCTGAATGGATGAGCGGAACGTAGGTAGCGTAATAGGAGGCCCCAATGGCGAATAGGGCAATCGTTTCTGATTTTAATTTTTCGGCAAACCAAACTATTAATGCACCTAGTGAAAAGAGTAGGGCTAGGGCAAGTGTAGGGTCTTGAATGATCTTAACCGGTTCGAAGATGTGGGCCGCGTAAGTGGTAAAATAAGTCCCTGCAAATCCGCCAGCGATCAGAACCTGGCCGAAGTTTTTAACTTCTTCTTTTTTCTTTTGGATCCAAAAACCCAGACCACTCATTGTTGCGCTCA
>JABGYE010000305.1:0-2588 GCA_018675395.1 Akkermansiaceae bacterium
AGGTAAACGATCACCCTTAGGCGGCATAAACTCATCTGAATCATTGCTCAGCAACAACTTAACTAGCAAACTAGCTGAACCCTTTCCCTTAACGATTGCCGGACCACTATCTCCTCCAGCCTCGACAGAATGCACATGATCAATACTGAAGCCTCCCTTGCTTTTTCCATTAGAATGACACTTAGTGCAGTTCTTTTGTAGGATTGGCTTAATATCGGCAGCAAAATCAATCTTCTCATTTATTAGATCCGGCATCTCTCGCGAAGTCGGCGGAGCCGCGAAGCCAAGGGAAATTACCAGCATTGCGATGGCCTGCCAGATTAAGAAAAATGCCATTTTTTGACCCATAGTTTTTTGAGCTGTTAAACTAAATTTATCTTATGTCCAAATTTGTAAGTTGTCAGGCCAAATCGAATCACTTACAAACACAGCTTTTTATAATCCTTATAAACAAATATTAGGGCTTCGCTAGTGCCATTGACAAGGCCAAGTAATTAGTGGTTACATCAGCAAACATGTCTCCCCTATCATCTATGACCAGACTCAAGCTATTATTTGGTAATTTAAAATCCCTATCCAACTCAATCTTGATAGTATTTCTAGTCAATCACAGTGCTCCAATGGATCTGAGTGGAGCAGACAAAAATACAGAGATAATTCAAGGCCTCACACAATTTGCCAATACTTTAATCAAGCATGGTCGAGACACTTACGGGGGGGGAAATACTCCATTATTTTCAGACTATCTGGAAGTTAACACACTCAAAGCCCCCGAAAAAATGTACATTCATCGGCTCGGCGGACCAGGACCAAGATCAAAGCAGTCTTTCCAGCCTGTCATCTCTTCGAATCTTGCTTACCAAGGCAACTTGATGCGTTTCCTAGTAGGAATCAGCGAACTGACTAAGGACTCAAAGTATAAGGATGCATACAAAGAATGCATTCGCTATTACTTTGAAAACTACCAAGTCCCTAATGGACTACTCCAAATGGGGCATCACCGATGGGTCAACTTAAACACTGATCGCTACGATGGTAATGATTGGCCAGCCGGGAGGAGTGGACACGAGATGAAGAGAGACTACCCGTACTATCCGATCTTTTGGGAGACTGATCCAGTCGCAACGCGCCGAATGCTAGCCGCTCATTGGAGTTCGCACATTCAAGACTGGGGATTCATGAATTTTACTCGACATGGCAGCTATGTTAAAGAGCTAAATGAAGATACTTTATGGAATCAGCCCATCACCAAACCAGTCATTGGAATCGTAAAAGGGAATCTTACTTTTTTCGATTCGGGGTCTGACATAATTTATGCTGGAGCTCAACTCGGTTCGCTAAGTAAAAATAAAAAACCTTTGTTTTGGGCTAAGCGGCTTTATGCGCGTTACTCTGACAGCTCACACCCAGAAACAGGACTACCTCCATGGCACCATACATCGTTACGCGAATTTGGTTCAGCAGATGAACCAGTGCCAGAATACGCATTGATAACCCGTGGATCCGCGGGACTACTTGGAAATGGCGGAGTGGCAATGCTTCGTATCGGTGAAGATCTTGGCAAGGATGGCCAATATTATCGTGAATCAATGCTGAATCACCTAAAGGCATATGCAAAATATGCGTATATTCCAAAAGAAAACCTCCTTAAAAATCTTCTCATGGATGGAACCGATCTGGCCGAGCGAGAGAAACAAAACAAAGCCAAATCAGGAGAACCCTCTTCGGCAGCTTGGCAACCATGGTCACCGGATCCCAATACAATTATCGCGTATGCGATTTGTTACAAACAAAGTAAGGACAACACAATATGGGAAACTTTGAAATCAATGATCAGAGGCAATGAACTAGGTGACATAGGTGACCCTGGTGGTAAAAATACTAAACTTAATCTGACAACCGATACCTCGAACGCCCTTCTCCTTTTTCCTTTAGTGGAACTTTTTCAAGCCACTAAAAACAAAAACTATCTAGATCTAGGAAGCGTCATTGCCAACAACGCCTTCAAGAAACATTTTAGACACAAACAGGGATTATTCACTCCGAGTTCACTGCACCGAACAGCCAATCTTTGTTCAGCTGAACCTTTAGCCCTATTAACGCTGGAAGCGGCATTGAGAAACAAGATGGATAAAGTTCCTACTTACGCCGGAAGCAATGAAGGTGAAGCAATTCCTTATCTAAGACCACTTAAGATTCGTCCTTATAAGCCTAAAGCTTCTCACCTCGCTTACTCATATGCCACTGAAGCCATATGTGATGACCTATTACCTGCCTCATCCTCTGACACAAGTGTGCCCGTGATGGCTTGGCAAAATGTCAAAAAATCGACAAATGAGGCAATCGTTGATTTTCCTGATATTCTCACTGGTCCAGTGACGATAGAGGGAATGGTTGACCACTCGGAAACTCGAAATTCAGTTTCAAAAATCATTATAAATTCAGAACACAGCTACACATTTAGCGGAAACCTTTACGGCTCAGGTGATTTAAATTTCAATATTTTAAAAGGTTCCCATTACTGGTCAGATAAATCGACTTGGTCCACAACTGGCTGGTCCCCCACAGGGACCTATGACTTCATAATG
>JABGYE010000396.1:0-4850 GCA_018675395.1 Akkermansiaceae bacterium
CTAGAAGACTCCCTGCTGGACCCAGACGGTGATGGGCTTCGGAACTACGATGAATACAACATGGGATGGAATCCAAAGGTCGATGACTGGAAGGGACCGTTCTTTGCATTATCCAACCTCTTCACACTGGACACAGGTGGCGGGTTGCTTGACTGGGATGGAGACGGACTTCCCGACTGGTGGGAGAAACGCTACTTCACGGACAATGTGACTGGATTCCCTGAAGAAGACGCGGACGGTGACGGTTTACCTGACGCCTGGGAAGAGAAGTACGGAGTCGATGATCCTGAAGGGGACGATGATGAGGACGGTCTAACGAACATTGAAGAGTTCGAGGCGAGGACCAAGCCCGATACGGCAGACACTGACGAGGATGGTTTAAGTGATAAACAGGAATTGGTGGATACGAAAACAAATCCACGAAGCCCTGACACAGACAGGGATGGGCTCTTGGATGGGGTAGAAACCAATACCGGAGTCTTCGTAAGCGTTAATAATACTGGAACCGATCCTTTGGAGGCAGATACGGATGGAGACGGTTACACAGATTCAAAGGAATCAATTGATTCCTTGTCGGATCCAAACGATCCAAACAGCATCCCACCAAAACCAGAAATAAAACTCCTCGCTTATTGGGACTTTAATGATCCATCAGACCCGCAATCAGCAACGGATGTGTCTGGTAACTCACCTGCTGTAGATTTTACAGGACCTGCCAAGTATTCAGATGATGGAGGTGGTTTTAGTGGAGCTGCTGGCGACTATGCGTTAGAGCTTGGCGTCGTCAATGATCGTTCAGCTGCCGTAACACCAGAAGGCTCACACTTTGATGAGGCTGTTGAAACTAACGAAATGTCAGTCACTTTCTGGCAAAACACCACACAGGTTGGTAACACTAGTGCATTCTGGATTCATGCACCTGCTGCAGGCGCAAATGAACGCGGCTTTCAGGCTCACACTCCCTGGGGCAATGGAACGATCTACTTCGACCAGTCAGGTTGCTGTGGAGCTCCTCAACGGCTCACTGTCGGAGGATTAGTTCAACTCAATCAGTGGCAGCACTTCGTGTTCCAACGCGATGAGGACGGAAACATGGAAATCTGGGTCGACGGCGAACTCCGAGCCGAACAAGGAGGAGCCGAGCCACTGGATCCATTCAATGGTATCATTACAATCGGTGCAGAAGGAAATAACTTTAATAACAGTATGGCAGGAAGAATTGATGACTTTGCAATTTACAACCGCCCACTTGATATCGCAGAGATTCAAGCTCTCTACGATGGAAATCTAGCAATTGACTTAATCACCCCTCCTGCCCTTTTTACTATCACAGACGTAGAACGTGATGAGGATGGTCAGGTCACATTAACTTTCAATGCAAGACCGAACATCATCTATGCAGTGGATGTCTCGGAAGACTGTGAGTTGTGGCAGGAAATTGATGATAATGTGGTCGGATCAAAAGGAAAAGCCACTTTCGTTGATATATCAGGATTTGGCGAGCAGAAGAGCTTATTCTACCGGGTGCGAATCATTGATTAATGAGCCGAATTGCTCTCTTAGCTATTATTACTCTAATCACATCAATGGGTTGCACAAAACAACCCATCGGTGCTGATAGCCTCGAGGAATTAAAAACCAAAAGAAAAGAGCTCGATCAGACTGTTTTTGCAGATGAAACACAAGCGGTTCGTCATGAAGCGGTATTTATCCGTTTATGGGATGAATTAAGAAATGATGACCCTTATAAGGTCCTCAATAATTTCCCCTTCGATAACATTATCCTAGGTGAACCGGTCCCGAACCCTTCACCAGAGTGGGGAGTTTCAGGAATCAAGTTCGTTTCACTGAACGGCACAAAAAAAGAGCTTAATGTCACTGAATTTAGACAACTCCTCAATGATCTCTCTGAAAAAGGATTAAAGCTTAAACAGAGCGAATGGCATCACACTAGTTTCCAGCCAACATCAAACAGCTCACCGGCTCGTTCCATAATTTCCTGCGAATTGCATTGCCTCTTCAATAGCAATGAACAGCGAATCATTGTCCGCGGAAAACTCAAAGTAACATGGGCGAAAAATAAAGAAGGCCAACCAATCCCAAGCCTCATCGATACGACTGGACTAGAAATAATAGCCCGCAAAGGGAACCCAATGTTCACTGAAATCATGAATGCGGACCCGGGAACTGAAGCCCCTGGTTGGTTCCCAAGATTCAGCCCGCTACTAGTTCGAGACTTAGACGGCGACGGACTATCTGAAATAGTTACAGCAGGCTGTAATCTAGTCTACAAAAACGAAGGGAACGGTAAATACACAAAAAGGGATTTCTTAAAGAAGGGTATCAATCGACCATCAGAAGCAGGACTACTGGCCGATCTGAATGGTGACGGCCTCATCGATTATATTGGCGGCAATTCGGAGAACGGATCATTATTATTCTTTCCTGGATCAGAGGGAGGACAATTCATAGACAGTCCTTACAAATTTAATATTCCGCCACTTGAAGGATTACATACAATCAGTGCAGGAGACATTGACGGCGACGGCGACCTTGATCTTTTCATCGGACAATGGAAAGCACCCTACCTTGGAGGGTCAATGCCTACCCCATATTACAATGCAAATGACGGATACCCAGACTATTTACTTCGCAATGAAGGGAATGGCACATTCGTAAACATAACTAATAGTTCAGGCCTCTCCGGAAAAAGCAACAGACGCACCTTCAGCGCTTCTTTAATTGACCTAGACTTTGATCAAGATCTTGACCTAATCGTTGTCGCTGACTTTTCTGGTTTAGACTTATACCTTAACGATGGGAAAGGTAATTTTTCCGACGTCACGGACCAACTCGGAAAGGAACGACATGCCTTTGGAATGTCTCACACTTTTGGAGATTGGAACAGCGATGGAATTGAGGACCTGTGCTTGGTAGGCATGAGCTCAACTACGGCAAGGAGACTAGACGGGCTCGGCATTTCAAAGCCAGGATATGAAAAGTATTCAGAAATGCGTGCCCCCATGACATTCGGTAACAGGCTTTATGTTAGGAACAAGGAAGGGGCATTATCTCAACCATCATTCACTGCAGGAGCCGCTCGTTCCGGCTGGTCATGGGGCTGTGCGGCTGCGGACTTTGACCTTGATGGAGACACTGACCTTTATGTTGCTAATGGGCATATCAGTGGCAAATCAGCGAAAGACTACTGCACTCGGTTCTGGTGCCATGACCTCTACACGGGGAACTCAAAACCAAATGAAGTCATTGACAGTTTATTTAAAACTGAACTCTTATCTGGACTGGGCCGCGATTTTTCGTGGAACGGATTCGAGCACAATGCCATGTTCATCAACCTCCCAAACAAAGGGTTTCTTAATGCAAGTTTCCTTATGGGCACTGCATTCGAATACGATTCAAGAGCTACTATTGCGGCCGACCTCGATGAAAATGGAACGCAAGATTTAATAGTAATTGAATACCAATCATCAACCATGAAACAACGAATGCATATGTATAGTAATCATGGGAACTCACAACATTCATGGGTAGGAATAAAAATAAAAAACAGCCCGAAAGTGTCTCCTATCGGAACAGTCGTATCAATGAAATCTAAGGAGAGGGAATGGAGCAAAACGATCGTTACCGGTGATGGATTCACATCACAAGGGCCAGCAATTGCCCATTTTGGACTTGGAAAAATTAAAGATATCTCCGAGATCCAGATACGATGGCCGACAGGACAAATTCAGACAATCCAGAGACCTGAAGTTAATCAATATCATCAGATAGAATACAAAATATCGAAGTAAGATCTCATGCTAATAATGCATATTATGTAGAGCCCGATATCATTTCACCTATGAAACTAATCCTTTTCCTCAGCATATTCGGATTTGTTACTTCTTTGCAGGGAGCAACAAGATCAAAGCCTAACATCATATACATTTTACTGGATGATGCGGGATACGGAGACCTTTCCTGCTATGGGCAAAAACATTTCAAAACCCCGAACATTGACCGCCTTGCCGAGGAAGGAATTAAGTTCACTCAGCACTATTCTGGATCAACAGTTTGTGCTCCGACCAGATCAGTTTTAATGACAGGACTGCACACTGGGCACACTCCGGTCCGAGGAAATAAAGAGATTAAACCAATCGGCCAACACCCGATTCCGGGATCCACTTTCACTCTTGCCGAAGCGTTGAAAGAAAAAGGTTACCAGACCGGAGCCTTTGGAAAATGGGGCCTAGGCAATCCAGGCTCTGAGGGGGCCCCCGAGAATCAAGGATTTGATCGTTTCTTTGGTTATAATTGCCAGAGGAACGCACACACCTATTATCCCAAATGGTTATTTGATAATGAAAAACAAATAAGTCTTGATGGCAAAACCTACTCACATGATCTAATCATGGAAGAAGCCCTTAAATTTATTAGATCCTATCAGGACGGTCCTTTCTTTTGCTTCTTACCAGTAGCTATTCCACATGCCTCAATGCACGTGCCTGAAAAATATGCTGCCCCTTTCAGAAAAAAGTTTCCTCAATTCAAAGACAAGGTCGGAAAATATTCCGGGCCAACAGTTAAGAACCCTGCCGCTATGTTTGCAGGAATGATGACTAAGCTTGATGAGGGAGTTGGTCAGATACTAGAAATACTTAAAGAGCTTGAATTAGATCAAGATACTCTAGTAATGCTCAGCTCGGATAATGGGCCTCATAGGGAAGGTGGCCACATGCCTGATTTTTTTAACTCAAATGGGCCTTTAAAAGGACACAAACGTGATCTCTATGAGGGCGGAATTCGAGTTCCTTTAGTGGCTCGGTGGCCCGGAAAAATTAAACCTGGTA
>JABGYE010000401.1:0-10044 GCA_018675395.1 Akkermansiaceae bacterium
AACAAATATATAGCCATTTTTCTTTATGAAAAAACCGGCGTGCGTTTAGGCTCGTGCCGGTTAAAACAAAAAACCCGGGTCAATATTGATCCGGGTTTTTTGTTTTGCGGCCCCCCTTTTCTTGAGTGAGAATTACCGCCCAGATCGTCTGAGCCAGGCTTCGCGGGCTCTTTTTAAGGCTTCTATTTCCTTTTTATTGATTTTAGGTGGGGTCGTTCTGGCATTAACGAATGGATTATTTGCTCCGAATTTTCTCCATGGCCCATATGGAATCTCATGCAATTCAGCAAATCGCCAATCACATTTATTATCTATTCCCGTTACTCCAAGATAATCACGCACGGCAGGTGACAGATCAATCCCGGCTTTGTTATTTTTACGGTTTTTGGGTTGTGATCTCCCGAAAACATAGGCCCAGTCATCAGTTCCAAAAGGACCAACATCGGCCCATTGAGCACAACAGATTTTTCCTTTGTAATGGATAGCTATCCACCTTCCATTGCATACGCTCTGACCTTCTTTTTTAAATGTTCGACTGAACCAAGGGATTACACGTTTAGCGCTTTGTTTGGTTTTTTTGTAGTTAATCCGATCATTGTATGGCAGAGCAATATAAAATGGATTGAGTTTAGGAATGAATTTCTTAGGCCTATAATCTCTCGTCCGGTTAGCTGGATTAGGGTCATCATAGCCACCATAGTTTTTCATCCATTCGGTGTCCCAAGAACTTGCAATATTGTGTCGTGGGTTATTGGCGGTCGCGCGTTCTCCTACCCAAAATATGGTAGAAGTGATATTTCTGTGCCATGGATATGGGGGAGATTTGGATCGAGGTTGAGTGGGAGCGTAGGTGCGCGGTGTGTTTCCTTGACCTTTTGCTTTTTCTAAGACGAGGACTGATAGAAAAACTAGGGAAGTTATGAGAGTTAACCGTCCTTGCATTTTCATGTGTGCTGAAAACTTTTTGCAGCTATGCGATTTGTGGAGCTAGTGGTTTTTCGGAACTTGCTCCAGGTGCTTTGAGTTCAGGATTCGGTTCTTGAGGACTCATCCCTAGTTTTTGTAACAACTTCATGTCCTGAACAGTTTGGGGATTAGTTGCGGTTAATAATTTATCTCCGTAGAATATTGAATTAGCTCCTGCAAAAAAACAGAGGGTTTGAGCTTCTTCACTTAACGCTGAACGGCCAGCCGATAATCTTATTTTAGCTTTAGGTACCGCAATTCGCGCACATGCAATAGTGCGAGCAACTGCAAACGTGTCCACAGGTTCGGCCCCTTCTAGAGGCGTTCCAGGCATTGGCATTAGCTTATTTATGGGGATGCTTTCTGGGGAAGGGTTGAAGTTTGATAAAATTTCTAGCATTCTGAGTCTATCATCAACTGTCTCTCCTAGACCTAAGATTCCACCGCAACAAACAGACATTCCAGCATCTTGTACGTTACGAATGGTTTTCAATCGATCTTCAAAAGAGTGAGTTGTCACAATGTTTGGGTAGTGTTCTGGTGAAGTATCAATGTTGTGATTGTAAGCTGTTACTCCGGCTTCTTTTAGTTTTTTCGCTTCTTCTGGTCCCAATTCTCCAAGCGTTGTACAAACTTCCATTCCGAGCTCTGATACGTCCTTAATAATTTCAAGAACCTCATCAAAACGTTTGGTATTAGTTTTGACATTTTTCCAGGCAGCTCCCATACAGAATCTAGTCGATCCGTTTTCTTTGGCAGCTTTTGCGCGATCCAATATATCGCATTTAGGCATTAATCTTTCAGCATCTACTCCACTTTTATAACGTGCACTTTGTGCGCAGTAAGAACAGTCTTCGCTACAGCCTCCGGTCTTTATGGATAACAAAGTACATAGTTGTATTTCATTTTTAGGCCAGTTTAATTCATGAACACTTCTTGACTTGGTAAGAAGATCAAAAAAAGGCAATTCGTAAAGTAATTTTAATTCTTGAAATTTCACTTAATTAAAAGAAATCGATGATATCTATTGTTAGCAATTATTATAATTTGTGATCGTTTTTAGGCACGCAAAATTTTTACTTTTTCCTTTTGAATATTGATTTCGAATCGTTCCAGTAACCTGGCGGAACTACAGTTGGTTTTAAAGGGTTGGTGTAATCAGTTTTTCCGATAGCGGCACGCATAGAAACTCCTGTGGCTTTACGCCATTTTTTTGACATACTTTCTCCAGTGTTGCATCCATAACTAATGCACTTGGATTTTCGTAAAAATGAGGAGCGATTAATTTCTGTTAATTCTTCTTCGTGTAACCATACACTGCTCACACCTATTATTCTATTACTATAGTCAATTAAGAAAGCGTGCCTGTTTGAATGCCCATAATATTCAAATCCAGATATTTTTATTTGGGACCGGTCTTTACCATTGTTTATGTAGTTTATAATATCTTTGCCTTCAGTTATCCAAAGTAAGCGTATCTTGTATTTATCCCTTACAGATTCGATCCAGGAAATTAGAGGTTTACCGTCTTCATTTGAACGCGACTCATAACTTGGTTTATAGACTAACCATGTAATTTCACATTGATCACCATATTCATTTTGTAGTTCTTGGATCCGTGCGCGTGCGGGGCGAATGAAATTTCCCCACCAGCGGTCATGTTGATACTTTTCTTTTCTTAAGTTTTCCCATTTCCTTAGCGCGGTTCCTCCACTCACAATAATGAATTCGCCCGGACTCTTACGTGTTGTTACTTTAGATTTTTTGAGGTTGCGGCCGAATATCGCTGAAGATTTTTCTGTGCTAGATAAAATAGCAACCAGAATCAAAGCTAAGACTAAGATTATCTTATTATGATAAAACCAACTCATTGATGAGATATTATTCTTCTTTATTCTGATGAATTACAGATCTTCACCATTAACCAGATCTTCGTAAGTCTGTCTCTTTCTTATCAGTTTGTGAGTTCTGTCAGAAACTAGTACCTCTGCAGGCAATGTTCTGGAATTATAATTTGATGCCATTACAAATCCGTAAGCTCCAGAACTTAGCATTCCGATCAGATCACCCTCTTCTAGCTTTGGTAGTTCTCGGTCCTGAGCAAAGAAGTCTCCGCTTTCACATATGGGTCCTACAATATCGACGGTTTCATTTTCATTTGATTTATTTTGAATTGGAACAATGTCGTGGTGTCCTTGGTACAGTGCAGGGCGTATCAGATCACCCATTCCCGCATCGGCTATGGCGAAAGTTTTCGCTGTGCCGACCTTTTTATATAGAATTTTACTTATAAGAATACCTGCGTTTCCGACAATTAATCGCCCTGGCTCGAGCATTATCTTTAGTCCCAAAGGAGCTAGAATAGGCACGATTTCGGAGGCATATTCTTCGATTGTAAGAGGCGTTTTGTTCTGATCCTTTTCCTGCCACCAGCTATCCTTTCCGCTTGCGAGTGCGTCTTCATATACGATTCCAATTCCTCCGCCAATGCTGAAGAATTTGATGTCATGTTTTTGTTTTAGTTTTTGTGCAAGGGGAGCCACTCTTTGCACGGCCTCAACGAAAGGTTTGACTTCGGATAATTGAGATCCGATGTGCATTTGGAGGCCACGCAATTCTAGATTATTCAATTCTTTAGAAGCTGTTTCATAAAGGCCCTCAATGAATTCAAAATCTATCCCGAACTTATTTTCACTTTTGCCTGTTGAAATATATTTGTGTGTTTTTGCGTCTACGTTTGGATTCACCCGAATTGCGACTGGGGCAATCACATTAAGCTCACTTGACACCTGGTTTATGAATCTTAATTCCGCCTCACTTTCAACATTGAAACAATGAATGCCCTCTTTCAGTGAATATTCTATTTCCTCACGTGTTTTTCCTACCCCGGCAAAGGTGCATTTTTTTGCTGTGCCACCGGCCTTTATTACACGGAAAAGTTCACCTCCGGAAACAATATCGAAGTCGGCGCCTTCATCGTTAAGTAGCTTTAATATCGATAAATTGGAATTAGCTTTAACTGCAAATGCTATCTGGTGATCCAAATCACTTAGTGCAGAACTTAGTCGACGATAGTGTTCCAGAATGGTATTTGCTGAATATACATATAATGGAGTGCCGTGCTGAATTGCTAGATCCGCTAGATTGACACCTTCACAATGAAGGGTTCCCTCGTGATAATGAAAGTCATGCATTGAGAAAATGCCTAATCTGTCAGGAATAGTAAATCAAGCTATACAGACATCAAAATACCCAATAATTCTTGACCAAAGGCTTATATCATCTAATATGACCGCCCCCCAAGTAATAGACTGGAGTAGAATTATGGCTAAAGTTTGCGAAATAACAGGAGCGCGCGTTCGTCGCGGAGGAAAAATCCATCGTAGTGGTTTAGCTAAGAAAAAAGGTGGAATCGGCCGTCATGTGACTAAGGTTATCAAACGTGATGTTTCCCCGAACTTAAGGAAAAAGCGCATTTGGGTTCCAGAACTCAATAAATATGTAAAGGTGAAGCTTACTGCTAGGGCTTTGAAGACGGTTGCTAAGAATGGGGCATATGCCACACTCAAAAAGGCTGGAATTATTAAGAATTAATGTTGGAGGGCAATTGATGTCCCATTTTCTGGCTGTTTTTTCGGCCTTACTTCTTACTTTTAGCAGTTTACAAGCGACTCTTGCAGCTGAGGAGCGTCCTAATATCATTTTCTTTTTCATTGATGATCTCGGATGGAGTGATTTGGGATGCTATGGGAGTAAGTATCATTTAACTCCTAATATAGATCAATTAGCGGCTAGGGGTGTTCGGTTTACCCAAGCATATTCCGCTTCTCCGGTCTGCTCTCCTACCAGGTCTGCAATAATGACCGGAAAGAATCCAGCTCGGTTGGGTATTACGGATTGGATTGGAGCGAGCCAGAAATTTAATGTTTTAGTGACTCCAAAAAACGTAGAGGCTTTGCCTCAAAATGAAGTAACCTTCGCCGAATCTCTAAAGAGATCTGGTTACGCAACAGCATATTTTGGTAAATGGCATTTAGGTGCAGACGACCAAGACCATCCAAGCTTGCACGGTTTTGATTATCACCGGGGCGTTAATCGAGCAGGGTCACCAGGTTCGTATTATTATCCATTCAAAAGAAACAAGGGAAAACCGAAGTCGGTCCTATCACCGAGCGATGTTCCTGACTTTGATTTAGTTAATAAGGATTCATACCTCACTGATTTATTGGCGGAGGAAGCATCTAAATATATTGAGAAAAAGAAAGACGTCCCTTTTCTTTTAATGTTGGCGCATTATTCAGTTCACACACCGATACAGGCCCGTAAGAATGATACCATTAGGTATAAAGATCGGATGAGGGATATCGGGCTGCCTTCAAAAGTTAGTATAAAAAAGGAGAGGTATGGAAGTACGCGCATGACTCAGAACAATCCCGATTATGCAGCGATGGTTGAGAGTGTGGATCGGAGCATAGGTAAGATCCTTGGAAAACTGGAACAGCTTAAAATTAAAGATAATACTTTGATAATTTTCACTTCGGACAATGGAGGGCTGTCTACTTTGCAGAATAATCGGCGCGCTGCTCCAACATCTTGCCTGCCCCTAAGAGCGGGCAAGGGATGGCTCTATGAGGGAGGCATTCGAGTGCCAGCAATACTGGCTTGGCCTGGCATTATTAATGAAGGGATCACGACTGATGTGCCGATCATTAGTAGTGATTTTTATCCTACAATATTGACTGCCGCAGGAATTAAATTAGACCCTTCACAGCATCAGGATGGGCTAGATTTAAACACCTTTTTCAGGGATGGGGAATTGCGGAACAGGGCATTATTTTGGCATTTCCCTCATTATCATGGTTCGGCAAACCGACCATCGTCTGCTATTAGAAAAGGAAATTATAAATTGATTCGATGGCATGAAGATGGATCAGAAGAAATGTTTAATATTGCCAAAGACATATCTGAGACGACTGATATTGGATCTGATCAATCTGCCAAGCGTGCGGAATTGTCTGAGGATTTGAGTGAATGGATAAAATCTTCAGGTGCAAGAATGCCAAAACTAAAAGAAGAACGGTAGGAATGATCAACAAATGCTCGCATCATATTTAGATGTCAGATTGCACAAAACCTTTGGCATTGATAACAGGCGGGGAAGGAGCCCTTGCTAAAATAATTTCGGAACAATTAATTTCATCAGGCTTTAAGGTGCTCAGCCCTTGCCGTTCTCAAATGGATGTTAGTGATGAAGGTTCTGTTAAGAATTTTTTTAATGAAAATATAACGAGCGATCTCGATTTACTTATTAATAATGCAGGGACAAAGAAGGATTCATTATTCTTAAATATTTCTGAAGAAGAATGGGACGAAGTCATTAGAGTTAATTTACGAGGGGCCTTTCTCTGCTCAAAATTAGCATTAAAATTTTTATGTAAGAACCGCAGTGGCCATATAATTAATATAGGATCTTTTTCAGCTATTTCGGGACCAGTTGGGCAAACGAACTATGCAGCATCAAAGGCTGGACTCATTAGTTTGACGCAGAGTCTGGCGCAGGAAGGGGGCAAGAGAAATGTTAGATCCAATTGTATTTTACCAGGGTGGCTTGAAACTCAATTCACTGCTGATGTGCCAGAAAATGTAAAGGATCACGTATTGAGCGCTCATGCACTGAATAGTTTAAATACCCCGGAATCGGTTGCAGCGTTTGTTCTTTTTATTCACACTCAGATGCCCTCAGTTTCCGGGCAAATATTTCAACTTGATAGTCGAATTCATCGGTGGGCTTAAAAGCTATTTTAGCAAAGGTTCAAGTGTCCGAACGGCTTTGGAAGTGGCCGATACATTATGTACTCTAAGGATAGAAGCTCCTTGCAAGATGCTTGTGACCGAGCATGCCACGGTACCGGCATCTCGGTTCTGAGGTTCTTTGATTTTCAATACATCACCGATCACCGTTTTTCTTGAAACGGGTACGAGGAGTGGCCTTTGGTGGATTGTTAATGAATTGAGGTGTTTCAGTAATAGAAGATTATCTTGGCGGTCCTTGGCAAAGTCGATTCCAGGATCCAATACTATTCGCTCTCTATTGAGTCCCACTGATTCTGCAACACGAATTTTTTCTTCAAAGAACCTGTTCACCTCTGCAACTATATCTTCGTATTTTTCTCCGAGATGAGGCTCTTTGGGGAGGCCGATACTATGCATTATTAAAAGGGCTGTCCGATGTTCTGCACATAACTTTGCATTTTCATTGGAATGTAGTGCGCCGATATCGTTCAAAAGATCAACTCCAAGAGGTAATATTTTTTCTACTATTTCTGGTCTCCATGTATTTATTGATAGCAGTGGTTTTTCCGTTTCCCCGTTCCACTCTATAGAATTAAAAGACTCAATGAATGGGTAGAGCCTTTCGATTTCTTCGTCGATTGATATTGGTCCACGGTTAGTGCGAGCACTTTCTGCTCCGACGTCGATAATATCTGCTCCATTAGCGACATGATCCTTTGCCATTTTAATGGCTTTTTGCTGATCCAATGTTCCATCTCCTGAAAATGAATCATCATTGATATTGATAATCCCCATTACCATTATTTTCTGTGAAAAATCAATGGTGCGGTCCCTGACTTTCAGTTTCATTTATTATTAAATACTGAATGGTATTTCGGTCCTTGTTCTATCATTAAAACGGACAGTATGAGTGAACCCAATGTCAGAGGCCAGGGATGCGGCTTCCTTAAAATTCATTCCTACTTCTTGGGGAGAGTGAGCGTCCGAACTAATTGATGTTGGAATGCCTGCGCTGACCATCATCTCCAGAAAATCACGTTCGGGGTATTGCTCTGCACATTCTTTCCGCCATCCGGAAGTATTAATTTCTATTGCGGTATTAGTTTCAAGGGCTGCTTCGATCACGGGTTCATAGTAACGGCGAAGATCACCATTTGGTTTATGTCCAAACTTTTTTGGTAAGTCAGGATGAGCAAGGAGATCAAAAAGACCACTGCGCACGCAACTCGTATATATTTTCCAATAGCATGTCCAAATTTCCTCAACTTCGGCAATGCCGGACCATCTTCCTATCCATTTTGGATTATCAATATCAAATCCAGGAGCAATGTAATGTACACTACCTATGAGGTAATCGAAATCTGCCATGGAGGATAATTGTTCGATCCATGCGTGGCCTTTTTCAAAATAATCTATTTCAAGTCCGAGCTTCACTGAAATTTCAGGCACTCCCTTCTTAGCAGTTTGGACCAATTGAAAATATTCAGGGAGTTCTGATAGTCGCATGCGCCAATCATCAAAATCATCTTCTTTGGCGGGGCTATGATCTGAGAAGCCGATCTCACTAAGACCAGTTTCCAAAGCAATTTTTGCATAATCAATGGGTTCTCCATTTGCGTGGCGGCAAAGTGGAGTGTGCATGTGATAATCAGCAAATTGGCTGAAGTCCATGCACTATAATGGAATAAGAATCCTATCTATCCAGCGAATGTCTTGATAAATTCACCCGAGAAAATGCTAAAAACCTATAAAATAGAAGGATTCTTCTTGATAAAGTGTCTTTTTTTTGTAAAAAGTGAACCATATGAAGAAGATTTTAACCCTCATCGCTTCAGTTTTAGTTATTAGCGGCTCACCGGCATCTGCCTGGGTCGGTGGACCTTGGTCAAATAATAGCTACAACTTGTCAACTACTGGAACTTATCAAGCTGTCATGTACATGGTCAACGGAGTTGGCCTTGCTCGTTTCACTGATGATACTACTGCTGTCTTTTCCCAAATAAACGCTTCAGTTATTTTTCATGAAGGATCCGTTTACATTGGTCAATGTTTTGGAACCGCTGACACGACTTCAGAACAAGGTGTAGTGGGAATTATTCAGGCAGCAGGAACTGGTGGTTCAGTGACTGGCTCTTTCCAATGTAAGATCACTCAGAAAGCTCCCGTTATGCGTTTCTTTGGGCAGAGTAGCGGTGATGTCAACCCGATCACTGGTGAGCCAGGAAACGGATCAGACCGTAAGTGCATTTTGGTATTTTCTGAAGCTGCTGCTGACCCAGTCGAGCCAGGGGAATCTCGTATCGTAGCTATTACTGTTTTTGGTGCTCAGATATCGCAGACGATTATGGCTGTTGCTGCAGCAGAAGGGTAAAGGATTTAACCAATTAGAATTTATCCGGGCTGACATCTTTTCTTGGATGTCGGCCCGTTTGATTTTATGAGGAAAGATAAAAAAAGTTTCATCGAAGGGTTCACTATCATTGAGCTTTTAATATCTGTTTCAATCATTGCTGTACTTGCATCAATGATTCTGGCCCTTAACGGCACGATCCGGAACAAAGCTGAACAAGCTGCCTGTGTCGCTAATATGAGAAGCTTATTCACAGCTCTTAGTGCCTACAATAATGATAATGGTCATTTCCCTCAGGCTCCAAACAGTAAAGATGAGGAAAGCATTTGGGATTTCTGGTTCACTACCTTTGAAGATGAATATGATATACCGAGGAAGACATGGATTTGTCCTACTTACCGTAGACTAAGTAGAACAAAAGATGAAGAGGAGCTCAAAGGAACTTATGTTCCTACACGATTCAGTTCTAGTAGTGCGTTAGCGGCTTATAGATGGAGCAATCAGCCCTGGTTAGTGGAAATTGGTGATCATCACGGAAAGGGGATGCTGGTCCTTTTTCCTGACGGTTCGGTGAGGCCCTTTTCTGTAGGGTTTTTTGAAAAAGAATAACGCTTTTAAGATTGTAAGGACTTTATAATTAAAGTTTCTGGTTCTCAGGCCTGATTTTTTTGATCTGACATTGATCATGTGTAGATCGAAGTACTTACTATCCGATAAGGAGCTGATTAATCTAGATGAAATTCTTGGAGTGTTTTAACTTTTAAATCCAAAGATTTCAAAGATCGAATAGCCATACTGCTTGCTTTCGCAGCACTTAGATTTGTCATGACCGGTATTCCATTGGCAATAGCAGAACTACGAATAGTGACTTCATCTGCTCGGGGGTTGCGGTCTCCGCTTGTTGTATTGATTACAAAGTCAATTTCCCCATTCTT
>JABGYE010000212.1:0-15156 GCA_018675395.1 Akkermansiaceae bacterium
AGAACCCGGATCACGGTAACCCAGTAAACTGGCGAGCCAGTGCGGTGGCCGGAGGAAACCCCGGCACGTCGGATATGATTCCATTTCTCGGTGAAGACCCGCTAGGTTACGCATTAGCTTCTTCTCCAATAATATCCGTTGCCGATGGTATGACTATCCTAAGTTGTGCTCGGGTTCTCGGTAGCGACGATGCGGAAATTATCGCCGAATGGTCACCGGACATGAAAAACTGGACCAGCGATGGGCTAATTTTCGCCGGGTCCTTGTCTGATGGTGATGGTAATGCTTTGCTTACTTGGCACATTCCAGCCGGCAAAAGCACCTTCGCCCGTTTGCGGGTCATTATCCGGTAATCAACGTTTCAGACGAACAGTGGCTTCGTCGAAGTCCTTCATTTGTTCCAGCCGTTCTCCTCAATGACAGCTTTCATCGTTCCAATGCCAGGATGATTGGCAGGCAAAATTTTGTGCTTCACCAGATACTTTAATGCATTGTTTACCTGCATGAAATCGCCCTTACGACCGTCTGGTTTTTCTGCGACCCCTTTGACAAATTGCTCACCAAGTCTTTCGGCCTCAGCATGCGCTGCTGCGTTGTTCTCATAGTACAGAGATTCCATTAATCTTAAGAGCTTCTCTTTTCCTTTTTTAGTTGCCGCATCCTTGCGAATCTTAGCAGCAATTTCTGCCCTCTTTTTCTTAGTTGCATCGGGAGAAAGTTTACCGTCCGTTCCGCCTTCGAGAGGTCTGCTACGCAACTTACGGTACCAAATATTGCGAAATCTCACAGGGTTACCGTGATCCTGTAACTTAAGTGGTCCATTCAGGGGAAAGGCCTTGGGACGTGACCGTCCTCTATGACCGCCGCCGCCTTCGAGAGGAGTCGAATCCTGAACAACGACACCATTAATCAATACCGTAATGGAACCATCATCGAGAACCTTGCCGTCCTTAAGTATGGGCCGGCGAAAGATAATATCATAACTCTGCCACTTGCCTGGAGCATTCAAGGAATTAGCCATTGGAGGCATGACTCCATAAATGGATCCCGCAAACCCGTCAGGGTAAGTTGGATTATTGTAATTATCCAAGACCTGTACCTCAGTCTGACCCATCAAAAATACACCACTATTGCCGCGGCCCTGACTGCTGCCGACAACTTTGGTTGGTGCGGACCATTCAACGTGTAATTGGCAGTCAGCAAATTCTGCCTTTGATTTAATTGTTCCAGCACCACCCACAGATATGAGTGCACCGTCCTGAACTTTCCAATCCTTTTTGCGTTTTGAATTTTCATGGGTCCAATTATTTTTGAATGACTCCGCAGATCCATCGAAAAGAATTACCGCATCAGAAGGTGCTCCACCCGGAGCCTTACCAGGTTCGACTCTAGGCGGCTGCGGTCTGTTATTATCATGGATGGCCCAAGGATGTGTGTCATCTGGGGGATCACCGTAAAACTGAGCTGCAGCAAAAGGAACGGCAAGGAACAGAAAAAGTACTATCCTTACTATTTGTCGAAGATGTTTAAGGTTTGAATTCATGGTTTTGGTTTAAATGATAAAATTGTTCGTAGCAAGTTAACCCTTAAATATCGGAAAAATAAAGTCCCTAGAGTTAAAGTCCCGAATAAATAGCGGTGAAAATAAAGAGTTTTTTGCTAAAGGAACGTTTGATTCTGGTCTTTTGCAGCGTTTTATCTTTGTTCTGAAGAACCAACACTGCAATAATACAGAATCATTACATTTAAGCTTTTAACAACATGATCAGAAAAACTCTCTCTGCTGCGCTCGCAGCTTTTTTTACCATATCCACTTCATCAGCCGCTGATACTCTTGTGCTCAAAGGCAAATCAGGCCCAGGCAAAGGAAAGCACGTCGTTATTGTGACTGGTGACGAAGAATATCGTTCCGAGGAATCTGGTCCGATGCTTGGCAAAGTTCTTTCTCAAAAGCACGGATTTGACTGCACTGTGATATTTTCTTGGACTGATAATTATATTGATCCTAATAACCAGAAGGGGCTTCGCGGACTCAAAGCGCTTGATAGTGCGGACCTAATGATCATTGGAACAAGGTTCCGTCAGCCTAACGCCGAAGAAGCTGCACATATTACCAAATTTCTTAATGCCGGAAAACCAGTCATTGGATTCAGAACCGCAACGCATGCTTTTAATGGTGGCAATAAGTTTGGAACGGGAAATGGTGCAATTGGATTCGGTGCATTCGGGCGAAAGGTACTCGGTGAACAATGGATCAGCCATCATGGTGGACATAAAAGAGAGGGTGCGCGGGGAGTCATTGAGAAAAAGAACAAGGACCATGCAGTTCTCAATGGCGTGTCCGATGTCTTTGCTCCTTCTGATGTTTATGGCGTAAGGAACCTGACCGAAGCAGATACCATATTATTGCGTGGTGCGGTTACAAAAACATTGGATCCAAAGTCAGAAAATATTTCGGGAGGAAAAAACGATCCTATGCAAGCGCTCGCATGGCTCCATCCATACATTGCGCCTGACGGAAAGACTAAGGGCAATTCATTTTGCACAACTGCTGGCGCTTCATGCGATTTTGTGAGTGAGGGGCTCCGTCGTATTGTCGTCAATGCTACATACCATCTCACAGGTTTAACAGTACCAGCGAAAGCCGATGTCGATTATGTGGATCCATTTTTTCCTAGTTTTTATGGTTTCATTAGAGACAAGAACTGGTTCAAGGGATTGGACATGCAGTCGGAGGATTATGGACTAGGCAAGACCCCACATGCGCCTGATCCTCCAGGAAGTCCTGCATGGCCTCACCGTCCCACTCCCAAAAAGGGTTGAATTATAGGGCATTCCTAAAATTCAATTTAAATCCAAAAGAAATTCGATGTGGGCATGCACGATTTGTCCCATCGTGGATGCTTTATCAAATACCGAGGATTTGTAATGCTCGGCTAACTCTGATCGGAGCTGTTCAGCCTTTTCCGGAGACGAAAGTTTTTCTTCCGCCATTATTCTAAGAAGAGACCCTATCCGAAGTTCGGCACTTTTGTATCTTCGGGAAATGAGTGTTCTTTCCTCTTTCTGATACTGTTCGATAGTTGCTTGATTTAATAAATTCATGACCATTTCAACGATCGGATAATTATCAGCAAAGAACTGTGCAAGATATATTTTACGGCGGCCTTCGTATGATTGTTGGTCAAAATCAATGGGCCTTACCCTGTACTGAACCTCTTCAAAGTCGGGAGTAACATCAACGACATAATTGACTGACCTCATGTCACCGAGCAATCGTACAAAACAACGCTCGTTGAACTTCACAAATTCTTTAGCTACCCGGACTTCGTTAAGTCCATCACGCTGTAACCAGTCTCGCAAAAATACATTCCCAGGAAGACCTGCAATGTGTTCTTCTATCAATGTCCCACCATTGACAAGATAGTTGATCCTAGTCGGAGATAAAATATGCTCAAGTTCCAGACCATAGAGTCTAGACGCGTCTGCTACCTTAACGTAATAGTGATCAAAGTTATCATTGTAACGGTTAATGATACGGATTCTGAAGGGGCGAGAATTGCCAAAAACACCAAAATCTATTCTTTCAACATCCAAATGCTTTGTCTTGTTTGAATCACCGCCCATTTTAAGATCAGCATAGATTTTAGTGAGCTTTGTTCTGAGTTCAGCCATTTCATCAGGCTGATACATTAAGGTCTGCCAATTCGTTTCGGATCCATCAGGAGATTCATAAGGAATCGCCTCACTGAACCGATGAAGGTCATTGTATATTTTAGGTATAGTATCTAAGTAGCGGCTATGCTTGATCAGATAAGCCTTCAGTTCAGAACTTATAGGATACGCAGTTTTCTTCTTTGAAATTTCCATCTATTCAAAACGAGTGGTGTTATTGCTGCAGATCCTCTGATCCTTCCTTTTTATCTTTTGATTTTTTGGCCTGATCCATGCGTCCTTCAATCGCACGTTTAAGATAAGGCAAACGGTCCACTGTGATTGGAGCAAGTGCAACGAACACCTTGCCTCCCCCCTGACATTGTATTTCCAGAGTTTTCATGTCTTCAGTAACAAGTGCATTATCAATTTCAGTCCAATAGATGACCTGAAGATTTTTACTGGGAAACCAAAAAGGAAATAATTCAATGCCTAGAGGCGTAAGAATAATAAACGCGTGTCTGACGCAATTCACTGCAACCCAAATACAAATTAAACTCAAACTGAACAATACAAGGGTAATTATAAGTTGAGTTGAAATTTCATTAATTGCCAGACCATTAAGAGTGGTATTCGAAAGCCATATCCAAAATGTAATGCACAAAAAAATTCCACCAAAAGCAACAAACGTCAGCCCTTGACGCGCGCGGGTAAAGCGAAGCTCCTTCTCTGGTTCGGTTATTTTGCGTGGTTTGCCCAAGGTAATAAAATCAGCAAAACGATATCAATAGAATCTGATCATTGCCATTATCATTCACAAAAGAACTTACTAGCCGCCCAGAAACTATAGTTTTCTGCTCTGTTAAGGGGGGAAAGTCTATTCTAATTTTCCTCAGCCTTCTGCAAAGTCTTAACGTTCAGGTCCTGCTTTGCATTAATGGTCGAACCGTCAATGACAGGAAGACCCAGCAAGGACATGGCAAGATTACCAGCGTCACCATTGCGAATTGGCTGCAGATTCTCAGATTCATATTTTGGGTTCTTGTCCTCGGGGCCCTTCCGGCTCGAAGGGTTGATCTTGTACAGCTCATTGCCGGGAGAAACATCAGGGCCCCAAACGTAAAATGGGATCGTGTAATTCAATTTTTCATCAGACTTAGTGTGTGTCTTTGTTTCCAATCTCCCGCCATGATCAGCCGTGATTATCAAGGCAGTTTTACCTTTCATTTGTTCGTTAGTGTCAATGAAATCAAATAATTTTCCTATAATCCAATTCATCTTAGAAACTGCAGAGATGTAAACAGACTTTGGCTGAATGTCCCAACCATTAGCATGGCCAGCAGTGTCCGGGTCACGCAAATGCAACATGCTAAAACCATAAGGGGTCTTGGCGAGAGATTCTGTAAAGGATTTGATGAGCTCTTCGGTTTTCTCATTAAAATGGTAATGATCTAATTTGTCTTTGCCATTATCCTCGCCATATGTGTCATCTCTGCCGCTCCGGTCATTATAACTTAAGTCGTAGAGAACAAATTTTTCCTTGCTGCTAAAAAGAGCGGTCTTTAAGCCGTGGTCATGAGCAACGTCAAAGGCGCTGGCAATGTAAGCTTTTTTGTTTCTATGAAGCAGCTGACCAATCTTGGGAGTGCCATTCTCAATCCAGGCATGGCCCGCTTCACCCAAAACTCCACGTCCTGTCAGCATACATGTATGGTTTGGCAAAGTGACGGTATAATTAAAGTCAGTCCTTGCGTTATGGGTATGCGCGCCCTCCTTTATTATTCGGTAAAAATTAGGAGCCCACTTTTCACCTAGGAATTCAACCGCATCTGGCCTTAATCCGTCACAACTAATTAAAATTACGTGTTTGGTCTTATTTTTGTCTTGGGCAAAAGAACACAACAGACAGAAACAAAATAAAGAACACGCCAATAATGGACGAACAAACCTTGGGGAATAGTTTCTCACGGGGAATTAATATGAAGGTTATTTAAATAAAGAAAACAAAAAAATTAGTCAGGTTCTAGACCACATGTTTGTAGAAAAATTTCAAGCTCTTCGACCCCAAAATCAGAAAGGATTTTATCTACCATCCCTTCCATGTGAAAACGCAAACTGGGTGCAAAACTCTGCCCAGTAATTCGAACCATTTCTTCAAATTTCGCATCATCATCAATGACGTCATATTCGCGATACCTATATCCTTTCTGCTCGAGCCAAGCGATGACAGCAACGCACCAAGGACAACCGGGCTTAACATAAAGATCAATGTTCGGATCGGACATTATTTAATAGGCCTTTGAAAAGACTACTCTCCGCGAGCTCGGTTGGCCCGTCAGAATACAAGTCCCTTCCTCGACATATTGTTCTCCATGAGGAATGCAACGGATAGTAACTTTGTGTTCTTTTGCAATTTTTTCTTCCTCTTCATTTGAACCTGCCCAATGACATAAAGCGAAGCCTCCATGAATTTCTGGTTTTTCAGTATTCGAAGGGGTAAAAAATTCTATGAACTCCTCCATACTGTCTATTCTCTTCATATTATCTTCTTTGAAGCGGGTCGCTCGCTCTAAGAGTGAAGACTGGATATCTTCGAGTACATTTGCTGCTCCCTGAAGAAATTCTTCGTTAGGTATAAATTCTTTATCTTTTGGTGATCGATCACGACGAGTGACTGCTATGGTTCCTTTTTCAATGTCTCGGGGACCAATCTCAACACGTATAGGTGCACCTTTTTTAATCCATTCCCAGTTCTTCGCGCCGCCTTGCATGTCTCTTTTGTCAATCTCGACCCGAATGGGTAATCCTGCATAACTGGATGAACTGAGTGATTTTGCCATACTTTCGGCAGCAGTGATCACTGCTTCACGGTTTTCTTCCTTGGGAATTACAGGCAAGATAACAACCTGAATCGGAGCAACCATCGGAGGAATTATGACCCCATCATCATCACCGTGTGCCATGATTAGAGTGCCTACTAAGCGCGTACTAACGCCCCAGCTAGTGGTCCATCCAAATTGCTTTGTTCCATCACGGCCAGCAAAACTAATATTTGAGGCTTTACTAAAATTCTGTCCAAGAAAATGTGAAGTTCCTGCCTGAATTGCTTTTTTGTCTTGAACCATAGCTTCAATACAAAGGGTCCGATCGGCGCCCGGGAACCTTTCATTCTCTGTTTTTTCACCAGTGATGACAGGTATGGCTAAATGTTCACGTGCAAACTCCTCATAAATATCCAGAATTTTTTCGGTCTCTTCCCAAGCCTCATCAGACGTTTCGTGAACCGTATGCCCTTCCTGCCATAAGAATTCAGCTGTCCTTAAAAACAACCTCGGTCGCATTTCCCATCGCATGACGTTAGCCCACTGATTAATTAATAATGGTAAGTCCCTGTAACTCTCTATCCATCGGGCAAAGGCCGCCCCTATTATGGTTTCTGATGTTGGGCGAATAATAAAAGGTTCTGCCAGTTCACCTGTCGGCACCATCTTGGTCTTTCCGCTTTCATCCTTTTGAGCTTCGAGGCGATGATGCGTTACAACAGCACATTCCGTAGCAAAGCCCTCCGCATGTTCCGCCTCCTTTTCCAAATAGGAGAGAGGAATTAGAAGAGGAAAGTATGCATTTTTGTGACCCGTTGCCTTAAACATTGCGTCTAGCTGGCTTTGTATTTGTTCCCACAAACCGTATCCCCATGGCTTAATGACCATGCAGCCACGGACTTCTGAATTCTCTGCAAGATCAGCTGCTCTTACGACTTGTTGATACCACTCGGGAAAATCTTCCTGTCGGCTCGGACTGATGGCATTTTGAGGTTTGGCCATAATTTTAGCCCATACGTTCGTCTCGAGATTGAGATTTGCAAATTCTTGCAACTTTGCTTGATGGAATTTTTGATATTTGACACGATAGAAAGCATGAAAAATCAAACCCGCCGTCAATTTTTAGGGCACTCTTCAATTGGAACCGCGTCAATAGCGGCCTCCTCATCCAGTCTATTTGCAAACTTCGCTGATTCGGAAGAAGGCTTTATAGATCTATTTGATGGAAAAACATTGAAAGGATGGCACAAGAATCCTCAGAGAATAGGACATGGGACTGGAGGCGTTTGGCAAGTTGAAGATGGTACCATCACTGGTGAACAAGATCCTCCGGGTTCAGGAAATGGAGGAATTTTACTTACTGATGCTAAGTTCGCTGACTTTGAACTTAGGCTTGATATTAAACCTGACTGGGGTGTTTGTAGCGGCTTATTTCTTAGGGGCAATGATAAGGGGCAATGCTTTCAAATGATGGTCGATTATCATGATGCGGGCAACATAGGACACATTTATGGAGAAGGAACAGGCGGTTTTAATACTCGGCCATTCGATATTGACGGGAAAATGAAAGATGGAAAACTGATTGGCCTTAAGCCGAAGCCAAGAGGAGAAAAGCCAAAAATTAATTATTCTATTTCCGGTGAAAAATTTTGCCCACTATATAAAGTAAATGATTGGAACAATGTCAGAGTAAAATGTGTTGGAAAGCATCCAAAAATCGAAACGTGGATCAATGGTATAAAAGTTTGTGAATTTGATGCGGCTAACTACACAGGCTCAGGATTTGACCGTGAAAAAATATCACAAACCCTCGGAGCTAAAGGAAGCATTGCGGTACAGGTTCACGGTGGCGGGGGTTGGCCAAAAGGCGCTAAATGTAGGTGGCGCAATATTCGTATCAAAGAACTGTAAAATACTTTAGGTTCTAAGGTTCACGAATTGGCGCGTTCAAGAAATTCTTTATAGAACAACGCTCCCGAGGCTAGGTCTGTCTCTTTGATCCATTCGTCAGCAGTATGTGCCTGTTCAATGTGACCGGGGCCAGCTGCAACGGCTGGTATTCCTCCTTCCGCAGATAAAACGGCAGCATCACAGAACCAGGGAGCGCCAACTAATTTAGGTCCATTCGATAAATCGCATAACCCTTTAATAAATGGGTTGTCGGCTGAGGTATTGAGTGGTTCGCATCGAAGCTTAATGTCCACTTTAATTTCATTGTACTCATGATTTTCAAGAAATTCTTTGAACAACTTTAAGGCATCTTCTCCTCCCAGTTGAGGCGTTAACCGAAAATCAATTTCTATCGTACACTTTTCTGAAACAATATTTGTGCGGGTCCCTCCCGCAATGACTCCAATGTTGATTGTGGGATGACCGAGCAATTCATCAAAATATTGATTGCTTGAAAGGTTCGCTCGAAAATCACTTTCTAATAATTTTATCAGTTCCACCATTTTGCTTATAGCGCTATCACCCTTCTCGGGCATTGACCCATGCGCTGCTTGACCCACTGATGTAACTTGCAACCATAGAGTGCCCTTGTGCCTGTAGACCAAATCATTTCCAGTAGGTTCACCCACTAAGGCAAAGTCATATTCGCTACCATATTTTTTCGCAAAGTGCCTTGATCCGGGCTGACCAGTTTCCTCGCCCATGAATCCTGCAAATGTAACTCCAATGTTCAGATCTCTAATTTTTTCAGCGCCTATTTCCGACAATGCCCAAAGCATTGCCGCTAAAGTTCCTTTTGTGTCCGAAGCTCCTCGTCCATAAATTTTACCTTCGCTCAGCTGTCCACCAAAAGGGTCCACTGTCATGCCTCCGACTCCAACTGTGTCAAGGTGCGGTCCAAGTAATATCTGAGGCTTTCCTTCAAAGCCTGGGAACCTGCCTATCACGTTTGGCCTGCCTGGTTCGACTTCATCGTACCAAACTTCGGCGCCAATTGTCTCCAGAAAATTTCCAACTGCCGTGGCCATTTCAAGCTCTCCGGTTTTTTCTAACCCAATTCCTGGATCCCCATCAGGATTAACGCTTGGGATCCTGATAAATGATGAAAGAAGCTTGTTTAGCGTTGTTGGATTTGCCAGGTTGTCCATTCTTCTGACTTTCAGTTTTTTCTTATCCTATCTTGGTTTAGTGGATTTAGGAAAGGTTTCAAACCATTAAATAGACGTCTTATTATCAGGGTTAAAAAAGCCCTGATGGAACAAAATTATATATTTTTAGCTAATTTCAGTTTCTCTTTCGACAAAGCTTTAACGAGTATTTATTAAGGAAATCTTAACCATTGATATTAAAAAAAAGAAAACAATGTTACTTTTTTGTATTCTAAGAAGGTTTTGATTTATTCAAATAGGCAAAAACCATTGACATTATGGTCAGAAATAGGCATTAATACTCTTCCCTTAATACATCCCCCATAAAGAAAAAATTTTAAATCATGAGCGAAGAAAATCCTCAAACCCCAGCACCAGAAGATAAATCATCTACTATTCCCTTAAAAAAAGAGACCACACGAGTGACTCTTAAAGCATCCGAGGGTGCAGCTCCGCCACCGCCAGCGCCTGCGGCTCCTAAGCCTGCAGCTCCTGCACAAGCAACTCAACCATTAGCTCCTGCTCCTGCTCCTGCTCAACCTTCAGCGGCCAAAACAGTTCCATTGAGTCCTGCGCCAGCAGCTTCAAGCCCAGCAACACAATCCGCTCCACCTCAAGCGACTGTCAAACTACAACCATCTCAACCAGGTGCTGCAAGTACACCGGGCGGTGTAGCGGCACCTCTTTCAACTGGTAAACTTTCTGCTAGCTTGGATGATGATGGTGAAGAGAGCTTCCTCAATCCACTCGCGTGGGTTTGCGTTATCTTAGCTCTGGCCGTGCTATTGATAGAAGCTGCAAGTTCTCCGGACTTATCCCAACAAGATCCAAAAAATCCAGATTCAAAATCTTGGGGAATTCCCCACGATGATTATGACCGTAAATACAATCCACAGTTAGACAATAAGGAAAACAAAGAAGCAAAAACTTTCAAGTTCGCTAAAAAAGATCAGAACGGTATAGCTCCTCCTACGAATCTGTTTCCTGGCTTTTTTAAAAGAAATTTACCCACTAAAGAGTATGATGCTTATAAGGGTGAACAGAACAATTAAGGTCTAACTTCTCATTATTGTATTTAAACATTTTTATACCAATGCCAGCTGCAATCATTCTTACAATTATTTCTCTTTTGGTTCTTGTTCTTGAAATCTTGTCTCGCCAATCGGGCTAACCTTTTTTTCATCTATAGGAAAAATGGCGGGAGTTATTTCTATCACCCAAGAAAACTTCGAATCTGAGGTCACGCAAAGCGATGTCCCGGTCCTCGTGGATTTTTGGGCAGAGTGGTGTGGACCATGCAAAATGCTGGGTCCAATCCTTGATGAATTAGCAGGAGAAAAAGGTGATTCATGTAAAATCACAAAAGTGAATATCGATGATTGTCGTGATCTCGCCGTGACTTATAACGTGAAATCGATACCCATGATGCTTTTTTTCAAAGACGGCGAAGTTAAAGATGAGGTAGTTGGACTCATTAATAAAGAGGCTATTTCCTCTAAATTGGACGCAATTTCATAGTTTTTCGTGTAACTTCCACGATAATTTCTACAGGTATTATTATCTGCCTAAGAATAAAGCGATTAGTCTGTGCTTGGGCAGGTTTTTCCTTCCCAAGACCCAAATACTTGCTTAGCTGAAATCAGAGATCCTATGTCTATTCCATACCAACGCACTCTTGCCTCAAGCGCTTCGCTCGAAGGCACTTCGCTTCACACGGGTGAAAAAGTGACACTGACCATGAAACCGGCTCCTGCCAATCATGGCATTGTGTTCCGTCGTATCGATTTAGATGATAAGCCCTTCATTCCTGCGATCGTTGACAACGTACAACAAGTTGAGCGGGCAACGACCTTAGCGGTCGGCTCAGTCAAAGTCCATACTGTAGAACATGTGATAAGCGCATTGGCTGGAATGGGCATTGATAATGCAATCATTGAGATGGATGCCAATGAACCCCCTATCGGCGACGGTTCATCGGCTCCATACGTTAACTGTATACGTGAAGCCGGAACAGAAGAACAGGACCAGTTGGCAAACGTATTCGAAATTCGTGAACCCATTCATATGGAAAATGAAAATGGTTCCATCATTACCATTCTACCAAGTAAGACATTCCGCGTGTCCTGCACGCACGCTGGTGAGAGAGGAAGAATGACCCAGTATTACTCAACTGAAATCACTCCTGAAATTTATGAAAAAGAAATTGCTCCTGCCCGCACATTTGTATTTTACGAAGAGGTTGAGCCTTTGTTGGAAAAAGGACTAATCAAAGGTGGGTCACTAGAAAATGCTGTTGTCATAAGAGACGAATCCATACTGAGTAAAGAACCTCTCCGGTTCGAAGAGGAATTCGCACGACATAAAATTCTCGACGTAATCGGGGATCTGATGCTCTCCGGTAAGCGCATCATGGGACATGTACTCTGCGTAAAACCAGGGCATGGGCCAAATACCCAAATGGCTCTTCAATTAAAAAAGGCATTTGGTGCAATCATGTCAATGACGCCTCGAGTTAACATTCCTACGGGTGAAGGCGCCTTGGACATTAATGAGGTAATGAAAATTTTACCTCACCGTTATCCTTTCCTGTTACTGGATAGGATTATTAAATTTGAAGGCGATAACAAGTGCACGGGAATCAAATCTGTAACAATAAATGAACCATTCTTTCAGGGTCACTTTCCAAATCATCCCGTAATGCCTGGAGTATTACAATTAGAGGCAATGGCACAACTGGCAAGCATCATGCTACTCCGAAAACCTGAAAATCAGGGTAAGATAGGTTATTTTTTGAGTGCCGATAAAGTAAAATTCCGCAAACCGGTAATGCCTGGTGATACTCTTTTTATTGAAGGTGAGGCCTTAAAAATTAAAAGTAGTGTTGCCCAGGCAAAGTGCCGTTGCTTTGTCAATGAAGCTCTAGTTTCCGAAGCAGAGCTCAAATTCAGTTTGATTTCGAGCTAATTTTTGTCTGTTACTTTCTGCGCATGCATTGTGATACCAGCTTGCGATTTGGTCCTAAATGGATGATCTTATGAGGTGCCGAATGTTGACATTCATCCCACTGCCATAATAGATCCGGGAGCGATAATTGGTGATGAGACCAAAATCGGTCCATATTGTGTCATAGGAGAAGCTGTGCAAATCGGACGTGATTGTATTCTTCACGATCATATTTCTATTGAAGGGTCTACCACTATAGGTGATCAGAATACCTTTCATGCTCACTCTGTAATCGGAGGCCAAAGCCAAGACCTAAAATACTCAAGTGAGCCAACGTACTTAGAAATTGGCAATCAAAATATTTTCCGAGAATTTGTTACTGTTAATAGGGGCACGGACCCCGGTAGCAAAACTCAAGTCGGAAGTCATGGGACTTTTTTGGCTTATTCGCACATCGCTCATGATTGTGTTGTCGGTGACCATGTTATTTTTTCCAATAACGGAACCCTTGCAGGTCATGTCCAGATGGGTGACTATGCAATTCTTGGTGGATTAACTGCTGTTCACCAATTCTGCCGTATCGGGTCTCATGCAATTACGGGCGGTTGTTCAAAAATTGTTCAGGATGTTCCCCCATTTATGATCGCTGATGGTAATCCTGCGGAAATCCGAAGCATTAACGCTATTGGCTTGCAGCGTCGTGGATTTGCTGATGAAGACATACGATCTCTCAAAGAGGCTTATAAGACTATTTTCTTGAGAAAAAGGACAGTCTCAGATGCATTGCAAGAACTGAAAAATAGTTCTGCTGAGCTGGCTGGTGAACATCCTGTGAATATCCTAATCGCATTCATAGAATCCAGCGAGAGAGGCATCATTCGCTAAAATAGCTTATTAATCAAAAATGAAGCCCAGTATCAATCGACTTCGGCTCATTGGCTACATTGAGGGTATCTCTTTTCTGATACTTCTGCTATTTGCAATGCCGATGAAATACATGGCTGGCAAACCATCCATCGTAGTATGGTGTGGTTGGATTCATGGAATGCTTTTTATTTTGTTTTGTTTCGCCTTGCTCGAAACCAAAATAAAATTGCAGTGGAAAATTAAAACTGCATTGGTTCCTTTTATTGCAGCGTTTGTTCCTTGCGGACCATTCTTTATTGATCGTTGGTTAAAAAGTTCTGATCGGAGTTGTTCTTGAGACTTTTAAGTTTTCTGTTCGTTGTTTTTATCTAGGATATTTACTATCTTTTGTTTCAATTCACCAAATTCAAAGTCATTTAGTACTGAGACGCTTCCAATTTCCTGATCCTCTGTAAACAGCGGCAAATCCACCCACGAACGACAGCCCCCATATTTTTTTTCATACGGTATTTTCAAAATTTCCTCAAATCGAAAGACCCTGACAAGAGCTGCACTAATTGAGGACTGGTCGTCATCGTCTTTCCCCCAATTATATCTATCTAAGATTATTTGATCATCCCAAATGTGGTATTCGTTTAGTGCTTCTATGCTTTTCCATTGAGATAAATGCCAAACCGAATCGATACTTGCCCAATATTGAATTGGTACTATTTCTCCGATCTGATATTCGGTTGTAGGGGCGGCTGATCTTTCAGGATCAATACGAACTCTTTCTTCTTGTTCGTGAAATCTTGTAGGAAACAATGCAAATTTTTCGTGTTCAAATTGAAAGCCTTTCTTGCCCTCGTGAATTCCCCCCTTCCGCAATATTAAACTTTGTTTTCCGCAACCGAGCGTATCGCATATGATAGACCATTCTTTAAAGGCCACATTCATTGATTCTCCTGACATCGCCCAAAGAATGTTACTTAATGGCAATGCATGCAAGGAATTGAATATTTGTTTTAGGGCGCTGCTTCGAGGTCATTCGTAACTTCATTTTTACTGATCTTCGCCATCCTCATGGATTATCAGCCCCGATAAGCACGAACTTGCGGCTATTTCTTGTATTTACCCTGTTTTACTGGTATTTTCTCATCAATACCTCCTGTCAAAAATATACCCCTCATTTTCCATGCATTTTTCTTTGCTCACCAATTTTGGTGTTACTTTACTCGTTACTTTAATTTTAGCAGTTACTTCAGTCGCTGAACGCGTCACTTTTAGTGAGATTCATTACTCTCCAAAAGATGATAAGCCTGAATATATAGAGCTATTTAATAATTCCGGTTCCGCTGTTGATTTTGCGTGCTGGGAATTTTCGGATGGTATCGATTATAAATTCCCTGATTTTTCCCCATCATCTCCTCAACAAACATTTATGTGCGCTTTTGAACGCGTATTGGTCACCAATGTTGATGAGAAAACATTCCGCGCAAATTATACTGTACCTGGGGATGTTAAAATATTTGGTCCTTACACTGGTTCTTTGAGTAATGCAGGAGAAGCCCTAGAGCTGAGAGATAAAAATGGCGTCATGGTTTGCCGTGTCAGATACAATGATCGGGGAACGTGGCCTGTCGCTGCTGATGGTGCTGGTCATTCATTGCGTTTAATCAACAAGTATCTTAGTTGCTCAAAATTTGATAATTGGGCTCCGAGTGCATCTCCTGGGGGCACCCCAGGAGTAGCCCCTGCAGGCTCGGACGGGCAGCGTTTTTCAAATCCATCAG
>JABGYE010000306.1:0-4973 GCA_018675395.1 Akkermansiaceae bacterium
AACGCTAAGCTAGTTTCCCCGCCTGTTAAAGAATATGACAAAAAAATTAAAGCACCCATAGAACAAAAAGTTCCGGCTTGGTCACCGGACGGTAAGTGGATCGCTCATTGGGAAGGTGTTGAGATGATTCACATGAGTAAGTTTACGGGCATACAAAATCCTGAGCGGGACCGAATGATTTCGTCGACGTTTCATGTTTGGGTAGTTGGTAGCGATGGGAAGAATCGGCAAAAAGTGGGTCGGGGTGATGATCCTACCTGGTCTCCTGATGGATTTGTAACGCGAGCTTTTCCTGATCCAAAAAGAGGCGGTCCTAAAGTTATGATTAAAACTCAATCAGGAGAGAAGGAGTTGCCAATTGTACCTCCTCAAAAAAATTGGGGGCGCTTTACCTGGTTGCCTTGAAGTAAAAATTTACTGTATTTTTAGTTGGTTTTTACTTTTGAAAGGGGAAAATCTCTCAATTGGTCAGACTTGTTCCTTAAAATAATGAATAAAAGCTTAATTATTTAACGTTTGTATAGTAATTTTTTGCAGTTAGTGGAAGTTGATGTTGTATTAACTAATCAAAGTCAATTTCCGCAAAACATTAAGAATATGATAAAGGAAAAGCTGTCACGCCGAAAGGTCCTTAGAGGGATAGGAGTTAGTATATCTTTGCCAGTAATGGATTCGCTTAGCTCAAAATCTTTTGCTGCGGATGCTTCAACAAAGTCTCCGAAGAGAATGGCATTTGTCTATTCGCCTAACGGCAAGAATATGCAAAAGTGGAGACCAAGTTCATTAGGGTCTGACTATCAATTGTCACCGACACTTGAGCCGTTAGCCGATCTCAAAAAAGACTTTCAGGTGCTCAGTGGCCTTGATCACAGAAATGCAACGAATGGTGGTGATGGTGCAGGTGACCATGCCAGAGCTAACGCGACTTTCTTAACGGGAATGAGGGCAAAGAAGACTGCAGGTGCTGATCTACGGCTGGGTATTTCTGTGGATCAAGTTGCAGCTAAAATTATTGGGAGCGAAACAAAATTACCTTCATTGGAGCTCAGTTGTGATGCTGCCAGGAAGAGTGGAAGATGTGATTCAGGTTACAGTTGTGCTTACCAGTATAATATCTCTTGGAGAGATGAAAAAATACCAATGGCTCCAGAAGCCAATCCTAGAGTCGTTTTCGAACGGTTGTTCGGTTCAGGTGAGCAAGGGAACAAGGAACAGAGGCTGAAGATTGCAAAGCAACAGAAAAGTATTCTTGATTTTGTATTAGAAGACGCAAACAGGCTTCATGGTAGGCTCGGTCGTAATGATCAGCAGAAACTTGACGAGTATTTGACCGCTGTCCGTGACACTGAGCGCAAAGTGGTAAGGGCTGAGCAATTTGCGGCTAAAGCTCCTGACATGAAGATGCCTGAAGGAATTCCTGGTAATTACAAGGATCACATTCGATTACTTTATGATCTTACTGCTCTTTCTTTTCAGACTGATACGACCCGCATTTCCACTTTCATGATGGCACATGATGGTAGCAACAGGAATTTCCGAGACATTGGAGTGCCTGAAGGGCATCATCAGTTATCGCATCACGGCAATAATAAAAAGAAGCTCGAAAAGATTGCTAAAATCGACAAGTTCTATATTGAGCAATTTGGTTATTTTTTAAACAAATTAAAATCTATGGAGGATGGTGAAGGACAAAATGTTCTTGATAATTCTATGATTATTTATGGTTGTGGTATTGCTGATGGTAACAGCCATAAGCATCACGACTTGCCTCTCCTTTTAGCTGGTCATGGCGGTGGAACTTTGGAGTCAGGACGTCACTTGGATTTTCAGGGAGAGGTTCCATTATCTAACTTATATGTGGCCATGTTAGATAAGATCGGAGCAAAAGTTTCCAAATTAGGAGATAGTACCGGGAAATTACCTAAAGTTTAAGGTGATTGGATTTCCTGGGCGTCGAGTAAAAACTTTTTTAACTGCTCCTTAGTTGGAAGGCACCCTCTGCCACCCAAGGCACTGGCATTCATTGCGCCTGCGGCACTAGCCATTCTTGCGGCTTCATTGACTAATATTCCCGATTCAATAGCGTGTAGAAATGTTCCGTGATAAACGTCACCACAACCGGTAGTATCTTCTATTTTCTCGGCTAAGAATGCGGGTTGATGAAAGGGTTCCTGATCTTCATGCTGGATCCAGCTTCCTCTTTGTCCATCAGTAATGCCAATGATATGAGCCTTTGGGAATAGTTGATTTAATTTGAGCCAAGTGGATCCGGTTAAATTCATCTCATTGGTTGCTTTGAGAGCGAAATCGAGAGCAACGATGCCAATATCGATTTCTCTCATTAGTGGTAATAATTCTTCCCTGTAGCGACCAGCGCCACCATCAAAAGAAAAGACAGTTCCTGCTCCATGAGTGTCTGCTATTGCTTTAGCTTTAATACAAGCGCCAAGGTGCCTTCCGTTACAGTGTATGATCTTGTGATTGCTAATTAGAGTATCTTCAAGTGATTCTGGGGTGATTGCTTTCGTTGTACTTTTAACAAAACGGATGGCCCTTGCTCCGTCAGATGACCTTACGAGGACAGAAGCTAATGAAGCTGATGCGCCTGATTCGATTGTTATGTTTTCGCATTGGATGCCATGGCTTCTCAGTTCTTCGATAATTAGAGCCGATTTCCAGTCATCACCCAGAACATCAATCATAGTTGTTGAGCTTCCCAAACGAGTCGCAGCAGCTAATGCTGTCGGGACTGGTCCTCCTCCCATAAAGATCGCCGATTCAGCTTCCTCGACACTTTCATTAGAGGGCAGAGTTTCCACCTTAGTCAATACGTCCAAGGTGCATACACCTATTCCTAAGATTCCTCTTTGCATGAGGTCAAATTAAGTCACTTCTAATACTTTAGATTTCACCCGCGAAAGTAGAGCAGGCTGCTTTTTTAATTCTTTAGTAAGAGCTTGGATCGTAGCAAGAGTCGGTGGACTCATGTGATGCTCGATTCCTTCGATGTCATCATAAATAGTATCATCATATAAATCGAAAAGTTTAAAGAATTTAGCCAAACTTTCATGACGATTAATAATGGCCCTGGCTATTTTTTCTCCTTCTGAAGTTAAGACAACTCCTCTATATTTTTCATATGATACAAGACCTTCTGCGTCCATCCTCTGTATCATACCTGTGACACTGGCCTGGGCGATATTTAGGTTCTTGGCAATATCAACTACCCTCGCATAGCCCTTTTTTTCTATTAGGCTGAGTATTTGCTCTAGATAATCCTCTTGAGCTCGAGTTCCGCGTGGAGCGTCTACTTTGGTGCTGACAACTGTGGCCATGAATAAACAATGGCATGACTAAATTTATTTGGCAAACAAAATAAAAATTGGTAATACAATAAAAGTTAGGTTAGACTATATAATTAACAATATAATAAATAGAAAGATTTTTTTCACTATGCTTGTACAGTTCACGCAATTGCTCTTTAGGTCGTTATTGACTTACAAAGTTGTTCTCTTGTTGGGGTTGGCGACTTTCTCGAGTTGTAATTCGGATAAAAGATCTAGTCATGCAGATGATAGGATTTCTGTTGTTACAACGACGACAATGATAACCGATATGGTTAATCAAATAGCCGGAGACAAAGTTCAACTCAATGGACTTATGGGTCCTGGGGTAGACCCGCACCTATATGAACCGATACCGAGTGATGGTATCGCTTTGAGTGAAGCTGACCTTATCTTGTATAATGGTCTTTTTCTAGAGGGACAGATGATATCCAATCTTAAAGATTACGGAGGAATTGACTTTGGATCTACTGTTCCTGAGGATCAACTCAGAGGTGAAAAATCATATCCTGATCCCCATATTTGGGGCAATGCAGAAATATGGGCAAATTGTGTTCCCTTAGTTGTTGAAGCATTAAGTGAAGCAGACACTTCGAACTCTTCCTATTATAAGGAAAGAGGTGATCATTTCATGAAAGTGCTCCTAGAATTACACCAATGGGCAAGATCGAGGGTCCGTTCATTGCCTGAGGATTCTAGAATCCTAATCACGAGTCATGATGCTTTTGAATATTTTGGTGAAGCTTATGGATTGAAGGTAGTTGCTCTTCAGGGCATTTCTACGGCAACGGAGGCCGGCATTGCTGAAAGGGTCAAGCTTGTCGATTTTATTCAGAAAAATAAGATCAAATCAATTTTTGTTGAGTCTAGTGTTTCTCCTGAGGCAATTAAAAGTATTGCTGAGGATTCGGGCATTACGATTGGTGGAGAATTGTTCTCTGACGCTATGGGAGAGCCTGGCGACATAGAAAAATCCAACGACGAGGAATATGATTTAGGTACTTATCAAGGAATGCTGAAGCATAATATAAACACTATTGTGGAAGCGCTTAAATAATTACTATGTCAATTGAGGATGTTGAGGTTCCTGCTTTGGAGATACATGATCTCACGGTATCTTATCAAAAGAAGCCAGTCCTGTATGGAGTCGACATGGCTGTTCCTGCTGGTAGTATGGTCGGAATCGTTGGACCAAATGGGGCAGGTAAATCCACGCTAATAAAATCCGTGATGGGATTAGTTCAATTCTCTGATGGTTGGGTGAAGGTATTTGGTGAAGATTTAAAGAAGAATATTTCTAGAGTTGGGTATGTGCCTCAACGTGAATCGGTGGACTGGGACTTTCCTGTTAGTGTTATTGATGTTGTCCTTATGGGATGTTATGGGAGACTCGGACTCATTCGAAGGCCCGGAAAAGAAGAAAAAGAAAAGGCTTACGCAGCATTAAAAAAAGTGGGCCTTGAGGCATATGGAAAACGGCAGATAGCAAATTTGAGCGGAGGGCAGCAGCAACGTGTTTTTCTTGCTAGAGCATTGGCTCAGGAAAGTGATCTTTATCTGATGGATGAACCTTTTGCTGGTGTCGATGCGGCTACAGAGTCGGCGATCGTTGAACTTTTAAGGGAGATT
>JABGYE010000096.1:0-4993 GCA_018675395.1 Akkermansiaceae bacterium
ACCGGCGTAAAATTTATTAACCCCATACTAAAAGACAATCCCAGAGCATATCTTTACGCATCAGCTATGGGATGCGGCGGAGTCGCTGTAGGAGATGTGAATGGAGACGCAAAGCCAGATCTTTTTTTTACAGGTGGACCAATCCCAAATCAGCTATTAATCCAGACAGATAATCTTGTCTTTAAAGATGTCACTCAAAGAGCAGGCGTAGGAGGTGGAAATTCATGGGGCACCGGATCCTCAATCATTGATATCGACAAGGACGGCGATCTGGATATTTACGTTTGCAACTATGACTCTGCTAATGCTCTTTATCTAAATCAGGGCGACGGAACCTTTGCCGAATCCGCAAAAAGTTATGGCCTGGATTTTATCAGCGCCGGCCACACTCCAGCATTCTCCGACTACGATCTGGATGGAGATTTGGATCTCTATTTAATGACAAATTTCTTCTATGATCCGAGAGGAAAAACAACTGAAAGAATCGTCGGATATGACCGGAATAAAAATGTTATTGTGTTTCCTAAATTTAAAAAATTCTACGGGATCACTGGTATTAAAGGAGATGTTGTCAGTCATGACACGGTAGGCCAATCTGATCGTCTCCTGAAAAATAATGGGGATGGAACTTTTACTCCACAAACCAAAGAAGGTGAATTAATCGGAAAAGGAAACTCCGCACTATGGTGGGACCCTGACTTTGACGGACGCCCCGATTTATTTGTTGCCAACGATTTTAAGGATCCCGACTTTTACTTGAAGAATCAGTCTAACGGAAGCTTTAAGAATACAATTAAATCAACAGTCCCGCACACTGCTTGGTTTTCAATGGGCACAGACTCTGCGGATCTGGACGGAGACGGACTCCCCGATCTACTTGTGGCCGATATGTCAGGAACTAATCATTACAAGCAAAAGATTGGCATGGGAGCAATGTCAGCAAGCGCTGAGTTTCTATCGACTGCATTCCCTCGTCAGTACATGCGCAATGCCGTATTTCTTAATAGTGGAACTAATAGACTAAGGGAAGCTGCTCACATGACAGGACTAGCAAATTCTGATTGGACCTGGACCGTTCGTCTTTCTGATTTTGATAATGATGGGTTAGTTGATGTCTTTTTCACTAACGGAATGGCTGTGAATCTGAACGTGGCTGATAACTCTGAAGCCACAAAAATATATCCAGGCGAAACAGAATGGGCAAAGCACCAAAGAGCAAAGACCGGGCCACTCAAAGAACAGAACCTCGCTTTTCAGAATTTAGGTGATCTTAAATTCAATGATGTGAGTAAAGAATGGGGACTCGATCACGTGGGAATGAGCTATGCCGCCACTGCCTCTGATTTGGACCGGGACGGTGACCTTGAACTTATCGTAGCGAATCTCGAAGAAGAGATAAGTATTCTTCAGAACAATTCACAAGGATCTCACCGAATCTTAGTAAAATTGAAAGGAACACGGAGTAACCCTGCCGGGATCGGATCCACTATCCGAATCAAATCCGGAAGTACAAAACAAATTCGTTACCTGACACTGAGCCGAGGCTATATGGCCAGCGGTGAAGCAATTACTCACTTTGGTACAGGGAAAGATGATAAGATCGACGAACTGAGCGTTCACTGGCCTAGCGGACACCAACAAGTATTTAATAACCTTTCCTCTGACCAGTTCTACACCATCACTGAGCCTGGAAAAGAGCCCATCAAATCTCAAACGAAAGAGACAAAGAAATTATTCTCGCCTATGCCCATTTCACTAGCAGGACTGAAGCACAAAGAAACACTCTATGACGACTACGCCGTTCAACCATTACTTCCTCAAAAACATTCCCAGCTAGGACCAGGGATGGCCTGGGGAGACATTGATGGCGATGGAGATGACGACTTTTATCTTTCCGGAGCAAAGAACGATGCAGGCAAACTCATTCGCAATAACGGTTCCGGAAAATTCACCAGACTGACCGGAGGTGCTATAGCTTCCGATTCTGCTGCAGAAGACATGGGCGCCCTATTCTTTGACAGTGACAGTGACGGTGACCTCGATCTGTACGTTGTTAGTGGCGGAGTCGAATGCGCTAAAAATGATCCTATTTTACAGGATCGCCTTTACTTAAATGATGGAAAAGGAGCTTTTACAAAAGCTCCCAAAGGCACACTCCCAGAAATGCATGACAGTGGAAGCTCCGTAACATGTTCTGATTTTGATTCTGATGGTGACCTTGATTTATTCATTGGAGGGAGGGTCGTTCCTGGCGAATACCCTACCAGCCCAAAGAGTTACCTACTCCAAAATGTTAATGGGAAATTTACCGATGTCACCGATTCGATGGCCCCTGGACTAAGATCATATGGAATGGTTACTAGTGCTATCTGGTCCGATGCCAATGGGGACAAAAGACCGGACCTTTTAGTCACCTACCATTGGGCACCCATCAGAGTATATATTAATACTGGATCAGGATTAGAAAGTGACTCGAAAGCTTCTGGCCTGTCTGAACTTTGGGGATGGTGGAATGGCATTTCGGCCGGAGACGTCGATTCAGACGGAGACATCGACTACGCTGTAAGTAACTTCGGAATTAATACAAAATACCATCCAAAAGAAAAAAAACCGATCAGACTATTTTATGGTGATTTCGACGGGACCGGAGAATCTACCATCGTTGAGGCAAAATATGAAAATGATGTACTCCTACCGATCAGGGGAAGGAGCTGCTCATCAAACGCCATGCCCTTCCTTCTGGATAAATTCAAAACTTTTGACAGTTTTGCTCGAGCCTCTTTGCAGGAAATTTACACCCCAACTAAATTAGATGATTCTAAAGTCTATAAAGCTACGGAACTGAACTCAGGAATACTAATCAATGACGGGAAAGGTAAATTTGAATTCAATCCATTCCCAAAAATCGCACAAATTGCACCCGGATTTGGCATTGACTTAAGCGACTTTGATGGGGACGGAAACTTGGACATATACATGGTCCAAAACTTTTACGGACCCGAACCTGAAACTGGGCACATGGCTGGAGGCCTTAGCCAACTCCTTAAGGGGAACGGCAAAGGGTCATTCACTCCAATCTCACCAGAAAGGAGTGGACTCGTGGTTTTCGAGGACACGAAAAGTCTGACACGAAAGGATCTTAACGGAGACGGGTGGGATGACTACATCGTAGGAGTCAATAATGGAAACTTAAAGATCTTCACCAATGACAACGTCACGCAAAATCGGATAACATCCATTAACCTTAAAGGTATAGCTGGTAACACCACTGGTGTAGGATCCCTAGTCACTGCCAAGGTCAGCGACGGAAGCGTCAGGGTAGCAGAAGTTTATTCAGGTTCCGGATACTTATCGCAAAACCCTTCAACTATTTCCTTTGCCACAAAAGCTTCTGACAAAGTGACTGAAGTGTCTGTTGCCTGGCCAAATGGGAAAGAGTCAGTAACTGAAATTTCAGAAGGATCCTCCATGATAGAAATCAAACAACCGGAGTAATTAATGAATGCTGTACCTATTTCCTCTACAATTAGGTCACTGATCATCCTTGTGACATTCGCAGTCTCGTTTGTTCTTTTCTCCGCCTGCAAAAAAGAAAAGACTGAAAGTACAACGCAAGAGGTACAAAAAACATCGTCACCCAATGCTGAAAAAACGATCATTGCTAAGCCATTGTCAAAAATCGATGGTTCTGAAAATTCCAATAAGACACTCTTCGTAGCATTAAACCCTAAAGAGTCAGGGATTCAATCTGACGTAAAACAAAATCTAAACCATCCTTACTCATTTTTCTATAATTCAGGATTAGAAGCGAGTGGCGTTGCGGTCGGAGACATCGACAATGATGGCCTTCCTGATCTTTTTCTTGCAAGTTCCCCTGGTGGAAATCGCCTCTATCGTCAGGTGTCCCCTCTTAAATTTGAAGACATCACTCAAGGCTCAGGCCTAGAAAAGGATAACGCATGGGGCAGAGGAGCCAGCATCATAGACATTGATAATGATGGTGACCTCGACATCTACGTTGCCAATTATGGACAAGAAAATAGTCTCTACATCAATAGCGGCAAAGAAGGCGGCACGGTTAAATTCGTAGAAAGAGCAAAAGAGTCCGGATTAGACACGATTGATGCGAGCCTAATGCCGTCATTTTGTGATTACGATAAAGATGGTGATTTAGATCTTTACCTTATCACTAACGAATATCGTCTTCCTCCAAACCTGACTCCACCGGATCCAAAGAAAATGATTGGAAAAGGTCCTAATGGCCGACCAGCACTGATTCCTCCATATGATAAAGTATTTAAATTGTTGGTAAAACAAACGCCTAAGGGCCCAATGATAAAATGGGATAAGATAGGAAGGCCCGACTACCTATATCGTAACAATGGAAATGGGACCTTCGAAGAAGTCACCGCCAAGGCTGGAATAATCCCAGGTGAAGGCAGAGGACTATCCGCAACTTGGTGGGATTACAATGATGACGGACTTCCCGATCTTTACGTGGGAAATGACTGGGGAGACAGAGACTACCTGTACCATAACAATGGTGATGGAACGTTCAGAGATGCCATCGAGGAAGCGGTACCATATACGACAATGTTTAGTATGGGAGCTGACACTGGAGATCTAAATAATGATGGAAAAGTTGATTTCATCCTCGCTGATATGTCAGGAACAACTCATTACAAGCGAAAGATAAGCATGGGATCAATGGAAGCCTCCACAACGGAATTCATGCTCAAGGCAAGGCCGCCTCAAAACATGCGTAATGTTGTTTATTATAATACAGGGACAAGAAGAGTCCTAGAATCCGCCTATCTAGTTGGCATGGCAAACTCAGATTGGACTTGGTCCGTTAAGATTGATGACCTTGATAATGATGGCCGCTCAGATGTGTTCTTCACTAACGGAATGGAACAAAACATTCGTGAAGTTGAAGAAGGAAAAGAAAAAACTGAAACTGAAACTCAAAATCTGAGAAAAGAAAAAAATTTGG
>JABGYE010000268.1:0-8737 GCA_018675395.1 Akkermansiaceae bacterium
AAGATGCGATCAGAGTCCTTGCGCATGCTGATACTATTACTCCAGCAAAACTTGATTTTGGTAATGTAAATCTTACCGAAGCCCTTGAGTGTGGAGACCAAGGGACTGATGGTGTGTCTTCAAGGAAAGGTAATACTGTTGATTACGCCAGTATTGCTTGGGAATTTGAAGGTGGAGTTGTTGGATCTATTGTCCTATCGCATGCGCCTTTTCTTCGTAGAGGTCTCGTTCCTGAGCTTGAGTTACATGGTACCGAGGCTTCTTTAACGGTGGATCGGTTCTACGGTAAGGTCACGATTGGTAGGCCAGATAACTCAGTTGAAGTTGTTCAGGAAGTTGATCCCGGAGGATTTGATATAGGTAACCGTTTTGAGAAATGGGTCATTCCTGCACTTCGTGAAGTGATGGGTGGTAAGTCCCAGTTAGAAGTGGATGCGCCTAACTTAGTCGATGGTCTCAAGGCTCAGCTCTTTACTGACGCGTCTCTGAAATCCTCAAAAACAGGAGAGTGGGTTGACGTGGGTGCCGTAAATTAGGGCCGTTGCACTAGAATAACGAATAAGGGTACGGAGTTCATGTTGGGTCATGGGAAAAGAATTGACCCGTGGATTGAACTTTATAAAATGAGACGAAATCACCGCAGTTTGGTTTCAATTAAGGAGTCAAACCGAACCAATGATATGATGATTAGGCTATTAGCGTTTTTATTTTTTTCTATTTCCTCAGTTTTCGCTAAACCACTTCAATTGGAAGACGGGGACGTTGTTACCTTTCTTGGTGGCACTGATTTGGTAAGGGCTCAGAAAGAGGGGACGTTAGAAGCGGCTATAACTCACCGTTTTAAGGATTTAAATATTAAGTTCAGGGATTTGGCATGGGAAGGGGATACAGTTTTCTTTCAAAGCACGGTCCGTGAAAGGTGGAGGCGGGAGGCGTTCGGAAGTCTTGAAGAGCAACTCAAAAGAGTAGGAGCAAATGTGGTCATTTCCCAGTTTGGTAAAATGGAGTCTCTCAATGGAGAAGTTGCCCTCAAAGAATTCTTAGAGTCTTATGAGAAGCTCATTAACGAATTGCAGGCCGGTAATCGTAGAGTCGTCATTCTTGCTCCTTCGCCCTTTGAATGGGGTTCCGCTAATGATCAATTTCTTGATAAATACACTAAAGGTATTGAATCTCTCGCAATTAAGAAAAAGATACCATTCATTAAAGGGAACTTCGCTGAGGAACTTGGTGAAGAGCCCCCAATGAATCTAATTTTGTCAGTGAGGGAAAAACATCGCCTCTGGTATGATTATTGGAGGCCGGCAAACTGGAAGTGCCTCTTTGGAGATGACAGTAAACGGGTTTTTTCGAATGCAGCTGAGGGTCTCCCTTCATTCAAGGAGGAATGGCAATCATTTCCAAAACTCATAGAAAATGCAGAAACTAATATCCGAAAAGGAGTAAAGAATGTACCTGCCTCTGCACCTAAGAGGACAGGTTCTCGTGAAGCCGACATTAAAAAAGAACTCGAAGCTTTTGATGTTATGGATGAGTTTGAAGTTAACCTTTTTGCCGACGAGACCCAAGGCATAGCAAATCCTTTATCTGTGCGGTGGGATGCTAGGGGAAGAATGTTTGTGGCATGTTCGGATGTATATCCCCAAATTGAGCCTGGGGTCATGCCTAATGATAAGGTTATTATGATTGAAGATCTTAATGGTGATGGAGTAGGCGACAAGTCGAGCATATTTGCGAAAGGTCTCAATATTCCTACCGGAATGGAAGTGGGAGCTGATGGAGTATACGTTGGGCACAATACTGAATTATTGCACTTTGACTGGGAAGGAAAGAAGAAGCTGGTCCTTAGCGGTTTTGGCAATGGGGATTCTCATCAGACTATGAATTCATTTGCTTGGTCTCCGGGCGGAGAACTCTGGTTTTGTCAGGGTGATGGAGTAGAGTCTCGTGTTGAAACGCCTCATGGTGTATCCTCACTGTTTCAGGCTGGTGTATATAGATTGAGACCAGATGAACTGAAGTTGGACCCTTTATTGGATGACTTCATGGGGCCTGGTAATCCATGGGGTGTTGCTTTCGATGATTACGGTCAATCATTTGTGATTGATGGGGCCGGTGGAGTATCCTACCTGACTCCGGCATCAATTCCGGCCAAAAGGCGTCTGCGCCTGCCTCGCATTGGTCGTCCTGGAGGTTACTGCGGTATAGATTGTTTAGGTGCTAGTAATTTGCCTGCTGAAATGGCAGGTAATTTTCTTATAGGTGATTATAAAAAGAACCAAGTTAGCCGATTCGCTGTTTCACCTGATGGTGGAGGTTTTAAAGTGAATTGGCGTGAACCGATTCTTCGTTCTAGTCATCGTAATTTTCGCCCAATCGATGTTAAAGTTGGTCCTGACGGTGCGATTTATGTCGTTGACTGGTACAATCCTTTAACCTGCCATCAGGATGACTTTTATAGGCATCCAGCGAGGGATAAAACACATGGTAGGATTTGGAGAATAACACCTAAGAAAGGTGCCCTCAAAGTGCCCGAACTGGTGAACCTAGCAGATAAAGATTTGGTTGAAATGCTGGCTTCTCCGGAAAGATGGACAAGGCTCAAAGTTAAACAATTGCTCTCGAGGAGAGATCAATCAAAAGTTATTAAGATATTGCGTAATTGGGTTTCGTCTCGTGCGGGGCTTGATCTACTTGAGGCTCTATCTCTTCTTGAGTTTTTGAGTGTTCCAGATTCTCAAATCTTAATTAAAAATATAAATTCAGATGATCCGAGAATCAGAGCTTATTCGGCTAGGGTCATAGGTCGATGGGGTACGAGGCTTGAGGGGTACCAGGACCTATTGTTAGGCCTGGCCCGGGACAAACATCCGAGGGTCAGGATGGAGGTTCTTCTGTCTTGTGCTCAAATACCGGAACCAAATTCTATTTTAGCTGCGGCTGCTGTTGCTGAAGTTTCAAAAGATAAATGGATTAATTATGCTTTTTCTCAGGCAGTTCACCACCTTAAACCGATTTGGATACCGGCTTTCAGGGAAGGTAATCTTGACATCGCCAAATATCAGTCAGGCTTTTCAGATGTATTAAGCCAGTCTGACTCGAAAGCCATTATTTCAGAGATCCGTGATCTTATTAAGAAAGGAAATATCAATAATGAAACAACGGCGAATCTTCTTAGTTCACTTATCATTCTGGGAGATGAGGATGATTTGAAGTTTGTTTTAAATTTAGAGGAACTTAATTCATCAGTGCTGATGACGTTAAGAAATCAACAAAGACCAGAATTTGAAATTCATCAAAGATTGGCAAATTATCTTAAAAATGAAGATCGAGAAATAAGAAAATCGATCATTGATTTGATAGGGGCTTGGGAAGTTGAGGAGCTCATGAAGGAGATTTCAGGCATTGCATCTAATACAGAGATAAATAAAGAGATCAGGGCAAAAGCACTTAAGTCAATGGGTTCTATTGGTGGCAAAGAAGCACTGCAAATTAGCATGAAAATTGCGACCAGTGACAATGATCCTTGTCAGTTAGATGCTGTCAGTTCTGTGATTAGCATGGACATTCCTAATGGAATCAAATTGGCAGTTGACCTCTTGAAGGAGGGATTGGATTCTGAGCAGTTATCACAGCTATTTGATGCTGTTGCATCAAGAAATGGTGCTATGAAACTATTGGCAGATGAATTACCAGAAACTTCAATTAATAAAGAGAGGGGATCATTAATTAGGCAAGCATGGATAGCTAAGGGTCTAGTGAGTCCTGAATTATCTGCGAGCCTTGACCAGTTAGCAGGCATACCGGCGCCAAGAATTGAATACACAAATTCAAATATTCGTAAATTTGTCAGAGCCGGTAATGCCGGTGATATAAAGAAAGGCGCTGATCTATTTAAATCTGCGGGGCTTGGATGCGTTGCATGTCACAAGGTAGGTAACGTTGGCGGAATAATTGGCCCTGATCTTTCGGCCCTAGGAAGTGGTGTGCCATTTGATAGGATTGTTACAGAGGTCATGTGGCCCACTCTTCAAGTCAAGGAGGGGTACTCCTTGACGAGGGTAGTGACAAAAAAATCACAGACTTTACAAGGTTATGAACAGGCTAGTCGAGATGAGGATAAGATTCTTCTAAGAGACTTTGCTGGTGCAGGTATGCACCGTATATCACGGGATGATATTGAAAAGGTTGAGAAGATTGGAAGCTTAATGCCTCCTACTGCTCAGATCCTTAGCAAAAATGATATAGCTGATTTACTAGCCTATTTATTTAGCTTGAGAGGTTAAGAGTACTAGGATACTTCCCAACCCTTTCTGTAAGTCTTGCTAAGAAGTTCGTTAGCTTTTTTATCATTAGTGATTTCGAATTTTTCAGCGTCCCACTCGAATTCTTTTCCGACTTCGACTCTGTGAGCGAGATTACCTAGTAAGTTGTGTTCGATAAGGGCACCTGAATATTCAAAATTACATAGGCTCTTTCCTTCGCCCTTACAGGCGCTTATCCATTCCTTATGATGGCCTAATGACTTTGCAATTGATGGGTTGGGTCGCTTGTAATCTTTAAATTTTTCTCTCGGGCTGTGGACGATTTTTCCATAATCTGAAACAATAATTCCTTCATCACCTACAAAGGCCACGCCGATGTGCCACTTCGATATGTTTGTGTCTTTGCCTAGTTTTGGCTGGAGTCGTTCGACCATCGTCTTCATTCCCTCAGGGCCATGATACCATATGAGATCAACTTCTCCGCGTTTTCCACCTCCGACATTTGCATCTGGATGATGCCATGTGGCGATTTGAGAAGGGGGTGCGGCTACCTTGTCACCCTTGGGTCCATCTGCTTTTACTTTGTTAGGTCTTGAAAGTTCCAGTGCCCAATAAGGCAGATCAATGAGGTGACTTCCCATATCACCTAGGACCCCATTTCCAAAGTCCCAGCATCGGTTCCAGTTAAGATTACCTCCTTTCCAATAGCCTTCGTTATAAGCTCTTTGAGAGGCAGGGCCTAGCCAAGTTTCCCAATTAAATCCATCGAGAACCGGCTGTTCAGGAAGAACTTCCTCGCCCACTGGCCGGATTGTTCTGCCGCACCAGACATGAGCTTCCTCAATGGTTCCAGCAGCTCCTGCCTGAACTAGCTCCACGGCTCTCCTGTAATTTTCAGTCGCATGAATTTGTGTGCCCATTTGGGTCACTATCTTGTCTTTGCGTTTGATGTATTCTTCCTGCATCCATCTTGCTTCCTGTACTGTATGGGCCAAAGGCTTTTCAGAATAAACGTGCTTACCGTTCCGCATTGCAGCAATTGCAGCTGGTGCATGATGATGATCAGCTGTGCTAATGACTACAGCATCGATGGCAGGATCGTCGACTATTGTTCTCCAATCATTAGTGGTCTTGGCGCCAGGATATCGTCCTTTTACCGAGCTTAGGACTCCCGGATTCGTGTCACAGAGAGCGTAGATCGTTTCACTTTTTACTCCATTCGTATTGGCTCCTCCTCGTCCACCTGCGCCAATGATGGCGACATTTAATTTTTGGTTAGGTGATTGTGCCCGGGACCTAGTTGCGCAAGCGGCGGAAGCTGCAAGACCAAATCCTATAAAGGTTCGTCTGTTATGTGTATTCGTGTTTGCCATATCTTTAGATTGAACTTTTTAACTGCGTCTCGTCAACAACGATAATTCAAAAGGACGGACTTTGTTGATTGAGAAAGTTAATGTAGATTTATTTGGATTCAATTTTCAGTCCATCTACAGGATTTCCGTCTCTGCCTCGAATTCGGCAGCAAAGCCCCCATGGTCCGCTCGTATTTACGACCTTGAGCATGATCAGATTCCACCCTTTTGATAGGCTAACAGGAATGATTGACTGTCTAGGTTCAAGGCTCCTGTTTGAAAAGGAGTCATGAATCTTTTTATCATTGAGCCATGCTTTAATGTGGTCATCACTTCCCATTTCAAGGTTAATTTCAAGGTTTTCAGGTGCCCATATTTTGGTCATTGCATATGCAGCAGCATTAGCTTCAGGCCCTAAAATTGAATCGATCTCGATTGCCCATAGTGATCTTTCGGATTTTGATTTAGTCTTAAATTTTTTCCATCGCACGGATTTTGAATCCTTTTCAGGAGCCAGAGCCGTATCAAAAACATATTTGGCATCTTTTCCTTTCACTGAATATGGCCCCGTGATTCGCCAGTCAAGGATGTAGTCCTTATAAAGATCCAATTCTGATTGTAAGTCAGCGGCTCCTTTTTTTGCTGAATCTGACGCGTTAGATTTGAGGATGTCTGTCAAGATAGTGCGAACAGTTGCAGTATGTGAATCCTTTATTCTCTTCGCGACCTGAGTCGCAGCCAAAGCGGCCTCGTTGCTTGTTTCGGAATTCTCCAGGTAAGGCCTGATAATTTCTAGTGATTGTATTCCTCCGCTCTGTCCTAGACCTGCTAGAACTTTTTTGGTAGTGTCTGTTGAGTTGTTTAACTCTAAAGCTTTCCTGTAATCAGTGGTTGGGTTCGGAGATTTAGAGGATAAAATAATGTAACCATTAAGAGCAGTGTCCTTGTTGGGATTTTTTTCTTCGGATGCAATTTTTAAGAGATCATTTGCCGGGCCGTGGTTCGGCCATTTTGTCAGTGCTTCGATAGCGGCTAACTGAATTGATGTGGTTTCTTTTAGGGCCGAGATAAGTAATTGCAAAGATTGTTTATTAGGATCTCTTCCTAGTAGCGAAATGATTGAAGGTTTGGTATTATCATCAGCTTTTTTCAAGACTTTAGTGAGAGCGTCCGTTTGTAATATTTTGTTAGGAATTCGCCTAAAACTATAAGCGATGGCGGATTCAATATTATCTCGATCGGACTCTTCTTTTGGATTCAATAGAAGCATTAAAATTTCATTCAGGTGACTCTGATCGGCTAGGATACCTATGCCGCGTAAGGCTTCTTCTCGAATTTCTAAAGTATCAGATTTAGCAAGAATCATAAGTTCATTCATTGCTGTTGATTCAGCTCGTGTTGCTATGGCTCTTACTAATTCACTCTGAATTTCGGGTAAAGATTCTTTGATATATTTTTTATATGCATTTTGAACATCGTTGCCTTTAAGGTTTGATAGAGCGCTTCTTGAAACGTTTCTCTCATGACCGCTTGTTGAGGAGGCTATCGTTGCTAGAGGGATGACTGAGGAGCCATTTCCGATCTTTCCCAAGGCCTGAATAGCCGATAGCCTAACTTCGAGACTTTCGCTTTCTGTTAATTTTATGATTGAGGGAATTGCGGATTTGTCTTCTCTCTCTGAAAGCGATCCGATGAGGAGTATCTGCATGTTTGCTGGTGCGGATTCAAGTAAGGATTTTAGTTTTGATCCAACGTTATCTCCCTTTAATTCTGCAATAATTGAAGCTGCTCCATTGGCTAATTCATTATTACCGCTTTTAATAGCTTCAGTCAGAAGAGGAACAGCGAATTCACCGTTTACTTGTGAGGCTCCTCGCAAACCAGCCAAGATTACGTAAGAATCAGTTCCTGATTTTGTGAAACGATCATAAATAGATAGGGCCTTTTCCTTGTTCCCTTTTTCCAAGTAAATCTCAGCGCATCTGAGAAGAGCCTGAACTGTGCAACGATATGATTTTCCTGTCGTCTTACTTAGTCTGGGGAGTAGATGATTCATTGTACTATCTCCACCGATTAAGCCAAGGGCTCGGGTTGCGTTATTAGCTACAGATGCTGTATCAAGCAATTCGATTAGATCCGGAATCGCCTTCTTGTAGCGGATGTCTCCCAGGCTATCGATGATTCCTTGTCTTAATTTATCTTGAACTGTATTAAGTGATTGGTGAAGAGCGGCTCCGGCCTCTTTGTATTGCATTGAGGCCAATACGTACCTTGCCATGTGTCCGCTTTCCTGATCCGAGAGTAATTCTTTCATTAATGGAATGGATTTTTTTGTGCCCATTATTCGCAACATGCGGCACAAAAAATCCTTACCTCTTCTGGAATTTGCTGTTCCTAGAGAACTTAGTATTTTTTCTTCGAGAGAATCTCTTAATTGTGGATCGTTAAGTGATTCCACGGCCTTGGATTCGATGAATTTTAAGGGCTCAGAGGGGTTCCCATCAACGAACTTTTCGGCCAATAAAAGTTTATCATCCAGCTCGTCAGCACTTAATGCTAAGGAAAGTATTAGATAAGAAAGAGTAAAAATTAATATTTTCATCTGATTTAATTTATCAGGTTAACCTATCGTGAAAGGTTCTCGCTTTGGCCTGTCAATCCATCTTGATACTTCAGGGTCACCGATAACTTCCTCTTTCTCAGGATCCCATATAATTTCTTTTTTGAGCCAGTAAGCGATGTTTCCTAAATGGCAATGCGTTGCCGTGCGGGGCGCTCTCTCGATGTCCCTAAATGGTTTTTCTCGACTCCGGACGCAATGGATGAAATCACCGGATAAGCCTCCTTGTCCTTTGTAATTTGGTATGTGAACGGATGGAGGGTTAGGCCGATTCTTTGAATTGTTCTTGAATGGAATTTCATTTTCAGTGCCACGGAAAGATAAGAGTCCTCCCCATCCTCCTCCATGATAGATCTTGATTCCGTTAGCAAATTCATAGGTGAGTTGTTGCACGTCCTTGCCATCAGGGGGTGTTATTTTTACGGGGCCCGTTTCATGTAGATTACAGGCAAACAAGGCTCCGCCAAAACCATGACAGCCCCAGTCTGTCATTCCTCCTC
>JABGYE010000310.1:0-8074 GCA_018675395.1 Akkermansiaceae bacterium
ACATTTTCTGCATTAGCAGTAAGCTCAGCAATATTGAACGTTGCGGATCCAGCACTGGTTAAGTTCGAATACAATGCTATCAATCCACCCAACAAAATCAAACTACCTACCCCAAGATATATAGTTATCTTCCAAGCAACGGCTAACTTTTCTCTCCCGTGCCCGTAAATCCCTATCATCAAAAAGGTCGGAATGAGTGCTAATTCATGAAATGCAAATAAGAAAAATAAATCTGTAGAACAAAAGGCTCCCAATGCACCAGTCGAAATGAGTAAAGGTGAAATATGATAAAGCTTTACTTTCCCATCGGGAGCCTTCTCAGGTGAAACGTAAACCGCACAAAAAGTTACAATTACTGTGAGCAGCAGAAGGACTCCACTCATCCCATCAACAGCAAAACCCAAAGTTAATTTAGGGTTTTCAAGTATGACTCTGGAAGTCTCAAATATTAACTCCTCTCCCCCTTTCCTCATTAATTCACTAATCACAATGAGACCAAGGATCAGATTTGCTCCGGCCGCACCCAGAGCAGTCTTTCGGCCTTCTGCTCCTAGACCAATGGCCAAAGCCGCAATAACCGGGATAAAAACTATTAGATCAATAATCATACAAGCATTTGTTCCATCTATCCAATCGCAGCATTAATAATATAAAGGACAAGAATGACACCCACTCCAAATAAGAATGCGTAACCTTGCAAATTGCCAGACTGCATCCCCCTTAGCACCGACCCAATCTCAGTGACTAACCGGGCAACACCACGGACAAGTAATCCGTCAATTAATAGTCGGTCTATTTGTTTTGCAACCCAAGCAACAGCGTCTTGGAAAATTCTAACTAGTATAATGTATATCTCATCCAAATAGAATTTTCTTGATAACACCTGAACGGGGTAAGGTTCTTGGTCTCGTCCCCGATAAAGGAAAAATCCAGAAACAATACCAGCAACACCAATCGCAGTAAGAATAAAAGGAAGAGCTCCTTCAGGATGAGGAATTTTCTCAGGATCTACAAACCAACTGTAGGCAAAAGGTTGCCCAGCAAATATCGCTCCAATAGTTAAAACTAGTAAGGGAACAAGCATCAGAAGAGGGACTTCCTTAGCCTCTTCCGATGACCATGATCTGGCCTTCCCAAAGAACACTACCACACAAAGGCGAGTCATATAAAAAGCAGTAAGAAAAGCAACGAATGAGCCAATCACCAGCAGTATAGGTTTATGCTCAGCCACAGTCATTATGGCATCCTTACTATAAAAGCCACTGAGGGGATAAATTCCCGCCAGGGCAGCAGTCGCAATTAAGAAGGTAATTGATGTTATCTTCATCCGGCCAATCAGCCCTCCCATCTTCCAGATATTCTGTTCATGATGGCATGCATAAATAATCGCTCCAGATCCGAGAAATAGCAGCGCCTTGAAGAAAGCGTGTGTGTACAAGTGAAAGAATCCGGCATTTGATGCACTCTCTCCCAAAGATTCACCACCGCTCCACAGCCCAGCAAACCCAACAGCCATGATCATGTATCCGAGTTGCGATAAAGTTGAATAGGCCAATATCTTTTTTATGTCATTTTGCTGAGTAGCCATGAGCGCGGCTATCAGAGCAGTAATAGCTCCAACGTATTGAATGACCGAAGCCGCAGTAGGAGCAACTTCAATTAAGAACAGAACCTTAGTCAGCATGAAAACTCCAGCCGCCACCATGGTTGCGGCATGAATTAAAGCCGAAACAGGCGTCGGTCCTTCCATAGCATCCGGAAGCCACACATGCAGCGGAACTTGAGCAGATTTACCAATGGCACCACAAAAAATACAGAAAACTGACCAGTTCCGCAAGCCTTTGTCATAATTTCCATTCCTCAACGACTCTTCAATCTCTACAAAATTAACACTCCCAAAGGATCCCCATATTAGAAGAATTCCAATCATAAAACCAAAGTCACCAATGCGGTTCACAAGGAACGCCTTCTTCGCTGCTTCGGCTGCTGTATTTTTATGATACCAGTGTCCAATAAGAAGATAAGAACTGACACCAACGAGCTCCCAAAAAATAAACATCATTGCAAGATTGTCGGCAAAAACAATCCCAGTCATTGAAAACATGAAGAGTGAAAGCCCAGAAAAATAACGGGCCTTTCCTGCATCTTCTCGCATATATCCCAATGAAAAGAGATGAACCAAAAAACCTATGAGAGTAACCACAAGGATCATCCCCAGCCCTAGACCCTGTAACTCTATCCCAATGTCTAATTTAAAATCTGCAATCTTTATCCAATTAAATGATCCAAGATCACTTAAATCGCTTTGACGGATAAGACCAAAAGTTAATACTAAGCAAATTGCCGCTGAAAGCGTTGAGACATATGCACTGAGATTTGCCTTCTTCCTTAGTAAAAGAAGATTAGATGCAGCTGCAACTAATGGTAATAAAAGGATAATAAATGCAGCCGTCATCTGTCTTATCCTTTCATGCTCCTCAGCTCTTCAACTTCTACTGTTTGACGCGATCTAAAAAGAGCAACGATTATAGCCAAACCAACAGCCACTTCGGCAGCTGCAACTGTAATTACAAAAAATACCATCACTTGTGCATTATATGAGTGCGCAGGCAAGCCCTCTCCTCCTCCAAATCTCCAAAATGCAACTAATGTCAAATTAGCTGCACTGAGCATCATTTCGAGGCTCATTAATATAACAATTATATTGGTTCGGATCATGACTCCACAGAGCCCTATCGCAAATAGCAGACCGCCCATCAAAAGGTATTCATTTAAAGTAGGCATGAGATAATTAATTATTTTCCGAACCCTCCTTCCCTTGCCTGCGACTAAGAACAACGACTCCAATAGTAGCAACTAACAAAAGGACTCCCAGTACCTGTAAATGAAAATTGTAATTCGTGAAGATTTCAGCCCCAATCATCTTTACATCTTCATGTGATAAGTTCTCTGGAAACGGAACCATCTTTTGTTTTCCATCCTCATATCCACCAAGCACAGAAATTAATTGCGCAACGAACCCAAAAAGAACAACCACTCCTCCCCCCACTGCCAAGAAGTTCCAATCTTTACTTTTCTCTTCTCTTATATCAAGAAGCATAATGATAAAGAGGAACAGCACCATCACAGCTCCGGTATACACGAGGACCTGAATTATACTTATGAAATAGGCATTAAGGGTCACAAACAAAGCGGCTAACCCTAAGAAGGAAATGACAAGGCATAGCGCACTCGATAGTGGGTTACGGCAAACAATCACCATTATGCCAAACCCGAGCATCAACCCTGAAAATATGTAAAAAAGTAGCGACATCAAAAAATATTCAGACTTTCTATTTTAATGTGTTCCACTTGTTAACTAGGCCCTCTCGAACGCCCCCTATCTCATAAAGCTTTTGCTTATCATGAACCATTTCATCTCTGGTATAACCTGAGATTGCATAATCCTTACGAAGAAAGATTGCCTGCTCAGGACACACCTCCTCACACATCCCGCAATAAATACAGCGAATCATATCAATCTCAAATTCCCTGGGTCTTTTTTCAACTTTGGACCACTTATCCTCAGAGGGAATTTCTTCAGGAATGATAGTGATGGCCCGGGGCGGGCAAATAAATTCACAAAGCTGACATGAAACGCACCGCTCTCGTCCATGCTCATCAGTAACTAATGCAGGAGCGCCTCTGTAATGTTCCGGCAGATTATCATCCCACTTTTCCTCGGGGTACTGCATCGTTACCTTCTTTTTTCCTCTGAGTATACTAATCGCATGTCCGAGAGTGATGCGCAGACCTTTCATAATTGCTGGGAAGTAAAACTTCTCAAGAATAGTTAATTTGGGACGCTTTACAGTGATAGCCATATTTAAGAAGAAGAGGCCCGAGTTAAAATTAAAATTCCAGCAGTAATGAAAATATTCACTAACGCGAGCTCAAAGAAGATGATCCAACCGAGCTTCATTAGCTGATCATAACGAAATCTAGGAAGCGTCCAACGGACCCATATGAAAAATAAAATAAAGCAGATTACCTTGGCAAGAAACGTTCCTATATGAATTAAGCCTAGCCACCAGGGAATTTGCTCCGAGCCTCCGGCCACATTCATTAGGTATGCGTCCAATCCAAAGGGAAGTGACCAGCCACCAAGGAACAAGGTCACGATGAGACCTGATCCAATAATCATTGCAGCATACTCACCTAAAAAGAAGAGGGCAAACTTCATTGAAGAATACTCAGTATGGTACCCTGCAACGAGCTCCGTCTCACATTCAGGCAAATCAAAAGGCAATCGGTTCGTCTCGGCAAATATCGAAGTAGTGAAAACTATAAAAGCAATAAATGCGGGGAAGAGGAGAAAGAATCTATCCACTCCCCCATTCCAAATTGCCCCGTCCCCCCAGAAGGGCAGCAAAAGCCATCCATTTTTACTCTGCTCCCATACAATTTCACTAAGGTTTAACTCTCCAAATATTAAAAGGACAGGAACAAGAGAAAGACCAAGTGAGATTTCATAAGATATCATTTGGCTACTGGATCTAACTCCTCCAAGGAAGGAATATTTTGAGTTTGATGCCCACCCCGCTAGAACAATTCCGTAAACACTAAGCGACGCGATAGCAAAAATAAAAAGAGGGCCGACGTTAAGGTCCGCTATTACCATTTTCTCACCAAATAATTCACTACCGAAGGGAAGGACAGCACAAGTTAGTAGTGCTGGAACCATCGTGAGTGCCGGAGCAAGCCAATAGTAAAATTTATTAACATGGCCTGGAGTGAAATCTTCCTTAAGAAGAAATTTAATTCCGTCTGCAATGGGTTGCCCAAGACCAGCTAGTCCGATCTTAGTAAAAGGAATACCTACCCGGTTAGGCCCTACCCTCTCCTGAATCACGGCACTCACTCGTCGCTCAGCCCAAACGGAATATGCCACCATCGGTAATATGACTGCAAATATTACCAAGACGATTTTGACGAAAGAAATCAGAATCGGTATCAATTCAATATTGGTTAATATATTTCCAATCTCCATTTATCCTACTATGAGCCCTTGCTTAACTCTCTGCGCTTCTCGTTCAAGAAGCGGTATAGTTTCTTTAGTTTCAATGACCGGGACGCCCTTCTCTCCTATTCCTGACAAGGAGAGCCCCTTCAGGACCGGCACGACACTTGCCATTTCAGAAAAAAGGTCCGCCAACTCATATATGAAATCCTTCCCATCCATAGCACGGTTAAGATCTTGCAAAATCTCCCAATCATCTCTGCTATTTCCGGGCGGTTCGATCGCCTTATTTAACAACTGCAACCGCCCTGTTGCATTAATCATTGATCCTCTTTTCTCTGCATAACCTGCCCCAGGAAAAACAACACCTGATAATTTTGCTGTTGGATTTGCTAGTATGTGTGAAGAGACTAAAAATTTCAACTCACTCAAAACCTCATCATCAAAACCATTGCGCGCAATATTTTCACCGTAAACCAACAGAGCTTTAATTGATCCGGACTCGATACCTTTTTTAATTGAATTAATTTTTGACCCAGGACTACGGAGCTTCAGTATAGCTTTGGCTCCGTTTGTGTTCGGCCTCTTATCCTCATGACTAAGATATTCGTCTCCTTCACCATGACACTTCAGTGTATCGACGTTCTTAGTTTCTAATGTGTCAGCTAAAGTTCGGACCAAATATAACTCCTCATTCGTCATCCTCGACGATGCAATGATTGCCACTTCATCACCTTTGTACTTGAGCAGTCCCTCGGCCGCCCTCCGAATCGCTTGAGGCCAATTCACCGTTTCGTGAGATTTGCCCTTCTTAATCATCGGATCAGTAAGACGCGCACTACTTTCAAGGAAATGATAATTGAGCCTTCCGGAATCACACATCCAAGAAGAATTGACTTCATTGTTCTCTCTCGGAGTTTGCCTGTAAATTTTATTTTCTCTTGAACTTATGAGGATGTTACAACCTCGGGCACAGCCATTACAAACGGACTTTGTTTCACGCATGAACCAAACCCTCATCTTGAACCTAAAGTCATTAGAAGTAAGTGCTCCGACGGGACAAATATCCACAGTGTTTAATGAATAGTTATTGGCCAAAGGTTTATCAGGATGAACCGTCAAAACATTGTGGCTACCCCTATCAACAAAACCCAGCACATCATCATCAACGATTTCCCGTGTAAATCGCACGCACCGCGAACAAAGAACGCACCTCTCATCATCCAAGCGGATCCGTGGTCCGATATCGACGTTCTTAGGTTTCTTAACCTTATTTTCAAGGAACCTCGATTCACCCTTCCCGTGCTCAACACTGTATTCTTGGAGAGTACATTCTCCTGCCTGATCACAAATAGGACAATCAAGGGGATGGTTAATTAGAAGAAATTCCATCACACCCTCACGGCACTCCTTTGCCAATGTTGACTGTGTTCGTATCCCCATGCCTTCTGCAACTGTATTGGCGCAAGCTATAACTGGCCGAGGCATCCAGCCGATTTTAGCGTGCCCATCATTGTCCAGTTCTGCCTCTTGACCAGGAGCTGGTCGAGGAGGCATGCCCATTTCAACTAGGCACATTCTACAATTTCCCGGGGAACTAAGTTTGGGATGATAACAATAATGAGGAACTTCTGCTGACGCTTGCTTGCAAGCCTCAATCATGCGAGTGCCCTTTTTCACCTGAATCCAGTGCCCATCCACTTGGACGTTCACCAGGTCTTCATTTTGTTTGTTTGCAGCGGACATTAACAAATTCAATGCTTAAGACCAGCCGCTGCCGCCTTCGATTCAGGATTAAGCTCTTTGCCGGCATTTCTCCGGCTCGTATGTTTCTTGAAATCTTCTGGGAACTTCGCAACGAAGCTCTGAGTAGGCCAAGCGCACGCTTCTCCGAAAGCGCAGATGGTCCTACCTGCTATATTGTCTCCTACCGAAGTTAAGGTCTTCAAATCAGAAGGGACTCCTGAACCTGAAACCATTCGATCAGTAATTTTTTTCATCCAAAGCGAGCCTTCTCGGCACGGAGTACATTGCCCGCAAGACTCATGGGCATAAAAAGTATTTATATTATTCAATATCCATGCCATGTCCCGACTGTCATCCATAACAATGACTCCTCCAGAACCTGCCATAGAGCCACACGCTGCCATCGTATCGAAATCCATTGGAATGTCATTAATGCCAATTGTCCTCTCTGATTCGCCGGCACCAATTGTATATTTCTCACCTGCCCGTAAGACTTTCGCTGATGACCCGCCCGGTATGACGCCTTTAAGCTTACGGCCCTTTCTTAATCCTCCACAAACATCATTGATCAGTTCGCCCATCGTAATTTTACCAACCTCCACCTCAAAGTATCCAGGCTTCATCACGTCACCACTAACGCACAAAATTCTAGTTCCCGTGTTTCGTGGAGTGCCTATTTGTGCGTACTTTTGTCCACCCATAGCAATGACATGTTTTACGTGGCACAATGATTCTACATTATTAACTATAGTTGGACACATATACAATCCAAGCGCTGCAGGAAAGTACGGAGGCTTAATTCTTGGGTAGGGCCTCTTCCCTTCCAGAGATTCAATTAGACCTGTCTCCTCACCGCAAATGTAGGCACCTGCACCACGGTGCACATATATCTCACAATTAAATTTTCCTCCTAAAATTTTCTTCCCCAAGAAGTTTTTCTTCCTAGCCTCTTCTATCGCGTCCTCTAGAATTTTAGCCCCTTCAGGAAATTCTTCTCGGATATAGATGTATGCGACCTTGGCTCCTACCGCATAACAGGAAATTAACATCCCTTCTATGAGCTGATGTGGATCCTGATGTACAATGTACCGGTCCTTAAAAGTGCCCGGCTCAGATTCATCGCAATTACAAATTAGATAGACTGGTTTTTTATTATTAGGAGGGATAAACCCCCACTTGACTCCAGTCGGAAATCCTGCCCCTCCTCTACCACGTAGGCCCGAAGCTTTAACCTCGTCAGTGACTTCTTGAGGTTTCATCTTTAAGGCCTTCTTGAGATCTTTATATCCACCATCTGCAATATAAGATTTAATAGACGCATCCCACCCG
>JABGYE010000129.1:0-4993 GCA_018675395.1 Akkermansiaceae bacterium
ATATTCCAATCCAAAGATTTTGACGGTCTGGGAATTCAGTGACCAACTGGAGATAAATCAGAATCGCTACTACCGCCGCTCCGAATACTCCGAATTCGCTTAACATTTCTTTGTAGCTGACTCCTGATGCAACCCGTTCCTGAACAGGGAACTGTTCTTTAATAAGCATCCCGAGGTAGATAAATGCCGGAACTATGATGATTCCTAGCTTGATTGGCCATCCAAAATTATCTCCCATGAAAATAACAATGACTCCTGCAATTACAAGTCCGCCAGGCCATCCTGCGTGAAGAATGTTAAGCCACTTGGTCTTGTCCTTGGTGAACATAGTGGCTACGACGGGATTGATGAATGCTTCGACGGTTCCATTACCCAGGGCAAGAATCAAGCCGCCCCAGTATAGTATGCTCGCGCCAGTCTCAGCATCGCCGCTTTGAGCTATGTTTAATCCTACGATTCCCATGATTGCCCAAATAATTTGGCATACCGCGGCAAAGATCATGGAGAATTTGTATCCGACCTTATCGATGATAAGGCTGAAAAGGATGATACTGATTGCAAAGGGCCAGATTTGTATTCCCTTGAACTTTCCTACTTCTGCTGGGTCTAATCCCAGTAGGGTGTCTGTTATGGCTGGATCATCAAGGAGAAACATCCTTGTGATGAATCCAAATGAAGTCGTTATTAATGCTATAAAACATCCCCAGAAGAGAGCTTTACTTGGTTTATTGTCTGCCGAATCGGTCATAATTATAGGTTTTATTTAGAGTTAGAGAGCGTTTTACAATCCCCTAATATGCTGGCGAGATTAGTTTGCCAATCACAAAGTGTGGGGTGACGTGGTCAGATATTAATATATTGTAATAATTTAGTCTTCTTAAGCATTTGGGCAACTAAATTCATTAATTAGCAAATTTTTGCATTTTTACCTTATTTTTTAGATCTTTTTCCATTATTGAAGCGATAATACCACATGACAGTTTACCAGAAAACGGCTCTTGCAGCTCTTTTGGCGACTATTTTCCTTATTTTTGTTGGGGCAATAGTGAGGGTGACTGGGTCGGGTCTTGGCTGTCCAGACTGGCCAACTTGCTGGGGAGAACTGATTCCACCGACAAGTCTGGAGCAGGTAGATTTTGATCGGCTCGATATTGCTAAATTTCAAAAGCGCGATCCTGAAATAACTAAAGCAACCTTGTCTGCCGAATTTAATCCGGTCCATGTCTGGATCGAATTTATTAACCGTCTAGTGAGCCTTCCCGTGGGACTCTTTACGCTGGCTACTTTTCTATTCAGCTTTCAGTTTTTAAGAAAAAGCCCATCCGTATTCGTCGCATCTTTTTCTGCGCTTGTCCTTGTCCTTGCCAATGCTGTGCTGGGGGCGATTGTGGTTCGTTCCGGTCTCAAGCCTGGGGTCATTACTTTGCACATGGCATTAGCAATGACTCTACTTTGTGTTCTGGTCTATGCTGTTTATCGGGGGGGAGACAGAAGGCCTCAGGTCAATCTTAACGGGACTGCGTCTGTAAGGATTTTATTAGTCGTTCTTTTCTTTGCCTGTATCGGTGAAGGCGTCATGGGATCTCAGGTCAGAGAATTAACGGATGAGCTTGCATTGAAATTTAAAGATGTTCCCAGAAATGTATGGCACGAGACCCTAGAGCAAAAACCGATTTACTTAATACACCGAAGTTTTTCTTGGGTCATTTTTGTGCTCGGCGCTATGACTTTCTTTAAGACGAGAAAAGCGACAGGGGACTTGGGGCAACTTTGTCTCAGAACAGTTTGCGGTATTATTTTAGCACAGATGGTTCTTGGGATTCTGATGTCACATGTTTCTGTGCACCCAGTAGTTCAGGTCCTGCACATAGGACTTTCCTCGATACTTGTCGTCACACTGTTCTGGCTATTGATTGCTGGCCGGTCCGCAGGGATTGAAAATCCTAAAAAAATCAATCAGACGAATTGATTTCTACTTAATGGTAGGAAGGTAACGGTAGTAAACCTCAAGCATCAGTGTGCAGAGTGTCGTGGAATAGATCTTTCCATCTTGTCCGACCTGACCGTGTCCGGCAGAGGCGGGCCATGAGCCGTCCTTTTCCTGAGCCTTAGCCATGACGTCCTGATAAGTTTTATTATAATCTTTCCAATGCTTACCCTGTTTTTGAAAAGCTGCCTGCGAATGATAGTACCAGGAATAGACTGCGTTCGGCTGGAAGCTCTTGGGGAACCTGCTGTTGATGAGGTCAAGGGCCTTGTCCTCTAGTTGTGATGGGGCACCGAGCATCCTTGCACAGACTGCTCCGACGCCAGTCAGGCTAAGCTTCCCTTTCTGGCCATCATTGACCCGGTACTTCCAGAAACCGTCAGTTCCTTTAGGATCTTCGGCAGCTTTGAGGTAACGGATCGCTTTTTTCATGGAAGTCTCGAGTCCTGAGAACTTGAGGCCGGTCAGTTGAGCTGCTTTGAGGGCCTGAACGTTCCAACCCGAGACGGACAGGTCACCGGTTCCGCCCGATCCGTATGAATAGAGCCAACCTCCACCGTTCGTTTGTCCTTCGATGATGACGGGCACGGCTTTTTTTAAGGTGGGAGAAATGCGTTTGAACGGTTTGCGTGCGTTCTTATTCATTGAGTAGGCTTCTGCGAGAGCGTAAACTGCTATCCCATGCTCGTAGGACAGGTTCCGGTCATTGGTAGTGCACATCCGGCCCTTTCCTTTTTCTCCAACCGTGACGAGAAAGCCGATTGCTTTTTTAACCGTTTCGCCGAACTCGGGAGAGTCTACAGTTTCGCAGTGACCAGAATAAGCGAGTAAAGCGAAGGCTGTCATCGCTACAGGGAACTTGGTTCCGAAATTTCCATCGGGCTGTTGCTGGGTTTTAAGCCAGCGTAGAGCTGATAGAACCTGACGGTCCATCGATGCTTTGCCGCCGGCCTTACGTAAACGAGCGATCCTGTCCGCGGAGTTACAACGTCCTTTCATGACGCCCGGAACACCGATGCCTCCGCCGATACCGTCACCGAATCCACCGGCACCAAACCCGTCTCCGAAAGAGGATCCAAAATCAGGGGAGTCAATGTTGTCTATGGATGGTACTGAGATCGGTGAAGCCTTGTTAGCTGATATAGCGCTACTGGGTTTGGATGATGGACGGGAAGGTTTTTGACGAACGCTTTGCTGAAAGCTCTTCTTCTCGATCTGGGCATCTTTCTCACCCTGAGTAGCTGCAACAACGAGTTCGATCTCTTCTTCCTGGAATGCAGTGATCGCCCAAAAATATAAGACAACCATGAGTAGGCTGGTCATTCCTATAGAAATAAACAAAGAAAAAGCTTTGTTACGTTTTTCTATTCTGTTGACTACGTCCTCTATTGATTCTTGAGGATCTAGTTGAGGATTATCGCCAATGGTCGAAGCCGGCGCATAAGCAGGGTCAGGAACGAAGCCCTGATGGCCTTGATGAGGCTGGTTAGGGTTGAATTGTTGGTTGGGGTCTTGAGGTGGTTGTTGCATGGCCGTTAATCTGAGATAAACCCTCTTTATTAGAGATATTACCTTTTTCTGTGTGCTTATATAATAGATCTAGCTTGGTGTTCTGCCAAGTTCTGATTGTTAACTGTATAACTGATAGAGAGGACTTTTATTAGGTTTTAAAATGATTATAGTTAAATATCAGTATCTTTCTTCACCTTTATGGTGTTTTTTAAGGGTAATTATTGTGATCTTCATATTCTAATGGCATTCATTTTATATAGGTTTTGGCTCATTTTTCTCTTTCTAATGTTTTCAGGATGCCAGTCCTTCAAGGGCTCTTCTGAGGACGGGAATGGGAAAATTAAAGAAGTTCCTAGGGATGGCCTTTTGGGAGCCAAGTTAGCGGCACTGGAATACGCTATGGATAATTTACATGATGAGGACCGCAAGTTTGGCGACCTTGATTATGCAGCGTACGGGATCACTGACAGTGATCCGCTTCATAGGAAGGCAATGGTTGCTATTTTAAAAGGGAGGACTCCAACCGTTGTGGACTCTGCTAAGTTCTATTCCCGTTCCAGTAATTCTCAGTGGATGAATGGACGGCCTGTGATGAAATGGATTATTGAAGCGAGTAAAGATCCACAGCATCCTTTGAGGGTTGATGTAATGGTCGGCTGGATGCATAGCCAGATCATTAATGAATTTGCAACTTATAAGGTCGAATATGATGGTGTTGTTTGGACTATTTTAAATGTCGCTATATTGGATCTGGAATCGGCGCCATGATTATTTCACTTCGAGCTGACCCTGCATGATGCGCCAGTGACCAGGGAAAGTGCAAATGTAAGGATACTTCCCTGGCTTGAGAGGGTTAATCTTGATCACTGCCACGGTTCCGGGATCTAGTAACTTACTGGCGGCGAGGATTTCATTGGTCTGAGGCACGTAATTCATTTCGATTGCTTTCGGATTAGTAATGATTGCGTCGGCTGCGGAACCGATTTTCTCTAGGGATCCAGGACTGCCGATCACGAAGTTGTGTTGCAACAGATCCGGATTGGATACAATGATTGCGATTGGTTTCCCTGATTTTGCTTCGAGTTTAATTTTGTCGAATTTGAGTCCTTCGATTGCCTTGATCTTTAATATCTGATGAGTCTTTGATAATGTGAGTTCATCCTCTAATGATTCTTTCACTACTACCTTAGGTGCCTTGATCATTTTCTTTATCTTATTACCCAGTTCAGTGGGTTTGGTGATAATTTCATTTAGGGTTGAGGATAACTGAATTGACGAGGCATGATTGACCAGATTCGCAGCTACGATTGATTCGGTGTCTTCGCTGATGTCAGGACCTTGTCCAGCGTCGATCTGAATGAGCTCAATGTCATCCCAGTAGGCCTTCCCTGTTGCAAAACCCCATCCCCCGTACAAGCAATTGATGCTTATAGTTCCTCTGTCGTCGGTTTTGAATTTTAGGCTTACCTTTGACCAGTCATTATCACCTTTGAG
>JABGYE010000312.1:0-10035 GCA_018675395.1 Akkermansiaceae bacterium
AAAGTTCAATGAGATTTCGCTGTGGGAAGGGTCCGATGAGGAGCTCCGTGCTGGCAAGACAAAATTCAGGCAATCCTTATTAGAATTGCCGAAGAAATTCCCTTCGGGAAATTACTTCAAAGTGGTCGAGATATCGAGTCAGGGAGGGGTGTTCAAGGCTACCCTCATTGTTGATCATCTAGGTGAGAAAAAGGAGGCTCACGCTGAATGGGTCTGCGAATGGATTCGAAGCTCTGATGAGAAGTTAAAATTACTTGACTTGGAAAGGAAAAACTATTTAGAGCTAAGATCTGACAAGAAGGTCCTTTATAATGATTATACTTACAAGGTCTTAGGTGGCACTCCTCATTATGATACTCAGATCAATAAAGGTATTTCTGAGTGGGCTGGACTAATAAGCAAGTTCGGCGACATGGCGATGACTGGTCACCACGGGATAGCTATTGGGGATGTGAACGGCGATGGTAGAGATGATGTGTTTTTATGTGATGGGGGAAGTTTACCAAATAGATTATATGTTCAGAATGACGATGGGACGGCAACGGATGTCTCAGTGGGTTCTGGTATTGATTGGTATGAAGATTCTCGAGCAGCTCTTCTCTTGGACTTGGATAATGACGGGGACCAGGACCTAGTCGTTGCTACCATAGCTATGATTGTTTTTGCGGAAAATAATGGGAATGGTCAATTCGCAATCAAGGGAGGCTTTCCTGGCGCTCAATATCCATTTTCTTTAAGCTCATCGGATTTTGATTTGGATGGTGACCTTGATGTGTATGTTTGTATTTATGGGGAGGGTGACATGAATTCTGGGTCTAGAGGATTTGATGAGCGATCCCCTGTTCCTTTTCACGACGCTAAGAATGGGGGCAAAAATGTTCTCTTAGTTAATCGTGGGGGATTTTCTTTTACTGATGAAACTGAATCTGTTGGCCTTGGGACTAATAATGATCGGTGGAGTTTCTCTGCTTCGTGGGAGGATTATGATAATGATGGGGATCCGGACCTCTATGTGGCGAATGATTTTGGGCGTAATTGTATGTATAGGAATGAGGGGGGGCGTTTTACTGAAGACGCTAAAGGATTAGGTTTAGAGGATACTGGTGCAGGGATGTCCGTGTCCTGGGGCGACTATGATAGGGATGGTACCTTTGACCTCTATGTGGGGAATATGTTCTCTGCAGCGGGTAACAGGGTAGGAGCACAAGCTAAATTTGCTTCCGGTAGGGGCCCTGATGAAATATTGGAAATGAGGAAAATGTATCGAGGGAACACTCTTTATCGGGGAACTGAAGGAGGATTTTCTGACGTGACTAGGGATGCCAGGGTTTCGATGGGTCGATGGGCATGGAGTTCAGGATTTGTAGATATAAATAATGATGGTTGGGAAGATATAGTAATTGCGAACGGGTACATAACGGGTTGGAATAAGGAAGATGACTTGTGAAGTTTCTTTTGGCGTCAGGTCGTTTCGCCTAGTCCAATCGATGTAAATGATAAGGTTAAGATTTCAAGGTACTCTGATTCTTGGGGTGAATTAGTTAACGCAGTTCGTAGAGGTGATTCATGGAGCGGGAGTGAGAGGAATTCTATTTATGTGAATATGAGTGGAGACGGGTTTGCCGATTTTTCTCATCTTAGCGGGCTAGGTTTAAATGATGATGGGAGGGCATTGGCTGTGTGTGATTGGGACCGGGATGGAGACCAAGACATTTGGCTCCGTAACCGCAATGCTCCACGATTAAGATTAATGTTAAACGACAGTTCGAACCATCAGGGATCAGTATCTTTGCGTCTCGAAGGAGTTCAGTGTAGTCGTGATGCGATAGGGGCAAGAGTCACAGTAAGAACGCAGAATGGAATGATGGTTCGCTCATTGAGGGCAGGTGAAATGTTTCTTTCTCAATCCACTAAATGGTTACATTTTGGAATGGATGCAAATGAGCAAGTGAAGAGCTTAATTGTGTCATGGCCAGGAGGCGAAGATGAGTCTTTTTCTGGAGTCAAGAGAGGAGGTCGCTACTTACTCAGGGAGGGTCAAGGCGAGGCAGTGAATGTTTCGCTCCCTGCAGAAGTGTCACTGAAGCTTGATGCTGCAACTGTTGAGAGGAAAGCCTCTTTCAGCGATCATGTGTATTTGCCAGTCGAAGTTCCATTTCCTAGATTATCTTACCGTTCTCCAGATGCAAAAATGAAGGAAATGAGGAGCAATGGCGCCCCTTTATTGGTGATGTTTTGGGACAGTTCGACCCAAAAAAGTTCATCAGAACTGGAGTCATTAGAAGAGGAGCGTTTGAGAATGAATTCTATGGGAATTAATTCATTGGCCTTGTCCGTTGACGGGATCGAAAAAGCAGGTTCGGCCTATGATTTAATTACTAAATCCAAATTCAAAGGGAATTGGGGGTTCATTCCTGCAGACTTTTTTAGTTTAGTTAAGCGCTGGCGGGGGTCTCTCTTTGAGCGTTCGGCTCAAATAGAATTTCCTTTTTCATTGTTGCTTAATAGTGACGGTAAATGCGTTGCGATATATCGGTCCCACGTTTCAGGTGAGATGATTAAGGACATGAACCGGTTAGCAGCCATGGATGAACTCTCACGTTGGCACAATGCACCCTTATTGCGTGGTAGTTGGTTCACGAATCCAGTCAGTAAAAGCTACGTCAGATCGTTCCTCGAGCAGAGAATGGAAAGATGATTTTTAGAGGCTAATATTGAAACGGAAATAAGTATCTTTTGATGAACCGATAGGGTCCGAGGTCCGGACTGTTATGGTTTTGGTTTTCTTGTCATCGGAAATGGTTTCTGAGATAATTTCCATTTGTGACTCTGAGTTCCAATCTTTAAGGTCGTGACTCAATTGTATTTTTATATCGGCATCAGTTGCTTGGATGTTTTCCGTATAAGTTATTTCTAAAAATTGATTCCCTTCTACACTTGTTACCTTTGCCCTAGGGTTTGAGAAAGGCTCTGCAATGTTAGGGTTCGTGTTGAAAGCATATTCGATGAGGTTAATGAGGCCATCCGCATCGTTATCACCTAAGCTATCTGTTATTTGATTGGTTTGTTTCCATTCATTGAATCCGGATGAGACTGTCGCGTCAGGATAGCCGGGGCGGCCCCCCGCTAATGCATTTTCTTTCCAGTTCGAAGGATTATTAGCCGTTTCGCCGGTAAGAACTAATGAAGGTCCCGCGCCATCAGCGGCCGTTGGCCATGGGAGCTGATCATTATAAGTAAAATCTACAATGTCATTGGTGCTGCTATTTTTAATTAAGAGACGTTCACCGTCATTGGATAGGCGGCCAGAGTATTCGCCGGCCACATTAACTTTTGGATCGTTACCGTACCGAGCTCTGAATGCATTTTCGTCACGGACAATGACAATCCTCTGACCTGGATTGAGAATTGTATTTTCTGTGAAGGTGAAATTAATACCATCTTCGAAATGTATATTTGAAAGGTCTATCGGTGAAGAGGCCGTATTTAAGAACTCAATAAATTCGTAATCATCCCGATCAGCCGATACACTTATCTCATTTTCGGAGGACGGTTCTTCTGGGTGATAATGAAGTTCTGTTATTTTGAAATTCGAAGCGTTTGCTGGGACTGATCCTATCGAAAAGAAAGCCTCATTGAGGGAGCTCCATTCTTTGTTGCTAGGGTTATAGGCGCGGGCCCGAACCAATGAAGGGTCATTAAGAATTACAGGCGAAGTGATTCTGCTTCCTACACTCGTGTCAACTTCTCCGCGCAGGACCAGATCAAAGCTTATGTCGGAGCTGTTAGGAGATGAGTTGTGAATTTCCACTGCGATCTGGTTGGCTCCATCAACAAAGCTAGAGCTTGGAACCTGGTATTCATGGTAAATTCGTTCATTTGGAGTGCCAGAGGTTGCGTACGTATCATAGCCGGCATCTGCTGGCAGATTCTTTGTGCGAATGATTTCTGACCCATTAGAGTATACGGCTGCTCCATCATCATATTTAAGTTTGATAACGAAAAATGAATAGGACGACGGATTAGGTAAATCGATGCTAGTGCGGAAGTAGGTAGTGGCATTACGTTGAGTCCCGGGAGCATCATCAGAGTCAATGTAGCTGATCAGAGTAGCTTCGTCGCCTTCACTGTATCCAAGTTCTGAGGGTCCTGATAGCCATTGAGAATCATTAAAGTCTCGACCATACCATGAGGTGCCTTGGTTCGATCCGTCATCGAGATACTTCCAGACATGCCCATGCTTAATGTAATCCTTTGGGATAGGAGCTTCGTCATTGAATGTCGCAGAGATTGCCTGAGGGTTAATTGATCCTCCTGAAAGTCTTGGGTCAGAACCGTTCGTTGTATAATAAATTGCCAAAGTATTAGTACTCATGGTAATGCCGAAACCCTCTGGTATCGATCCTCCGTGCTGGTTGAATGCTGGAGCAATTAAATTTGGATACATTCCAGCACTCCTAAACTTTGTCATCATACTGGCTGTTAGCCTTGGCAATTGGTTATTGAGAAGATTGTTTTGATATGATTCCCAGCTCACTGGAGAATGGTTAGCTCGTCCGCCACGTACATTTGTCCATCTCGCGGCTTCGGCCAAGAATGGTATCTTAACTTCATCAACTCTCCGCTGTAATCTTGAAGTTAATCGGCCAGGTGTCATTGCGCCATTATTGAAAAAATGTTTATGGATTTGATCAGCGAGTAAAACTTTGTAATCTGGATCTTCTTCTCTACGGAAGCGGGTCAATGAATTCAGTGGTCCATTATGAGTAACGGGATGGCCAGGGTTCCGAAGGAATCCGTCAGCGTCTTTCATAAAGAATTTGAAGGGGATGCCTAGTGGAACTGACCCGACGCTGCGAAATTCAGACTCAGAATTACCAGAAGTCCATAGAAGCATAAAATCAATTACATTTGGAATATCGATGTGATTGGCTGATGCTTTGAATGGAGAATTCCCGTTAATTAAATTCCGAGTCTCAGTCCAATACTTACCACTACCGTCAAATACGACGCCCTGAAGAAATTCGCTCCCTGAATTGTTGGCGTTGATGGCTTCGTAATCTGCCTTGGATCCTCCCAGGTACTCTGATGCCATTGCTGCGTTCCAACGTTCACGGAGGTGATACATTCCCCAATATGTCCCGTTAAGGTAAACATGAACAAAGCGTCCGTGAGGAGCGATGTGTCCCATTTCCAACATAGTGTCATCAGTGAAACGGTTTGACATGTATGCGCCACGATCAATCATGTCGTGCGAGCCGGTTCTGAGGTTAAGGCTATCGAATTCTTGTGCTGGGGGTATCTGATTCTCGACTCCTTCGTAGATAGGATACCGAAGTTTTGTTGCACCGTATTCGCTTCTGAAATAGATACGAAAATTCTTTTTTGAAAAGTTTGTGTAGTACCCGCCGAAATGAGTGACTCCTGCATTTTCCTGAAATCCTTCGGTCCCGTCAGGAAAAATCATTTCGATAGATAGGGGTCTCTCTTTCTCAGTATTAAGTGTGTTTGGGCTTTCAAATGACAAAGATATTGATGGTATTGCCTTAAGAGAATCTACCATCAACGGTTTGTATTTAGCATTTTCGGTGATTGATGTGCTCATGGTTCGCTGCCCAACGACATCGGCAGGAAAGACGTAGGTATTAGTATCGATATTGGTTGATGAATATCCTGATTTGTAAGCGATGGCCCTTATGACTGTCGTTTCATTTATTGAAATTGGAGAGTTGTATACGGTTCCTTCAGTTTCGCTTGGGGCCGTTCCGTCTAAAGTGTATCTTATCTTAGCTCCTTCAGTTTCTGTGCTTATTTCGAGTTCAAAAGGATCTTCATAAAAGCCTCTATTCACATTGAATTTTGTGTCACCGACTAGTCCTTCTATGCGTTTACCGTTTATGCTTCCTGGCGTTGGGTCTAAAAAGTAACCGTTTTGCGGAGAATTCAGGTCCGTTTTTCTTGCTGTGAGTTCTGGAGAGGTGAGAAAGTCAGAGCTGTTTAGGGAGCCGTTCAATCCTTGTATTGCCAGTATGTTCTGACCTTTCTGGAGAGGTCCTGAAACAGGATAGTCAAAGAATGTGATGGCATCATTTTCGTTAGATCGGTTCGAAGTGGATGCGGAATCCCATTCTGGATTATCTGGCGCACTCAGTGATTGAATTTTTTTACCATTAAGATACGCAACGAATCCGTCTTCCCATTTCATCCATAAGGTGAGATTACTTATTCCACTAGCGTCAGTTAGATTGAAGGGAATTCTAATATAGATAGAAGCATTTATGCCACGCATGGCAGATTTAACGTCACCCCCGTCCCCGATGTGTGGGATGTATTTTGTTGAATTATCATAACCGATTCCGGTTTTCCCTGAAGACCAAGACGCATCGTTGAATGTCGTTTCTGTCCATCCATCAATTGGTGCGGACGGGACATGCCATTTTGCATCATCGCCTTCGGTTAGGAATTTCACGTCTTTAGGTTCTCCGTAACCGCTTCCAAATGAGACGTCTTCGTATTGACGGGGATACCTATTGAACTCGCTTGCTATAGTGACTCCGTCTGGTTTTATTAGGGCTAAGAAACCCCCATCTGAGGAACTTAGCTTAAAGTTGGTGTGAAGTTCATTGTTTGTATCTTTTAGGTCCTTGCCAGAAGCAAATACCAGAATGAATCCTTCATCATTGAATTCTTTTTTGGGGAACGTCCACTTAGTTAGATTGAGTGGATCATCTGTCAGATGGTAACCTTCGAGGTCTCCGTTTTCTCTGTTAACGTTTGAAATCTCAATCCAGTCATAATTTTGACCGTTACTATCCTCTAAGCCCTTATTATTATTTGTAAGGAATTCACTTATTGCTGCTGTCTGAACGGGTTCTGCCTGCAGTTGAATGTTAAATAAGTAAAAAGATAAGACTGCAAAATATTTGAATTTTGAGGATAGGGGCATGATCTAATCAGTTAAGAGGGGTTAATGATGTTAGGGTTACCAACCAGCTCCTTTAACATTAGTTTGAATCCTGCAAATATACATATCTGCAGTCAGATAAAGAACCGATCCGTCTTCGCCCCAACCGCAATTGGCTGTCTTTTCTCCAGTGCTGATTCGTCCGAGTAATTTTCCGGATGATGTGAAAATCAAAACGCCTCCTGGCCCCGTGGCCCAGACATTTCCTTTATTGTCAACTTTAAGACCATCAGGGAGGCCGGGGAGTCTACCCACGTCATCGGTTGCATCAAAGAACAGTTTTCCTTTGCCTAATGTTCCGTCATCATTGACTGGAAACTTTTTCCATATTGCAGCTTTGGGATCTGATTGTGCGACATAAAGGTGCTTCTCATCTGGTGAGAAGGCAATGCCATTGGGGCGAGTCATTTCCTTTGTGAGTAGAGTCAATTGTCCAGATTTTGAGAGTCGATAGACTCCACAAAAGTCGAGTTCACGTCTGGGATCGTTATATCTGTTTGGTAATCCGTACGGAGGATCAGTGAAGTAAAGGTCGCCGGCTGAATTGTAGCAGGCATCATTTGGGCTGTTCAGACGCTTTCCTTTGTAATTGTCTACTAAGGTTCTTTTTCCTCCTCCTTTTGTCACGACTGATATGCGTCGATCTCCATGTTCACAGGAAACGAGCCGGCCCTTGGCGTCCAGTAGGAGCCCGTTGCATCCAGGTTCATTGCCATAGTCAGTGGGGCCAGTGTAACCGGACGGTTTAAGGAAGAGGCTAACGCCCTTATTTTCTTTCCACTTCATGACGGAGTTTCTGGGGATATCCGAAAATAATAAGTGACCGTCTTCTTTGTCTTTGACCCATACCGGTCCTTCGGCCCAAACAAAACCATCACCGATGACTTCGATCTTAGAATCTTTCGCAATGAGTGAATCTATTTCAGGATCGACTCGTACAACTTCGCCGATGGTAGGAAAATTTTTGGTATCTATTGTGCTTACTGCTGGGGTCTTTGAGTCCTGAGCGAATGAGGAAATGGTTCCCGCAATAAAAGTAAAGGCGATAAAATGAGCTCTCATGGATATAATTGTAGCCCTTCATAGCCATTTGGAAAAGAAAAACCCTCCTCATTCTTTTCATGATAAGGAGAATTTTGGATTTAATGCTAATTGATTTGTGTTGAACTTTGATCTGCGAGATTTAGTTTTCTTTTGTAACCTTGGTCTAACTAAAATTGCCTTCCTTGTCCGAACAGAATTACTCGAACGCGACAGATAATAAACTTCTTGTCGAAGGAGTGGCGTCTATCTCTCATGGATCTGGTTCCGAAAAGAACACGGGAGCTAAGGCCATTTCTCTTCTTATAGCTATCCTCTTTAATGGTGCAGTTTTGCTAGGCCTAATGCTGATAAGTTTTACTTTTTTTGAGGAAGATGAAATTGAATTAGTTGTTGCTCAAGGCCCTAGAGATACCAAGGCAAGCATCGATAAAGAGCAGTTCCAGCAGAGTAGGCAGATGAAACCGACCCCAGCTTCATCTTCGAGTTCATCTCCTATTTTGACATCTGTCGCAGCGTCTCCGAATGCTGTGTTCGCTATTGAAAGTCTGGCAGTCACTAACACTTTTGGGATTGGTGATGGTTGGGGGAAGGGGGCCAGCTTTGGATCTGGTCAGCAGGGAGGCAGCATTGGTTTTTTTGGTTCTCGTTCAGTTGCTCAGAGAGTCATTTTTATTGTGGACGTGTCTGCTTCACTATCGATTCAGCAATTTACGATGATCAAGAATGAGCTCAATAAATCATTAAAAAGGTTAGCGCCGTCCGTTAATTTCCAAGTCATTTTCTTTTCGGGTCCGGCCTGGTTCGCGGAAGATGAGCAAAGTGTAAAGAATAAGGTTCATACAATAATTCATAAAGGTAAGAAATATGTATGGAAAACTAATGGTGGTGCGAGTCGATACTACATTGAATCCGAAGAGGACTTGTATACATCGTCTTGGATCATTTCGACTCAGGGGAATATTAAAAAAACTGGCCGCAGAATTGAAGCTGTGAAGAAGTCATTTGGAACTGACTGGGGGCACCCGTTAAAGATGGCATTGCAGATGAAGCCTGCAGCTGATGTGGTTTATTTTTTGACTGATGGTGTAGTTGGGAATGGTCAACAGGCAGTAGATGAAGTCATTAAATTAAATAAGAGAGGTCCCAAGGCAAAGATTTACACTATTTCCATGATGCAGCCAAGGGCTGAGGATTTGTTAAAAGATTTAGCTGAAAGATCAGGTGGCGAGTTTTCCATTGTAATGGGAGACGGGGAAGTGAAGAAAAAGAAGAAACAAAAAAAATAGTTTTTCTGTAAAAGTCCCCAAGTTAGAAACCATCACCATGCTCGTAGAAGTAGGCTTTGGTGCCATCATCGTAGATCGGGTGGAGTGGTAGGAACTGGTTGATAAGATCCAGTTTATCAGTTTCCGAGAGAGTAATGTTAACTTTCAGTGCAATGTCAATACGGACCCCATTGTCACGGTTCGAAGATCCGTCTCCAGGAGGATGTTGAGAAGTGGCGGTATCGAGACTCGGGCCTCCTACAGCGACGTAAGTAGTGCCACTTGTAGCGTTGCGGTAAAGCACATAGAGGAGTTCGTCGTTGGCGATCTTGTTGTAGTCTGCAGTGTAGGCTTCTGTCGTGTTAGTCTGTCCAAGGGACGCAGGCGCAGTATGATTGATGTAGGTTTTCTGAGACGGGAGAGGTTCCATCTTTAAGAAGCTATAGTTGTCAGATGAATATGTGGTCCATCCGTTAGCGAGTGCGATTGCTTTCATTTCATCTGCATCTTCGTTGTGATCCATTAGGAAATCGAGTAACCCGGATCCAGGGCTTGCTGAATTGAGAGTGCACCACCAGAAATCATCGGATCCGCCATAATAATCGAGGCCGTGGTATTGTTCGCCATGGAAAAATAGCTCACCGGTGTCGACGTGATATTCAATCTCGCGGTAAGTGTCGGATGCGAAGCGAGTGCGCAACACTATGCCTCGAGGAATCTTAGTGAATTTGGCTGCCAGACGAAAGAATTCTTTCTTCTTAT
>JABGYE010000061.1:0-7419 GCA_018675395.1 Akkermansiaceae bacterium
ACTCAAGAGGCGGAAAAATGGCACTACTAGCTGGGGCTCTGGACGAGCGCATCTCACTAGTTGTTCCAAACGGATCAGGGGCAGGCGGAGCCGGCTCATCCAGAATCCTTGGACCAGGAGCCGAATCAATCGGCATGAATGATAAACCACACTGGTATCATCCAAGAATTAGAATGTTTGCAGAAAATGAAGCTCACCTCCCCTTCGATCAACATTTCTTGAAAGCACTCGTTGCTCCGCGTGGACTCTTCTGCATTGAATCTACTGATGATCTTTATGCAAACCCACTAGGCACATATGCCACAAGTAAAGCAGCCATGCCGATTTATGAACTTTATGGAGTTCCTGAAAAGAACGCTATCAGGTTCCGGCGCGGAGGTCACACGTTCAGTGGATCGGACTGGACATCACTACTCGACTATGCAGAACTGACCTTCTATGGGAGAGCTCCACAGGATGGCCAATCATTCTGGCAAAATCCTGCAGAAGTAACACCGCGGCTCGATAGCGGAGGCGAATCGGGCTTCATAAAGGTAGGGCATGCAGGCAACAAAGGAGACTATAATTATCCTAGAGTCGGTTCATTTGGCTCAGTGGAACATGACTACGAAATTGGTCGTTATAAGGTCAGTAATACAGAATATGCCCTATTCCTCAACTGGGCTGCCTGCGAGTCAGAGTTGTTTGGTTTGTACAATCCAAAAATGAGGATAAGAAGAGAACTTAAAGGGGGTAAAATCATCTACGAGGCATACCCAGCCACAGCGAATGCCGCCGTCACTTATGTGAGTTGGTATGATGCTTTACATTACTGCAACTGGTTAGGAGGTAATTATGATACATCTTTAGATGATTCTATCGGACAAAGAAAAAAAGGCGCTAAATATTTTTTGCCGACCGAAGATGAATGGTACAAAGCAGCATACTATAATCCTAAAACAAAAAAATATAAACTCTACCCACTCCGAGATTCACACAAAATAGAAAACTCTGAAAAGCTCCCATCAAAGAGCAGTTACGGAATAATGGGAACATCTGATCATGTATGGGAATGGACTGAATCTAAGGTCGGAGAGGCATTCCGTGGGATCAGATCCGATTCCTGGTTCCAGGGCAATAACTACCAAGCGGCTGGGAGATATTATTCTAACCCGGATCTCGAACTTGGGCACTTGGGTTTCAGAGTGGCCCGGACTTCCCCAGAATCAACTAACAACAATGAGGTCAAAAAGAAGAGCCTTCCAAAAAGAGCAAGGAAGTTTCGCCGTTAAGTGCGCTTTAGTAATAATTTGAATGATATGATCCGTTACATAATTCTAACAATTGCCTTTGTTAATTTCTCGCCCATTCAGTCAAGGGCCGAAGAATTCAAAGTCACTGAATGGGCTAATGACCCGCTACTAACCAACAGCGTTGGCATTTCAATGGACGATAAGGGCCGCGCTTATTTGACAGTTTCAAAGAGAAGAAAACAGTCAAGCCTCGATATTCGTCACCATCAGGATTTAGTTAAACAGGACCTTTCGTTTGAGACTGTCGAAGAGCGTCGTAACTATTATCGAGGTAAACTGACGGGAAAGAGCTGGATACCTGACAGAAATAATGATGGCAAAAAAGACTGGAAAGATCTCACAGTCCAAAAGGACATGGTCTATCAAGTCACTGATAAAGACGGTAACGGTTCAGCTGATGGACTAAAGGTCCTCGGAGAGTACCACAGTGAAGTTACCGGTATCGCTGGAGGAGTACTTGCAGTCGGAAACGATGTTTTTGTAGCTGCAGAACCGGATTTTTTCAGATACCATGATACGGATGGGGACGGGTTTCCGGAAAAGGAACAGCTTGTTGGAACTGGTTTCCAAGTTCATATGGGACAAGGAGGCCATAACCTTAGTGGCGTGGCTGTTGGACCAGATGGGAGAGTTTACTGGTCACTTGGTGACAAGGGCCATTACGTAAAAACCAAAGAAGGGAAGACCTTCCACATGCCCAATAGTGGGGCAATTTTCCGATGCGAACTTGATGGGACCCGAGTCGAACGATTCTCATCGGGAGAGAGAAATGCCCAAGAACTAGCCTTCGACTCTTACGGCAATCTTTTCAGCATGGACAATGATGGGGACTATCCAGGAGAAAAAGAAAGAGCACTGTACATTACTGAGGGGAGTGAGCACGGATGGCGACTGAACTGGCAATGGCTAAGGAAACAGGACTTTACCAAAATCAGCGGTGTCTCGGCCTATAACCCATGGATGGAAGAAAAGCTCTTTTTGCCGGACCGCGAAGATCATGCCGCTTACATTACTCCAACTATTGGAAACTTCGGACCCGGACCCTGTGGATTTACCAGTAATCCTGGCACCGCACTCACTAAGGAACTCTCCGATTGCTTCTTTATGACCAATCAGCAGAATCAGGTAAGAGTATTTAAATTCCTTCCTAAGGGAGCTTCATTTAAATTTGAAGAGCTCAAGCCCATAAAAGGAGGGATAGGTAATACGGGTCTGGCCATTGGCCCCGATGGCGCTCTCTACTCTGCATCGTGGGGAAGTGGCAAAGGATTTATCTTTCGGTTCGATGCGGCTGCAAAAGAAAGCCATCATCCAGCCAGAGAAGAAACTCAAAAAATACTTCATCTAATTACCAAAGAGCAAAACATCAAAACACTAAGCTCCTGGCTCGATTCTCCCGATCAGAGAGTCCGCATGAAAGGACAATTTGAACTGGTCAATCGTGGTGATGAAGGCCTGAAAGCACTGAAACAAAAATTAGATTCTGGCACCCTATTAGGCAAACTTCATGCGATTTGGGGAATCGGCATGGCATCCCGGAATGATCCGGAAAAAATTTCTCTTATGGGCTCAGCGTGGAAAAATAAAGAACCCGAAATTCTTGCACAGGCTGCTAAGGTAGTGGGCGATCTAGGACAAAGTTCAAAGGAATTTAACTCCGAACTAATAGCAGGACTGGACCATGAATCTGAGCGGGTAAAATTTTTCTGTGCCATTGCACTCGGCAATCGCAAAAGCGGAGAGATATCCGAAAAACTTGTCAATCTGATTGAACATAGCGGTTCAAAGGATCCTTATATCAGGCATGCGGGATCCATGGGACTTTCAGGAACAATGAATCCAGGACAAATTGCTAAACTTAGCGAGAATCCAAATAAGACAGTCAAACTTGCCGCGATCGTTGCAATGAGACGAATCGCTTCCCCCGAAATCCGGTCTTTTCTAAATGATTCGGATGAACTGATCCTGCTAGAGGCTGCACGTGCAATTCATGATGACCAATCGATTCCCGAAGCACTCCCAGACCTGGCTGCAGTACTCAAGCGAAAAGGACTCAAAAATGAAGCCCTCATAAGAAGAGCTATTAATGCCGCACTGCGAACAGGCTCTGGATCGGACCTTGATCTTTTAGCTGATTATATAAGGAGTGGAGAAGGATCAGCAAAAATGAGAAGAACGGCACTCGCATCAATGCTTTGGTGGGCAAATCCACCCGTCCTAGATCCTGTCGAAGGACGATACCGGAAGCACTCACCTAGGGACAAGGATTTGGTAAATAAAGCAATCGAATCAATTCGTGAAAATATACTTGCTGATAATGAACTGACGGAGGTTCTCCTAAAGGGAGTCGAAGTTAGGGGGGAATCTGCTTGGCTGAAGGGAACAAAGAAATATTTTGCGGATTGGCCTCCTAAAATGCAGGTCCGGCTATTGGCAGCTCTCGATAAGACAAATTCTCCTGAACTGAAGGAATTTGTCATTCAGGGACTTGATTCAAACTCTTCGGAAGTCAGGGAAAAGGCCAGAGCCTACGCAAATAAGGCAGGCGTACCAACACTGAATCTTATTCTTGCAACACTCGGGGATCCGAAAGCTTCTGGTCAGGGAGATGCGATTCACCAACTAGCCAATCTTGAGGACCCTAAAGCAAAAGAAAAGTTCATGAAATTAGTTGCTGAATTCAAATCTGGGAAGACTCCTTCTCATTGGAAACTCGAAATGTGGCAAGTCGCCAAATCCAAAGGCATTAAATTAAAGGGAGGCTATGAACTTCTAGAAAACGGCGGTGACCCTGCCAGAGGCAAGAAACTCGTTATGGAGCATGCAGCAGCTCAATGCATCCGTTGTCATAAAATTAACAAAGTTGGGAGTGATCTTGGCCCTGATCTGACCAAGATAGGCAGATTGAGAAACAGAAATCACCTAGTCATATCAATGCTGGATCCGGTGAGGGAAATTTCTGATGGGTACGGAAACATCCTAATCAAAACAAAGGATGGTGAGGAGATTGTTGGTATCCTTTCCAGTAAAGAAACCAAAGAATGGATCATCACTCTCACCGATGGCAGCAAAAAGAAAATCGACCCAAAAATAGTCGACACTTCTCAAGTCACTTCAATAATGCCACCGATGAGTGCAATCATGAAACCTGAAGAGATTCGGGACGTGGTCAGTTACTTATCAACGCTCAAATGATAACTTGCTTTCACTGGAGAGATATAGAAATTAAGACTACCCAAGGCTAACGGCCCCCAATCAATTAAAACGGAACCGATACATAATTCACTCGTTACAATCAAAAACTTTACACCAACATCAATAAAGGAAATCAAATGACTAAAGAAAACTCTAATAATAAGATGACCCGTCGCGGAGTCCTTAAGGGAACTTCAGCTCTAGCAATTCCAACGTTCATGCCTAAGAGCGTATTTGGAGCGAATGAAAAGAAGATTAATATCGCCTGGGTTGGATTCGGTAATATGGGTTGGGGCGACTTAAACAATTGCTCAAATGGAAATAACGTTGTCGCACTTTGTGACTGCAACCCGGGCACATGGGAACGTGCAAAAAAGAAATTCCCAAAGGCAAAATTCTATAAGGATTTCCGCAAAATGCTGGAAGAAATGGGTGACCAAATTGATGCCGTAGGTGTTGGCACGCCGGACCATTCTCACTTTGCAATTGCCTACACTGCGATGAGTATGGGGAAACACGTGTTTGTCGAAAAACCGCTCGTTCATTCGCTTTGGGAAGCACGGACCTTACAGGCACTGGCCAAAGAAAAAGGCTTAGTAACACAAATGGGAAACCAGGGCCACGCCTTCGAGGGTGCTTATCTGGTTAAGGAGTGGTACGAGGCCGGACTAATTGGTGAGGTTAAGGAAGTCCTTACCTGGACAGACCGGCCCGCAAGAGGATGGGGATTCAATGGTCAGGTTCGCATGGAATATCCAAAGGCAGAAAAGCTTCCTGAAGGAATGGATTGGAATTTGTGGCTTGGCCCCTGTCAGGAAGATGTCCCATTTAGTAGAGCAATTCATCCAACTACTTGGCGACCATGGTGGAGCTTTGGCTGTGGAGGTCTCGGCGACATAGGTTGCCACACTATTGATACCGCTTACTGGGCACTTGGTCTGGGCGCTCCTGATAAGGTAGAAGTCGACATGGCAGAAAAAGCTAACCCCATTCATACACCAAACGGCTCAATCGTAACCTATAAGTTTCCATCTCGTGGAAAACAGCCTGCTGTAGACGTCAAATGGATTGAAGGACCTCGTCTTCCAAAAGCTCCCAACGGATACGATTGGGACATTAAAGGTCATGGTGGATTTATCATGGTTGGAGAAAAAGGCGGCATTAGCCACGATGGAATGCGACCAAACAGTCCCCGACTCTATCCAAAGGCTCGTTGGGAAGATTATAGAAAGAACGCCAATGAACGTGTTCCAAAAACATTAAAGCGTGTGCCTGGCATCCATAATGATTGGGTCAATGGAATCCGAAACAGCGAAAAAACTGTCTCGGACTTTAGTTATAGCGGGCCACTCACAGAAAGCATCATCTTAGGTACACTTGCAATAAGAACTGGTAAAGGTCTTGAGTGGAATGCCAAAGATATGAAGATCACCGGCAACAAAGAAGCCGCCGCACTCATTAATATTGAAGCTCGCAAAGGTTGGCGCACCTCTGACCTAGTCTAATCTCAAGGCACTTTAATAACTAAATTTGCCAATAGCAAAAGCTGTTCCGGCATGTAATATAATTGGCTAATAATTAACAAATTAGTAACTATCGTAGTACTTTTTTACAATTTCCTGAACCCGCATAGCCAGTCCTACATCGGTAGCATACAGCGCACCACGATGGTTCATGAAAGTCGAATCTGATCTGTTAAGGTCCAGCGGATTTCCAAAGGCATCACTAACGGTGGCTCCACCTTCCTCATAAAGGCAGGCTGTTGCGGCATAGTCCCAAAGGCTACCGCCACCATCTTGAGACTTAGGAAATTTAAAATGACAGGCCGGCGCCCTATCTAGGGCATAACATGCATTCATCACCGCTCCACCATAATGCATCGCTATGAGTCCGTTAAGCCCGAGCAAATGGGCATAGGACTCAAGGTCATCTTGAATTTCGTTAAATTTAGAATTCTCAGCAAAGCTACTATCATAAGTAAAAGTCAGCTCTTGAGCTGATTGTACCGGAACCCATGCCTCATTGTTCCGCATGAGACCCTGACCTTTAGTTGCCTGATAAAGGGTATCATGTACCGGATCATATACTACGCCGATTTGAGGAGTCCCATCCCTAGCAACTAATCCAATAGAGACCGAGTATCCCGGCTGACCATTAATAAATGGTAGGGTACCGTCCAGAGGATCAATGGACCAGAAATAGTCATGTTCTAGCCGACCCCTATCATCATCATCCTCCTCCGCAAGCATCGCAATATCAAGTTCATCGCAAGTCGGCATCAATACCTGAAGTATTGCATCCTGAGATTTACGGTCCACCTCAGTGACCACCTGTGAAGCTAGAGTGCTACCACCCTCCTTCTGCATGACATGCACGTCCCTATCACGATAAGATCTTATCAATTGCCCTGCATCGTAGGCAGCTTTTACAGCCTTTTGCGTTAACACGGTGAAATCCATTAAGCCTTAATCTCCTTTAGTGAATTAGTCACCTCACGCGTGACCCTCTCGCTATAGTCACTGAGCTTCCAGTGTCCCGGACTCCAGCCCTTCATGAACCGATGAAAGTCAGCCCAAGCCACACGATAGAGAGGACGCCAATCGGCTTCGAGTTCCTTCATGCATATGCCTCTATCGAATGCCTCCATGAATGAAGAGAGTTCATTAAAATAGAGATTTAGAACCTCCTCTTCCCTCTCTTCGGCCTCTCGATCTCGAAAACAACTTCCTACGAAATAGGCCAAATCCTTCATGCCACAACCTCCACCAACATATTGAAAATCCACCGCCGCCACCCCTGATCCTTCAACGGCAAAACAGAAATTTGCCAACTTAGCATCCCCATGGACCAAAGTCTGAAAAGTGGAGCTCTTTAGCTTCGCATCAATCATTGGAGCACAGGCCCTAAGTTGTGGATCGTCCAATTGGTTAAG
>JABGYE010000111.1:0-6786 GCA_018675395.1 Akkermansiaceae bacterium
CGAGACGGCCCATCATTTCCTCAAGCGTACTCTCGGCTAAGGACGGGTGCCCGGCACGCCTCAGGGCACGGTCCGTGTTAACATTGTTCGGAAGCCCTGCAGTGTGCCTCAAAAGATCACGTAGAGTCATCTCCCTCTGCGGATCCTTACCCTTAAATTTCATTCTTCCAAGTGCTGGGACATACTTGGAAGCCGGCACGTCAAGTTCAAGGATCCCCTCTTCGACTAGCCTCATCGCGGCCACACTAACCACGGCCTTGGTCATTGAATATATACGGAAAATAGTATCCTTGCGCATTTCCCTTTGAGCCGCAATGTCCCGCATCCCGTAAGATTTGAACTGCACTACCTTGCCGCGACGCGCAACGATAGTGACCGCCCCGGCCAGTTCCTTCTTACCGATAAAATCTTGTATGACCTGATCGATCCGAGAGAGCCCATCGGCAGACATCCCAACTTCAACAGGATTCGCCAACGGCAGACTCTGTCCCGGACTGGTCTCTGGAACGGCAAGAATAACGCCAAACAAAAAATGGCTCCAGAGAACTTTCTTCATGGACTCTTGATAGCTTTCAAAAAAATAAAATCATTACCCTCAACTACGCGCAGAGGACATTTACCCAATTCCTATCCATTCCCAGCCCACAGCCAAGAAAAGATGAACTCGTTACAATCCGGGGATCAGCGCTTTTGCTGCACCAAGAACATCGGTAACAAGGTCAAAGATAATTTTGGGAGGCGCCGTGATAAGACTGATAAGTTTTGCTAGCATCGATTTATGTGATTATATATTTTTGTCATTTTGGTCCAACTTAATTATTTTAAATCATTAATTGATGATAGACAAAGAGATACAGACCAAGAACTCAAAATAATAATTCCTATTATTGCTGCATTAAGAAATATCGCTTTATTTAGGGATCAATTTACATGAAAAACAAAAGGCCCCACTTTGTTACCATCGGACGTCTCATAACCCTCCTTCTCTTCGCGATTCAGGGACCTGATCTCTCGAAGAAAAAAAAGTCAATAGCTAAACACGGTTCCACACAAGTCTTCTCTAATTCCACTGACCCGGAAGCAACTATTCATTACCGGAGAGCACTTAAAACAAAACCAAATGAACGGATCCTACTCCCAGCCATTGACCACGAGACACTTATCAGAAAAGCGGAAAAAATTGAAGAACGTGGAACCTTCCGATTTGCAACAAGCCGCAATGTCGATGTAAGACCAGAAACACACGGGACATGGGAAGAGGGCAAGCTCATCTCCTACTGGAACTTTGCCATCGAATCGAAAGGTGCTGAATCCCTTAACCTTGCATTCACAGAATTTTATCTTCCTGAAGGATCATTCCTTGAAATCGACAGCCCTTCTGATAAGTCCAACCCTATACGTTTCACTGACAAGGACAATGAAGAGCATGGGCAACTCTGGACACCGCTCTTCAAGTCCGACAAACTGAATCTGAAACTCTCCTCTCCGACTAGGCTCATTGCAGACATCAGAATAAATATGACCAAAGTGAATCACGGCTTCAGGAGCTCCGGATCACATTTTAAAATTGCAAACAACACGTCCGGGGACTGCCAGATTGATGTGATCTGCTCGGTTGCTGACAACAGTGACTACGGGCCGCTCATTGATATATTTCGGGACCAGATAAAGTCAGTCGGAGCCTACACTCTGAACGGCGTCGACACCTGCAGTGGAGCCCTCATCAATAATACCAAAAATGACCTGAGACCGTTCTTCCTTACCGCCGAGCATTGCGGAATCAGCCCGTCCAACGCTGCCTCAATGGTTGTCTATTGGAATCATGAAAACTCTTCGTGCCGGACCATCGGTTCAAGACAAAACAGACAGGAAGGTGACGGACCTACAACGCAGTTCAATACCGGAGCCATTCTGAGGGCCGAACATGCTCCTTCTGACTTCGCTCTGGTAGAACTTGATGATCCTATCAATACGGTTCATGGTCCTTTCTTTGCGGGATGGAATCGGTCCCCAGAGAATCCTGAAATGACTATAGGAATTCATCATCCTGGCGTATCTGAAAAACGCATCTCATTCGATATGGATCCGACGACGATCACTGATTTTCTGAGCGCAAGGATCGATAATAATGCAAAATTTCTGCGTATAGGGGCGTGGGACTTTGGAACGACTGAGCCCGGATCCTCAGGCTCAGCTCTCTTTGATGACAAGGGAAGGATTATCGGCCAATTGACCGGAGGATACTCAGAGTGTGGCGGTGATTTAGGTCCAGACTATTACGGTAGGCTCCACACCTCATGGACAGGGGGAGGAACTCCCTCGACCCGACTCTCAGATTGGCTGGACCCTATCGAATCCGGAGTCAGTTCCTTGTCAGGCATTTACTCAAATGAACTCATTACAATTAGCGGAGCCTCTGCCAGGGAAGGTAATGCCGGCACTACTATCATTGAGGCAGAACTAAAGATCGGAGAACCTAGCTCAGGACCAATTCAGGTCACTGTCCGTTCAATTGACGGGACCGCCACGGTTCAGGACAATGATTATATACCTGTGAATAGAATCGTTACATTCGAGCCAGGGCAAACTGTCAAAAAGGTCACTGCCCAGATCATCGGAGACTCAGTCGCCGAAGAAAATGAAACGTTTCTACTTGCCCTTTTTGACCCACGCAAGTCCCTCGCAGCCTCGACCCCCGCAAGCATTGAAATCATTAACGATGATTTTATTATGCCTGTAATAACTAGTGAACTCAATATTACCACGTCCACTAATTTGGTCCTTTCGTACAGGATCACAGGAGAGAATACCCCGACCTCATACGGGATCAGTGATGGGCCGGGCGGAATGGAAATTAACACTCAAACAGGTGAAATTAACTGGGTCCCGACTTCGACCGGTACATTCAGTGTCGGAATCATCGCTGAAAATTCAGCAGGATCTGACCTCGAGACCCTTAACATAAGGGTCGAAGCTGACAGTCTTTCCAACGCCATTGAAATTCAAGAACTACCTGTCCTATTATCAAACGCATCACCAGGATGGTTCCGCCAAACCAACACTTCTCATGACGGTTCCGATGCCGCCAGACCCGAACCTATCGACTCAAACCAAAGCGCCTCATTTTCAATTGAAGTTTCCGGACCTGATCTAATTTACTACTGGTGGAAAGTCAGCTCCGAGGAAGATTATGATTTACTGTCCGTGGACATGAACGGAGAGATTCAGGATCAAATCAGTGGAGAAGTGGGCTGGGAACAAAAAACAATAACAATACCGGCTGGAGACCACACCATTTCCTGGACCTATTCAAAGGACGTGAGCGGGACCGGAGGACTGGACACGGCCTGGGTTGATGAAGTCTCACTATCCAGCCGTTCATTAGATCCGACCATCACCAGTCCTCTTGAGTTAATTACTGTAAGGGGCAAGGAATTTAATTACAAAATCACCTCCATTGATGCTTCCTCCAGTTACTTTGTTAGTTCCCTCCCCGACGGCCTTGAGTTTGATGGTAAGGACACAATTTCCGGTAAATTTTCCGAGAAAGGGAACTATTCGGTCATGCTGACTGCCGATAACGGGAACCGGTTCTCAGCGACCCTAACTCTTCAAGTGGTCGATTCCGTTGATGATGCGATCCAAGGAACAGATCCTGCGCAGGGACAATTCAACTTTCAGGGATCAGGTGATAAATTATGGTTCCCTCAGCCACAAGTATCACATGACGGCAATAATGCGGCACAGAGTGGTAGCATCAGCAATCAAGAAGAAAGCTCGGTCAGCGTTAATGTCAGCGGGCCGGCAACATTGTCATTCTGGTGGAAAGTCAGCTCTGAAACAGGTTATGATTTCCTTTCTTTCAGTATTGATGAAATCACAGAAGCTAGTATCAGCGGTGAAGTGAACTGGACACTCAAAACGTTCAATGTTCCGGAAGGTAATCATACCCTCACCTGGACATACTCGAAGGATGAGGGTTTATCAGAGGGTCAAGACACCGCATGGATTGATGATTTCAAGCTCATTGATAAGGCCACACCAATCATAACGGTCAACAATGATTATTCATTCTACCTAGCTGAAAAAATTATCATCCCCTTCAGTATTGAAAATAATTCTGTTCCGGTAAGTTTTAATAAGCTTCCAGAATGGCTCGTGCACAATAATGGAAATAGTTCACTTTCCGGAAACGCCCCTTCGCCAGGGAACTATGAATTTGCCATCATTGCACAGAACGGTGACGAGACCATTACCGAAAGAGTCAGAATTACAGTCATCTGGCCCATCGGCGAATCTCTAGAACAACCGGAATGGACTGCTAGCGGCAACTCTTTCTGGTTTCCCCAATCAGAAATAACACATGATGGGTCTGACGCAGCACAAAGTGGCAAAATCAGCGCTCGTGAGGAATCCACTATATCCATTAAAGTTACCGGACCAGCAACGGTATCCTTCTGGTGGAAAGTCAGCTCAGAACCGGACTATGACTACCTGTCAGTGTTCCTAGACGAACAGATCCTGCAACATAGGATCAGTGGTGAAGTGGATTGGGGGAAAAAAGAAATCACCGTGCCTGAAGGTGATCATTCTGTTTCCTGGACATACAGTAAAGACGTTGCCTTGTCCGAAGGTGATGATGCCGGGTGGTTGGATCAGGTCGAGGTTATCTCACCCCTTTCACCAATCATATCAATCAGCGCAGAACTCTCATTTAATCAGGGAGAAAATATAGTCATCCCTTTCAGTGTTGAAAATGGTCCAGTAACAATAGGATTCAATAGCCTACCTGAATGGATCAGCTATGTACCTGAATCGGGTGCACTAAAAGGAACAGCCCCTGAATCAGGGACCTATAACTTTTCAGTGTGGGCGGAAAATGATACCGGTAGAATCACAAAAGAAGTGAAGCTCGTGATTATTAAAGCGGTGGAAAATCCCTCAGAAGATCTCAACTGGCAGGTTTCGGGAGACACTTACTGGTTCTCACAGTCCAAATTTTCCCATGACGGGGAGGACGCTGGTCAGAGCGGGGCCATAGTGGACCTCCAAAGCTCCACTATCGCATTCGAGCTGACTGGCCCGGCTAAGGTCAGCTTCTGGTGGAAAGTCAGTTCAGAATTTGAATACGACTTTCTGTCCGTTCGACTTGATGGAGAATACATAGAATACATTAGCGGTGAAGTGAATTGGGAGCAAAGGACCATCAATGTCCCTGAAGGCTCTCATCTCATCTCTTTTACTTATTCTAAAGACGTCAATGAAAGCTCAGGCCTAGACGCGGGGTGGATCGATGGGGTCACAGTAATTCGTGATGGAAATTCAGTTAACGAAAGAGTCACATCCATTGAAATTCTAGAAGCGTCCACTGAATCTATAAGGATAGGCGCTAGAATTTCATCTGATTCTGCACGGGCACGCATCGTAAGATCCTCTGACGGCAAATCATGGGAGCCTACTGGCGCCCTGAGTGGAAATGAAACTCTTTGGCTCCAAAGGCCAGCCAATGGCTGGGACAAATTATATGAAGTGACTGTCCCGATCAGTCCTCGAGAAATTCCTCAATTCCTTCTCAGGCTCGAGACCGAAACACCTTAAGCTAATCAAACTGAAATTGCTCCGGTCAAGAACAGATCCTTTATCTGGACGGAGAAGAAATGGCCCGCAAGGCCGGGGCAACACTGCAGAACCGCGGTAATTCAATGCGTATCGGTGACAACCCTGATGCGAGGAACCGTACTAATAGTCTAATGCAAAACCATTTAAATCTATAGTAGCTACTAGTCCCTCTCTCTTTGCTTGAAAAATGAACTGAATATGAATGATTTGGATTGTAATTATGAGCCAAAAAAATAGCATTCCTAATAATTAAAGATTATGAAAAAACCTCTACTCCTCTCCATTACAATACTTTTGGGTCTCCTTGCATGGTCCCCATTGGCAAAGTCTCAGGAATTGTTCGGCTGGTGGCCTCTTAACGAAGGGACCGGCGACACTGCTAACGATATTAGCGGAAATGATTTATCAGCACTCATCAATAACGTTGATTTTGGTGGGCTCGGCGATGGTGAAAGCGCTTGGGCCGAGGACCCTGACTTCGGCACTGTACTAAGCTTCAATGGAATCGACAATAGCGGCGCTTACGCGGTCGTCGGAAATCCACCCGATTCAGGAACACTGCCAATCTTCACTACTGAGGCAGACTCCGAATTCACCTGGTCTTTCTGGGCAAAGTCCGAGCAGGGTTCAAACAATGACATTATCTTAGGAAACCGCTACTCATCGGTCGGCGGTGACTTTGCTCCGCGTCAGTTCATCAAGTTCACCACAAGAATGTTTGAGTGGGACACTAACAATGTTCAGGGACTGGACTATGATGATATCCCTCAGGGAATCTGGATGCACCACGTCGTGGTCAAATCCGGAACCGAGCTGATCTATTACCGTGACGGATTTCAATCAGGGAGCCGAACCATCGTGGCGGCTCCTCAGGACCCGCAGCCCGTATACTTTGGAGGACAGGGAGTTGAGAACTGGGCCGGTTACATGTCTGATGTTCGCCTCTACAACACGGCCCTCAGCGAAGCAGAAATTCAAACCGTCTATGAGAACCGCGGAGTCTTCAGCACTGAAGATGATGATGATGACGGGCTACCTGACTCATGGGAAGAGCGAATCGCGGATAATCTTGAAGACTTGAACGGTAACGCTGCTGGTCCGGGTCCGGGTTCAGGTACCGGAGACTTTGATGGTGACGGGTTAACGGACCTCGATGAGTACGAAGAG
>JABGYE010000296.1:0-6538 GCA_018675395.1 Akkermansiaceae bacterium
GAGACCCTGCCAGGGTACGGACTACCAGCCAATATCGATTCATGGAAAGACCTTCTATTAGTTCCCGAACTTCATGCAAGAGTCACTCTACTCAACGATAAGAATGAAGTCGTAGCGAGGCTCGGAGATGACGTTGAGCGGGTTACCAAAAAAGTGAAAGGAGTCCGCAACGATTCCAAAAAATGGCTCCCGGGGAAGTTCGTTCATCCACACGACGCCTGCTTCGATGCTGATGGCAATATTTTCGTTGCTGAGTGGGTCTCTACTGGGCGGGTGACACGATTGCGCAGATTAAGCTAATAAACATAAAATTAAAACAATCAAAATTCTCAATGAACTCATGAATAACATTCATCATCTCATATTTATTGTTCTTGTATCAATTTTATGTACTCCTAATTCAATTGGGCAAAAGAAAAAAAGAATTGATCTGCTAGCCATACCAGAAGTTACTCGTGACAAAGTTATCTGCTTTGCACTTTATACCGTTCATGACAAAACACTTAAACTTACAGCTCAGTTCTATCCCCTTAAGGAAGGTGAAGTACGTAAAGCTCGACTAGAAATAAGGCGCGATGCGAAATGGATAAATGTAGGAAATGCTAATATAATTGAACGTGGATGGACTGCCCCGTTCAGAGTTGATAATTGGGATGACTCACAAAAGGTCTCCTACCGCGTGAGGCATGGAAAGGACGCAACCTATGAAGGAACAATTCAGAAAAACCCCAGCAAAAAAGACGAGTTTATTATAATTGGATTCACCGGCAACTCGATCAATCCAGGTCACGGAGGCGATATACCCAAAAAGGATCTAGTTGAAAACATAAAAAACATAAAACCTGACCTTTTGTTTTTTTCGGGCGATCAAGTTTATGATCACCGGCGCCATTATGCTGCCTGGCTAAAATTTGGTAGAGACTTCGGCGAAGTGATTAAAAATTACCCCACAGTCACTATCCCTGACGATCATGACGTTGGTCAACCCAATCTCTGGGGACATAACGGCAAGAAGTCCACCCTGCCAGGCGCATCAGATGGCGGATACACGATGCCAGTCGAATATGTAAAGGAAGTTGAACGGGCCCAGACTAGTCACCTCCCTGACCCTTACGATCCAACACCAATTAACAGAGGCATCGGCACTTACTACACTAATCTCAATTGGGGCCGCATAAGTTTTGCGATTATAGAAGATCGAAAATTTAAAACAGGACCAGCGGGAATGATCCCCAAACAAGGACCAAGACCTGATCATATCCGCAACCCTGAATACGATCCCAAGTCAGTGGACGTACCTCAAGCACGCTTACTTGGAGAAAGGCAGCTTAAATTTCTTGAAAAATGGTCTCAAGAATGGAGCAACACTGACATGAAGGTTGCCCTGTCTCAGACTATTTTCTGTGGAGGCGCGCACATCCATGGCAAGATCGGAGGAAGATTACACGCTGACCTTGATTCTAACGGTTGGCCACAGACTGGACGAAACAAAGCCATAGCGTCTCTCCGCAAAGCTTACGCTTTTCATTTTGCTGGAGATCAACATCTCGGTACTGTCTTTCACCATGGGATCAATGAATGGCGTGATTCTATCTATTCTTTCTGTGTTCCCTCTATAGCAAACCTTTATCTTCGATGGTGGAAACCACTTGAACCGGGCAAAAATCGCCAGGCAGGAGACGACCCCATTCTCGGAGACCATCTCGACGGATTCAATAACAAGGTCACCGCAATTGCCGTTGCTAATCCATCCCCAGAAAAGGGAGGTGACAGACTTACTACTAGAGCAGCTGGATTTGGAGTCACTAGAATTAACAAAAAAACACGAGACGTGACCTTCACTTGTTGGCCCCGCAACGTTGACGTTACAGCGAAAGATGCAAAGCCATACCCAGGCTGGCCATTCACATTCAACCAGCTCGACAATTATGGCCGCAAGGCCATTGCTTACTTACCTTCTCTGCAAATAAATAAATCAAACCAAGTCGTTCAGATCATCAATGAAAAAAGCAAAGAAATCGTCTACACAATAAGAATTAAAGGAACGACATTCAGACCAAAGGTTTTCACAGACGGTTCATACACAATCAACGTAGGTGAAGGAACTTCACTTAAATCCTTTAAAGGGATTAAAGCACTCAACAAACAGGAAACTCTACAAGTTAACCTCTAACAAATAATATATTTATCCTCACTTACTCCAAAAAAGTGCAGACATACTGGCAGATACCCTCTCCCACAGTAATACTAAATCCTGAATCTCCTGGAACATCAAAATGCTCACCCTCGGCATAGGTATTATTTACATTCTCCCCATCCAACGTCACATCACAAGACCCTGAAGTGATTTCCATTTTCTCAGGAGATTCTGTGTTAAAATGATAGGTTCCTGGATAAATGAGCCCCAGTGTTATTCTTGCTCCAGAATCATCTGTGAGTGAATGTGAGACCACTTTTCCATCAAAATAGATATTTGCTACGACTGAAGCATTTACATTATTAAATTTCATATCGGTACTTTTAGATTCATTTGGAATATCAAACCATAAGGTCACACATGACCCGATTAAGAACTCGTTAACAGCTAACCTAATTCCTAAGTTTATTTAACGCCTGCCTTGCTCCTTGGTGCCCCTGAGCTGCAGCTTTGCGATACCACTTAACTGCTTCATCTACATTCCTCTGCACTCCTCTGCCACGGACATACATCACTGCTAAATTATACTGAGCTAGCATATTTCCCTGCTCAGCTGACTTCCTCCACCACTTAACAGCAGTCACCGTATTCTTGGCCACCCCTATTCCTGTAGCATACCGCACCCCTAAATGAGCCTGGGCCACTTTTTGACCTTGGGCTGATGCTTTCTTCCACCAATACACTGCCTGCCCTTCATTCTTAACTAATCCTTTACCCTTGGCATAAAAGAATCCTAATTGAGTTTGAGAATCCATGTCTCCCTTTTCAGCTGATTTACGAAACCACTTAGCCGCTTCACGAAGATTCTGATCAACTCCATCTCCAGTTTCATAAGCAGTAGCTAAACTAAATTGCGCCTTTGCATGCCCCTGAGCAGCAGACTTACCAAACCATTGGACGGCCTTAGATGCATCACGTTTCACTCCATCTCCGTACCAATACATTTGCCCCATATCGTACTGGGCCTGCTGATCACCGGCCTTAGCTTTTGCTTCTTTTGCTTGATCAGCAATTACTAAATTCATCAAAGAAAATGAAACCGTCAGAAGATACAAGTAACGCATAATAAATAAAAATATTTACAAAGTATTATCCCATGATGGGGTGCAATTTTTAGGTTTTCCACAAAAAATTTATGTCTTTTACGGACAAACTCAACAGAAAATCGATCAGATTTTAAATCTCTATATAAACTCAATATTATTCATATTTGCAGAAACCCATAGCTTCTGGGTAAATTGACCAAATGCGATTACTGCTTTTTTTTATATCATTACTAACCTTTACATTATTCGGATGCTCAAAAAGTAACGACTCAGAAAAAATAGGAAAGCTTGAAAAAAGAATTGAGAAACTTGAGAACATTCAAATTAGTATTGAGAAGTTTGAGAATCTTCAGCAAACGGTTCCTATTCTGGAAGCTATTCCAATCACAATTCAAAACGTAGAAAGAATCGACGAAACACTCCAAGAGTTATCTAACGAGCTCAAAACCCACAACCACAAATCAAATTAAATCCCATAAAGGAAAATTAACCCCTAGCACATCCTATAATGATACGAAGGGAAAGTTTAACCAGGATATTAGCCGGCTTAGGTGCATCATCCATTACTAGCGGGTCCATAGCATCAGCAAATCAAAAGAGATCCCCACGGACAAAAGAACTTAAATCTGATTTAGTCATAGTGGGAGGAGGGTTAGGCGGATGTGCCGCGGCTCTGTCAGCCATCAAATCAGGCATCACGGTCATTATGACCGAAGAGACGGATTGGATCGGCGGTCAACTAACTTCACAAGGCGTTCCCCCTGATGAGCATAAATGGATCGAATCGCTCGGCTCAACAAAGTCTTACAGATCGCTTCGTACTTCAATCCGGGAATATTATAAAAAAAATTACCCCCTAACCGATAAGGCCAAGAGAAAAAAGCACCTGAACCCCGGGAACGGGTCAGTGTCACGATTATGTCACGAACCAATTGTTGCACTGAGATGCCTAGAATCACTTCTTCTTCCTTACATCATAAAAAAACAACTTATCCTATTAAAGAATACAACCCCCATCTCTGCCAACCTCAATGGCGACAACATTAATTCTGTTAAAACTTTAAACACTGAGAGCGGACACCTCCTAATCATTCACGGAAAAATATTCGCCGATGCCTCTGAGCTTGGCGACCTACTACCGATAACAAATTGTGAACACGTCATGGGGACAGAAGGGAGAAAAGAAACTGGTGAATTGCACATGCCAGAAAAACACTCTCCAATGAACCAGCAAGCGTTCACCACATGCTTTGCTGTCGATTACGATCCTAATAAGGAGCATTTAATTGAAAAGCCAAAGAATTATAAATTCTGGCAATCCTACATCCCAAAATTAGATCCACCCTGGCCGGGGAGACTTTTGGATTTTCATTACACCCACCCTGCCTCAGGCGAAAAAAAATTATTAGGCTTCAATCCTCACGGCCCTCATGGATCCGGAATAATTAACCTCTGGACTTATCGCCGTATATTAGCAAAAGAAAACTTTCAAGAAGGCAGCAACCATAATGACATAAGCTTGATTAACTGGCCACAGAACGACTACTTACTGGGCAATCTGACCGGAGCATCTATAGAGGAGAGATCATCGCACATCAAAAAATCAAAAGAACTTAGCCTATCATTACTTTATTGGCTACAAACAGAAGCTCCACGCGATGACGGCAAAGAGGGCTGGCCTGGTCTACGATTAAGGAAAGACGTTTTCGGAACAAAGGACGGTCTAGCAAAACATCCATACGTGCGAGAATCACTAAGGATTAAAGCCCTAGAAACAATTAAAGAGCAGGACTGCGGATTGGAAAATAGAACACTCATCTTGGCTAAGAATCAAAAATCGATCCAAGCAAAACGTTACGCAGATTCAATAGGAATAGGACACTATCAGATTGATCTTCATCCTAGTAGTGGAGGAAATAATTACATTGATTTCCCTGCCCTACCTTTTGAGATCCCTCTCGGATCACTAATCCCAGAAAGACTAAATAATTTAATCGCTTCAGCAAAAAACATAGGCACTACTCATGTTACTAATGGCTGCTATAGGCTTCACCCGGTCGAATGGAATATTGGAGAAGTGACTGGATACTTAGCTGCCACTTCAATCAAAAAAAAATCAACACCCAAAGCCATTAGAAATAAGAAATCTTCTTTAAATTCATTCCAACGAAAAATTCAGAAAGAAGGAATAGAAATTCACTGGCCAGAGAAAATACTTAATTAGTATGAGTGCTCAGAAACAATTAACTAAACTATTCACTCATTTAATACCCATCCTCTTAATGGGAATGAGTCATACAAGTTGCGTACATAATAATTCTCAATCAAAATCTCACCCGATAAGTAAAAAAATAAACTACTCCACTCACATTAAACCCATTTTAGATAGATACTGCGTCGAGTGCCATGGAATGAATGCAACGGAGGCCGGGCTCGATCTTAGGACACTAAAATCAATTTTGAATGGAGGTGAAAGCGGACCATCCATCATCAAATACAAACCCGATGAGAGCCTACTCCTAGAACTGATTGAAGATCAAATAATGCCCCCAGAAGGAGCATCACTTCGAAAAAAACAGATTAAAAGACTAAGGCGCTGGATATCATCTGGCGCATCTGTATAATAACGAATAAGTTATATACAATAACACTCATTGACCTAAGTGCGGAAAGCATTCAATAATATCACTTGAGTCGCAAATTTAGACAACGCTATGAATGATTCCGATAGAATAAAAGAAAAGAATGGAAATGAAATCCTTAGGAGAAACTTCACTAAGGGCTCAGTCAAAACCATTCTTAGCATTTCACTTCTCGAGCACCTTTGCTCAACTGATCTACTCGCAGCTAAAGATAAATACACAGCAAAGAAATGGCTTCACGCAGTGCATGAGATAGGCTTGGGCGTTAAAGAAACGAAAATCAGCCAAATACAATGGCAGAAACAAGTCGAGGAACTATTTCAGAAAAAAATTGAACTTAATGAACTCCTAAAACTTATCAATTTCGATCAAATCGAAAAAAGCGCTAAGTTCGTAGACAATGGAGCTCGAAGTATCCGCCCTAAGCTTCCAAGATCTAACGGATACCCCAAAAGTCTAGTCTTTGGGAGTCAAGTCTTCGCATTAAAGAAAGGGCGCTCAGTTGTTCCTCACGGCCACAATAATATGGCCACGGCTTTCATCGTCTTAAAAGGAAATTTTCATGGCAGGCACTATGACCGTATTTCCGACGAGAAAGACCATATGATTATAAGGCCCTCCATCGATGACAAGTTTGGCCCCGGACAAACCTC
>JABGYE010000313.1:0-22317 GCA_018675395.1 Akkermansiaceae bacterium
ACTTGAAGAAGAGGACCCTCAAACATTACTTTCTGCTCTTCTCGCTCTGTCACGTCAGGGTGACGCAGCTTTGAAAGGGGATATTCTTAATGCTCTTTCCATGTTGAAGATTTCAGAAATGACGGAAAGTCAGAAGCTCGAGGCTTTGAGGGTTATGGGGCTTACTTTTATTCGGATGGGCGGCCCTGATGAGGAGACAGCTCAAGAAATTGCCAAAGCCATTTCACCACTCTATCCTGCATCATCCGATGCTATGAATAGGGAGTTGGTGTCTATGTTGGTTTATTTAAAGGCTGATGATGTTCTTGCTAAGACCGTTCCATTAATGAATCAGGAGGCAGCGGGATTGGAAGAGATTGAATTTGATGACAAACTTTTGGCTCGATCAGGTCAGTATGGTAGATCATTTCAAAGCCAGAAGGCGAACAATCCACAGAGACAGCAAATCTGGTATGCTTATGCGCTCAAGAACGTTGAAGAGGGCTGGAATGAAAATCTTAGGAAGCAATTCTTTACTTGGTTTGCCAAGTCTCGAAATTTTAAAGGAGGTGCAAGTTTTGGAGGATTCATTAATAATTTCCGGAACGAGTCTTTGTCCAAAATTCAGGATGCGAAGATGAAGGCTGAAATGGACGCACTTAGTAAGAAGCCAGTTGCGCTTGTTCCTGAAGGTTATGAGAATGCGCGCATTATTAAAGTCGGAGCAAAGCCGGGCATGAAATTTGACGTCGAGTCTTTGCAGGCCAAGGCTGGTGAAAAAGTTGCGATCGAGTTTATTAATAATGATCCAACAGGCTTGATGCATAACTTGGCCGTTTGTGTCCCTGGAAGCAGGCAAAAGGTAATTGCTGCGGCACTGGCTATTGGACCTAAAGCGATTGAGCAGAACTTTGTTCCGGATATACCAGAGGTGTTGGCCTCTTCTCCTCAGGTTGCACCGGGTCGCAAATACGTTCTTTACATGAGTGCGCCGTCGACGCCAGGAAATTACCCATACGTATGCACGTATCCTGGGCACGGTCAGTTGATGTTTGGAACGCTCAAGGTCACAAAATAATGACTTAATTTTATATGAGATCCCTCTGCTTTGTCCTATTTGCTGTTTTGACAGCAGAGGCCAAGGATTTGCATTGGGCCTATGTTTTTCCAACTAAACCCGACCTTCCATCAGTAAAACATGCTGATTGGGCACGGAATGAAATTGATTTTTTCTGTTTATCGAGAATGGAATCGCAGGGTCATGCCCCTAAGGAAAGGGAATCGTCTGCGCGGTTGATTAGGCGAGTCTTTTTAGACCTTATAGGAATCCCTCCTCCAATAGAAAAAGTTGATTCATTTTTGTCAGATCCTTCTGATCAGCATTTAGAGCAAATTGTCGATGAGCTTTTAAGTTCAAATCACTTTGGTGAAAAATGGGCCCTAGGTTGGTTGGATCTTGCAAGGTATGCCGATTCTGATGGCTATCAGCGTGATGGATTTCGGAATGTCTGGCCATACAGGGACTGGGTCATAAGGGCCTTTAACTCAGATATGCCTTTTGATCAGTTTACGATCGAACAGTTAGCTGGGGATTTACTCCCTGAAGCTACGAATGCTCAAATCATTGCTACGGGATTTCATCGCGGACCGATATTAAACCTAGAGGCTGGAACTGATCCTGAGGAGGATCGGGTAAAACAGGTCGTGGATCGCGTCAATACGACTTCCACGGTCTGGCTAGGGACTTCGATGGAATGTGCCCAGTGCCATGACCATAAACATGATCCTTTTTCGATTCATGATTATTATTCGATGTTTGCTTTTTTTAACAATACTCCAATTGAGGGTAAACGTAGGCCCGGGGGTAATGATGCATCGATGAATTATTCGGGCTCTGATATTAATGTTCCAGTGCCAACTGATGAGCTTAACAAGAGAGATGAGGCTGCGCATAAGGCTCGTGAGGTAGAAAAGATTTATGTAAGTAAGGTCGAGGAGCTTTGCGAGTCATTTTCTGATGATCAGTTAAATGAGCTGGTTAAAAAGCATCCCAAAGAAGTGGATCTAATTAGAAAATCAAAAATAGATTTTAATGAAGCATTGAAAATAAGTAAGACTATTTTTGGAAAAGGAAAATCCTCAAAATCTCTTAATACATTACAGAAGCAGATTAGTAACAATAAGAATCGGTCCAAGGGTGGAGCTTTTCAGATCGGTTATACTTCTCGAGTAATGAGAGAGATGGAGAAAAAGAGGGACACGCATATAATGTTACGGGGGGACTTTAAAAATATTGGGGAAAAAGTAACAGCTGATACTCCCGAATCATTACATCTTTTCAGGGACGAGTTTCCGAGAAACCGTTTAGGGTTGGCTCGATGGCTTGTATCTAAAGAGAACCCTCTCACGGCTAGAGTTACTGTGAATAGGATATGGGCAGAACTTTTTGGGCGGGGAATAGTGACAAGTATAGAAGATTTTGGAACGAATGGAACGTTTCCCAGTCATCCTGAATTACTTGATTGGTTGGCGGTGACTTTTCAGTCAGAGGATTCTTGGTCATTGAAAAAAACAATTAAACGAATCGTACTTTCATCTGTATATTTACAAAGCTCCAAAGTATCTCAATTAGGAAGGGACAAGGATCCAAATAATAGTTTTCATTCAAGGGGCCCTAGTCTCCGTTTGCCTGCAGAATTAATTAGAGACAATGCCCTGTATATTTCAGGACTACTTTCGACTAAAATGTATGGAAGACCAGTCAGGCCGGTACAGCCTGCAAATTTCTGGCGCGTCATTGGTGAGGTGGATAACAAATATTACGTGTCGGAAAGTGAAGATCTTTACCGTAGAGGGATTTATACTATTTGGCGCCGTTCAGCTCATTATCCAAGTTTTGCCAATTTTGATGCTCCAAGTAGGGGGGCGTGTAAGGTAAGGAGAGAGCCTAGTAACACTCCTTTACAAGCTCTGACGTTATTAAATGATCCAGTCTATGTGGAAATTGCTAAAGCCTTTGCTGCTCGAATAAGAAAAGAGTCTGCTGAATTGAATGCGCCTCAACAATTGGAATATGCCTTCAGGCTTGCTCTTTCCAGGCATCCCAATGGTGCTGAGATTAAGGCGTTAAAAGAAATATATTTCAGAGCTCTTGACACGGAAGGCTCAGCTGAAAGTGCCTGGTTTGAAATTGCAACTACGTTGCTCAATCTTCATGCAACGATAACAAAGTAGTCTAAAACGGTTACTAATAATGGAAAAGGATCTGACTCAGCGATTGTTATCTAGAAGGGCTTTTCTGCGCAATTCTAGTAGTCTTGGTGTAGGGACTCTGGCCTTTAATGATCTTCTGTCTAGAGAATCTGCACCGGATCCTGTCGCAGATTATGGCAAAGAAATTGCGCACTTCGCACCAAAGGCCAAGTCAGTAATTTTTTTACATATGGTGGGAGCACCTTCTCAATTAGACCTTTTTGATCCCAAACCTAAACTTAAGGAATTCCATGGCAAACTAGCTCCTGCAGAGTTCATTGAAGGGAAGCGATTTGCTTTCCTTAGGGGGCACCCAAAGATGATGGCTTCGCCATTTAAATTCACACGAATCAATAATGGGCAAGAAATCTCAGAAGTTCTTCCACATCTAAAATCGGTTGCTGGTGAAGTTGCTATTATTCGATCAATGCAGACCGAGGATTTCAATCATGCTCCTGCTCAGATGTTTTTTCATTCAGGTCTTAATCGCATCGGTCGACCCAGTTTGGGATCTTGGGTCACTTATGGGCTAGGTTCAGAATCAAATGATTTGCCATCTTATGTGGTAATGGTTTCTGGAAGTGTTCCAGGAGCAGGTTCCTCTTTGTGGAGTCATGGATTTTTACCAAGCACCTATCAGGGAATTGAGTTTCGCAGCACTGGTGACCCAGTTCTATTCTTATCAGATCCGAAAGGCGTTGATAGATCTCGCAGAAAGCGAATCATTGATGGAATTAATGAATTGAATGAATTGGAATTGAAAAATACTGGCGACCCTGAAATTAGAACCCGTATCAATCAATATGAGTTGGCATTTAAAATGCAGATGTCAGTGCCTGAACTAACTGATATAAGAACTGAACCTGAACATATTAGGAACATGTATGGAAAAGGATCATTTGCGAATCACTGCGTGCAGGCTCGGAGGCTCGTCGAACGCGGAGTAAGATTCGTCGAACTGTACAATTCCGGATGGGATCACCATGGGGGTATCGAAAATGGTATAAAGAAAAAAGCTAAAGAGATTGATCGGCCAATTGCTGCCCTCATTAAAGACCTGAAGATGAGGGGGCTTTTAGATGAAACTTTACTTGTCTGGGGTGCAGAGTTTGGAAGAACTCCGATGTTTCAGGGGTCAAAGTTAAATGGAGCGGGCCGAGATCATCACAAAGAAGCCTATACGATTTGGATGGCCGGAGGCGGTATCAGAGGAGGTATCTCTTACGGGCAGACTGATGATTTTGGATATTATGTAGAGAAGGATCCTGTCATAGTAAGAGACATGCATGCAACGATTTTGCATGCTCTAGGAATGGATCATGAAAAGGTCACTTTCAGGTTCCAGGGTCTGGACCAGCGCCTCACAGGAACTGAAGAATCAAGGATCCATCACCAGCTATTTGGATGATCATCTTTATGTCTTTAATGAACATTTTTATGAGGCGAATTTAGATTCTTCTACCCCCTTTAAATTGATGATTATCACTTCGCTTGAAACATTTATTTTGCACGTTCCGGTTACTCGGAACCATATATCTGACAGTACGCATTCGATAACTCATTGGGGTATGCCAGGAGTAAGAATTTTTACAGATGAAGGCTTCACTGGTTATGGCTTTACCGGAACTCATGCTCATTTAGCCAGCGATAGATTAATTACGGATTGTATATCCAATTGTTATGCTGAGTTATTAATAGGTCAGGAAGCGTCTGATATTTCCTTATTGTGGGAAAGATTGGCATATTATCCTCCGCTCCAATGGGTCGGGCGTGCAGGTATTACAAAAATGGCATTGGCGGCGGTAGATATTGCGTTGTGGGATATTAAGTCAAAGGCCTCAAACGAACCGTTATGGAAGACTCTTGGTGGGAGTGAGAAGAACAAAGTCGAAGCGTACAATACCGATGGTGGTTGGTTAAATTTTTCAACTCAAATGTTGGTTGATGATGTGCTCAGGCTCACTGAGGTAGATGGTTACAAGAGTATAAAGATGAAAGTAGGAAAGCCAGATCATAGCGAGGATTTGCAACGAGTCGAAGCGGTCAGAAATGCCGTTGGTTCAGGGGTTAGAATAATGACCGATGCGAATGGGCGCTGGCGCATGCCTGAAGCATTGAGTGTGGCGAGTAAGCTGAAAGATTATGACGTCACATGGATAGAGGAGCCTTTATGGCATGATGATGTGCGGGGGCACAAGGATTTTGCGGATGCGATAGAGACGCCAGTCGCATTGGGTGAAATGCTATATTCGTTGGCTCACTTTGAGGAGTTTATATCTTCTCAGGCAGTTCATTACGTGCAACCCGATGCGACTCGGCTTGGAGGAATTACTGAAACTTTGGAAGTATCTAATGTTGCTTACGAAGCAAATCTTCCCGTGACTCCTCACGCTGGTGATATGGCTCAAACTCAAATTCATTTAAGTATTTCTCATCCAGGAATTGAGTTATTGGAATTTATACCCTGGATCAAGGACTGCTTCATTGAGCCTCTTGAAATTAGGTCTGGTTATTTTGATTTTCCGAAGAACTCAGGAGCAGGGACTACTCTGACCGAAGAAGCCATGAGTAAGTATGGAAAAAAGGTTTCCTAAATGTTTAATTTTTTATTATACTAATTAATAAGTATGGAAAATCCTTACAGCATGTCTGGAGAAACAGTCCTGATAACAGGTGGAGGAACGGGCATTGGTCTGGGAATTGGAAGATGTATGCTTGCTGCAGGCGCTGAAAAAGTGATTCTTGTTGGAAGGCGTGAAGCCGTATTGGCTGAAGCGGCAGCAGAACTCGGTGAGCGGGTCAGCTATCTTTCTCAAGATATTGCGAAAATTGAGGAAATACCAAACTTTGCTCAAAGGGTACTTTCTGATCATGGAGAGCCGACTTGTCTGGTGCATAACGCTGGGATTAACTGCAAGAAGCCATTTGTTGACTTGCATGATTCAGAATTCATGGAGGTTTTTGATGTTCATATCCGAGGGGCCCTTGCCATTACAAAGGAATTTGTTCCAGCAATGCTCGATAACGGATCTGGGTCGATTTTGTGGATTTCTTCTATGGCAACTGTGATAGGATTGCCGCTAGTAACTTCATATTCGATGGCGAAGTCAGCTATGCATGGAGCAGTATATAATTTATCTGCCGAATTCGCTCCGAACGGAGTCAGGGTAAATGCAATTTTGCCTGGTTGGATTGAATCCGCAATGGCATTAAATTCATTTAAAGGGGATGAACCTAGGCGACAGAAGGTCCTTGGTAGGACGCCGATGGGTAGGATGGGGCAACCGGATGAGGTTGGTCATGCAGCGGTGTTTCTCTGTTCGCCAGCAGCGAGTTTTGTAACTGGTTCTCTTCTAACGGTTGACGGTGGGGCGTCGATTGGATTTTAATTATTGCAGATTATAGATCTGAGCTATTCGCCATTCTCTGTAAATTATAAAATCTATTCTAGATATTAACAGAGTAGTGGGTCTGCTTTATTTATTTTTTAAGTCTCTTTATGATGGATTCATTTCAATTAATAGTGCATAAAATAAATTAATTTTTGCATACGGTATGCCAGAATCAAATCAGGAGCCTCTCGCGATAGTTGGAATAGGATGCCGGTTTCCGGGAAGAGCCAACAGTCCAGAATCATTCTGGGACCTTCTCATCGAGGGGAAATCGGGAATTCAGGAAGTTCCCGATGATCGATGGAATGTGGACCGTTACTATCATCCTGACAGTTCAGTTCCTATTAAAATGATAACCAAGTGGGGAGGTTTTATAGAGGATGTGGATAAATTTGACGCATCTTTTTTTGGTATTTCTCCAAGAGAAGCCCAGCGCATGGATCCGCAACAGCGCTGGTTACTTGAACTTACTTGGGAAGCTTTCGAGGACGCAGGAGAAAAGCCTATAAATTGGCGAGGCTCTGCTACTGGTGTCTATGTGGGTATATCATCTAATGAGTATGGCTCCATTCAAATGATGGGGGAGTCAGATATTGATGTTCATACAAATTCTGGTAGCACATTATCGATCGCCTCGAATCGTATTAGTTATCTCTATGATTTAAAAGGGCCTTCCATTTCTATTGATACTGCATGTTCTTCTGCTCTTGTGGCAGTGAATCTTGCCTGTAAGAGTATTTGGAGTGGGGAATGTGATGCTGCCTTTGCTGGTGGAGTTAATGCATTGTTGATGCCTGATAGTTCAATTGGTTTTTCCAAAGCATCAATGCTTTCACCGAGTGGCCAATGTTTTGCTTTTGATGCCCGTGCTAATGGGTATGTGAGAGGTGAAGGTGCGGGAATGATTCTCATTAAGCCTCTTGCTCGCGCTCATCAGGACGGGGATCGTATTTATGCTACGATCAGGGCTGCGGTAGTTAATCAGGATGGTAACACATCTTCGATGACTGTTCCTGGAAAGGAATCGCAAGCTGCTATGTTGAGTCAGGCTTACGAGCAAGCCGGTATTAAACCTAGCAGAGTTGGTTACATGGAAGCCCATGGCACCGGCACACCTGTAGGTGACCCAATTGAGACGAGAGCTCTTGGAGAAGTTCTTTGTGAGGGGCGATCAGAATCTGAACAGTGTATCATAGGGTCTGTTAAATCCAATATAGGTCATTTGGAATCTGGATCTGGGATTGCCGGACTCATCAAGGCGGCATTAGTTTTGCATCATCGGCAAATTCCTAAGAATCTTAATTACGAGACTCCAAACCCAAACATTCCTTTTAAAGATTTGAAGTTGAAGGTGCCTATGGAAAATATGCCCATACCATCCAAGGGCGATTTTCTTCCTGTGAGTGCTGTTAATTCTTTTGGATTTGGAGGGACTAACGCCCATGTAGTTCTTGAGGCGGTCGACAATGTAAAACACCTAGGAACTGAGGAGTCTCACGCAAAGTTGCTTAGCCGTCCATTTTTATTACCACTTAGCGGGAACAGTGAATCAGGCCTTGAGTGCGCAGCTAAATCGCATTGCGATTTTCTCAATAAGGACACTGCTCCTATTAATGAAATTTGTACTTCGATAGGTTTAAGTCGTCAGAATCTTGATGAGAGGATGGTCGTTATTGGCCACGATCAAAAATCGATAAGATCGAATTTAAAATCATGGATATTAAATCGTATAGAATCTCCGGAATGCATAATTGGGAAATGTTCTGTTACCAATATCGATCCTGTATTTGTATTCACTGGCCAGGGCGCACAGTGGTGGGGAATGGGTCAGGAACTTTTTCAGGATGAGCCGGTTTTTCGCAAAACGATTAAAAAAATTGATTCGCTATTAGAACCGTTGACGGGGTGGTCCTTGGTCGAGGAAATGAATTCTAATGAGGAGACATCAAAAATTGACCGGACCGATGTTGCGCAGCCTGCTATTTTCGCGTTGCAGGTTGCTCTCGCTGAACTGTGGAAAACCTGGGGAGTCTTACCTAAGAAAGTTGTTGGGCATAGCGTCGGAGAAGTGGCTGCAGCATATGTAGCAGGCATATATAGTCTTGAGGATGCGGTTAAGGTTATCTTTCACCGAAGTTATTTGCAGAATAAGACAGGAGGAAAGGGTAAGATGGTTGTTGTTGGATTGTCCAAATCTGAGGCGGAGCAAATAATTGAAGGCAAGGGATCTGAAGTCCAGGTCGCCGTTGTAAATGGACCTGCAATGGTCACTCTTGCTGGGGATACCGAGCCATTAGAAGAAATCACTAAAAGAATTGAAGAAAAAGGAATTTTTGTGCGGTGGCTTCGCATTGATTATGCCTTTCATACTCATCAGATGGATCCCATTAAGGATGATCTTTTAGATGAGTTGAAGGCAATTTCTCCAAAGAGCTCCAAGGTTCCATTTTACTCAACTGTTACTGGTGAACTTTTTGAGGGTGTTGATTTAGATAATTATTATTGGTGGCGTAACGTAAGGGACCCTGTTCTTTTTTCTTCAGCCATTCAGTCATTATCCAATGATGGTTCTGAGATTTTTCTTGAATTAGGCCCTCACCCTGCGCTTGCTGGTCCGATTGCTGATTCTATTGGAGTCCTTGAAGGAGAATGTGCCGTCCTTTGCTCTCTCAATCGCAAAGAAAGCGAAACGAAAACCATTCTTGGAAATTTAGCTAGGCTTCATATAGAGGGCGTGGAGATTGATTGGGCTTCTATTAATCAGAGCTCAGGAAAAGTGGTGAGTGTTCCGAAATTCGCATGGAACCATGAAAGATTTTGGATTGAATGTGACCAATCTTTCAGGCATCGATTGCAAGTCATAGAGCATCCTTTACTTGGATTAAGACAAAGGTTTCCTGAGCCTTGTTGGGAATTCCTTCTAGACCCGAGAGAGCACGATTATCTTCAGGATCATTGTTTTTGGGACAGCATCATTTTTCCGGCAGCAGGTTATGCGGAGATAGGTCTCGCAGTTGCTAGGAGTTTGTTCCCCGATGGTTCTTATGCGGTAGAATCAATTAAGACAGAGAAGGCGCTCTTTATTTCAGATAAGAATGTTCCTACAGTGCGTATAATCTATAATGAATCGCAAAAGTCGTTTTCGGTATATTCGTCCACTGATGAGGGTAAAATTTGGGAGCTAAATGCACAGGGATTAATTCAAAGGGCAAATCCAGAACCAGATATTATTGATGATTCTATTGATAGTATCCAAGCCCGCATGGAAAAGCATTCAACGCATGAGGACTATTATAAAGAGTATGATAATGCCGGCTACCAGTTCGGCCCAAATTTTCGCCAACTCCTTAATGTTTGGAGTAAGCCGAATGAATCCGTTGCTGAAATCAAAGTCCCTCAATCATTAGTTGATACACTTTCAAATTATCATTTTCATCCTGCTGTTCTCGATGCTTGTTTCCATGCGCTAAAAGGGGCACAAGTGATCCCGGAAGGATCGAGAGCCAGCCAAAACTTTTACCTTCCTTCTTCTATTCGTAGGGTGCAACTGTACGGAGATGTTCTTCCAGATAAGCTGTGGGCACATGCTCTGGTTACATTTGATGATGGTGAAAGTGTCGTAGCTGATATTCTTGTTATGAATGAGGATGGGCAAAGAGTTGCCGATGTTTTGGGTTTTTGTGTTGAAAGAATTGATCAAAAGGATGAGGAAATAGAAGCTATTAATAATTCTTTTTATGAATTCTCTTGGGAGCCTAAGCGGCTAAAGGGTAGTCGAGTCCGTGGCAAAATAGTATTTACGAATTTTGATAATATCATTGGTGAGGTAGATGCTGAAAAAAATGAGAGGTATGAAAGATATGATCTCGCAATATATTATAACGAGTTCGTTCAAGAAGTTGACAATTGGGCGAGGCTCTGTTTTGAAAGCTCATTAAAGGAATTAGGCTGGGATCCGAACCCTGGATCTATTCACACGACGAGTAAGATTATCAAAGATTTAGGCATTTCTCTAGAACATGAACGCTTAGTTGCGGCTCAGTTGAAGGCACTATCAGTTGCGGGCCCTATAGAGGAATTGGCTCAAGAAGAATGGAAGGTAATACGTGAAATTGGTGGCATCGATATTGTTAAGGAATTGGATCACCTTAGGATTAAGTATCCGAACCGAGAATCTGACCTTGATCTTTATAAGCTGGTTTGGCCTAGGATTACTGAAGTGCTCTCTGGAGAAACTGATGCTCTTGAAGTTCTTTTCCCGAAAGGGTCATCAGAGGTGCTTGAATCTTTTTATATTAATGGAGCTGATTTTCCTTCTAATAATGAGATGATTTCGGCTGCTGTTCAGAAAGCCATTGAAGGTGTTCCAGATGGACGCGCTGTCAGGATTCTCGAAGTTGGAGCTGGGACGGGATCATTGACCCGAAGCGTTCTTGAAAAATTACCACCTGATAAAATTGATTATACGTTTTCTGATACTAGTCAGGCTTTCATTGCTGAAGCTAAGAAGGAATTCGCTGAAAACTCGTCAGTAGACTATTGTATTTTTGATATAGAAAAGTCCCCATCAGATCAGGGGATTGTTTCTGAATCTTTTGATTTAGTTTTAGCAACAAATGTAATTCATGCTACTTCTGATCTTAGAAATACTCTAGAACAGCTAAAGCGTTGCCTGTCAGAGGATGGGTTGCTCATTTTTCTAGAAGTGACTCGCTCTCGTAGTGCATTGGATCTTGTCTTTGGGCTGCTTAAGGGTTGGTGGCAATACACTGACATTGATCTGAGGCCCAATTCGGCATTACTGAATCGTCAAGAGTGGGAAGATTTGATATTAAGTTGTGGGTACGAGGACGTGGTATCATTTGTGAATACGCCTGATCCTAAAGAGTCCGGCCAGACTGCTTTCATGGTCCGAAGAGGTCTTCCAACCTTAAATGAAAAAATTAATCTTGAGGAGGAAGAGGAAAGCTTGGATGGCTCTGATGATTTAAGAAATAAAGGCGCACTAATAATTTTTTCTGACGATGACGCTTTTGTTGAGGATTTGTCTAAATGTTTTAATGATGAGTTTGATCAGATTGTTAGGCTTGCTCCTGATCAGGATATAAGTGCAGTCATTACGAGTACATCTCGAGTGGATACAATCATTCATGCGTTCGCTGCAGAGTCAGTGTCATCAGATGGGAGTCTTTCGGAACATGATTTAATTGATGCTCAGAGAACTGGCTCTTTGCATCTGCTTCGATTGGCCAAAACCTTATCATCGACAGATTTTGAGTTCTGTCCGAAAGTATTAATATTAACCCGTGGTGTTATTCACGTTAGAGACGGTGACATGATTCCAGGGATCGCAATGTCTTCTATGATTGGGGTCATTCGTGTTGCTAGGGGTGAGCATCCTGATTTCCAGTGGAAACATATTGACTTGGATGAACGGAATTACGGATCCGAACTGCATGACATTTCTGAAGAAATTATCCTATCTGATCAAGAGAATGAAATTGCTTATAGAGATGGTGTTAGATATGTGAATCGATTATGTTCTATTAAAGCTGAAGAGCAAACTGACCGTTTAACTGAAGCTGTTTTATCAGATGGGTCGGTAATTCCTTTCAGATTAGAGGTTAGTTCGCCTGGAGTATTAACTAATTTGTCTCTGAATGAGACAATTCGATACTCACCTGATCCAGATCAGGTTGAAGTTTTGATTAAGGCTGGGGGGATTAACTTTCGGGATGTCATGAAAGCATTGGGTATGTACCCAGGCAATCCAATTGATCTTAAATGGTTTGGTGATGATTTCTCAGGAATTGTCGTCAGTGTGGGTGCAGAGGTTAAGAATTTTTCTGTAGGGGATGAGGTTGTTGGTATGGCCCCGTATTCTTTCCGTTCATTTGTTACAGTCAGTGAGAAGATAATTTTCAAGAAATCCAGCTCGATGACTTTTGAGGAGGCAGCTACACTGCCAACTGTCTTTCTTACTGCTCATTATAGCTTGAACGAACTGGCTCGTATGAGAGAAGGAGAGAGTGTTCTTATTCATGCAGGCACGGGAGGAGTGGGGATGGCTGCGATTCAAATTGCTCGCAAATTAGGATTGGAAATTTTTGCGACTGCGGGAACTCCTGAAAAGCGAGAGCTACTTCTTAAACTTGGAGCTCACCATGCAATGGATTCGCGGTCACTATCTTTTGCTGACGAAATAATTAAAATAACGGATGGTGCTGGCGTTGATTGCGTACTTAATTCCCTCGCCGGTGATTTTATTCCAAAGTCATTTTCAGTATTGAGTCCTTTCGGTCGCTTCATTGAGATTGGTAAAGTGGATGTTTATAACGATTCAAAGATTGGGCTTCAGCAACTACGTGACAATATTTCTTATTTTGTTGTCGATCTTGCACAACATTTGCAGGATAGACCTGATTACGTAGAAAAAATGTTTGCTGCGTTAGCTAAGAGCTTCGATTCTGGCGAATATTCTCCCTTAGAGTATACTGTTTTTCCTGTAACGGAAGCGGCTCAAGCCTTTCGTTTTATGGCTCAAGGCAAGCACATTGGCAAGAATGTGCTTAACTTTGATTGTGATTCGATCCCTGTTGCTCCATGCACTCAGCAAGGAAAATTGTTTAAGTCGGATGTAACTTATCTGATCACTGGAGGTATGAGTGGTTTTGGTTTTGAGCTAGCCAAATGGATGATTCGAAACGGTGCTTGTCATCTGGCTCTTGTTAGTCGCAGCGGTGCTAGGGATGCATCTATTTTAGAGGACATTGAGTATTTAAGATCAATAGGTAAACAGATTGTAGATTGTAGAGCTGATGTAACTTCGCTTCAAGATGTGGAACGGATTGTAGGGGAGATAAGTTCAGATCTTCCTCCACTAAAAGGTATAATTCATGGGGCAATGATCATCGATGATCAGTTCATGAGCGAAATGGATGAGGAATGTTTTAATAAAGTTCTTTACCCTAAAATGTTAGGGGCTTGGAATTTTCATCAGGTTACGCAGGATATCGAATTAGATTATTTCATTAAATTTTCCTCGTTCTCTGCAGTTATTGGTGCAGTTAAGCAGGCTAATTATAATGCAGGCAATGCATTTTTAGATGCATTGTCGCATTATCGTCATGCCAGGGGTCTTCCATCGTTGACCATTAACTGGGGAGCATTGATTGGAGCCGGATTCGTTGAACGTAATCAGAAAACGGCGGCTTACCTAAACAAACTTGGGATGAAGCCATATAAGATGTTGGATACTCAGTATGTGATGTCACTTTTGCTTCCGAAATCGAATGTGCAGGTTGTTGCTTCGATAGTTGATTGGGCTCAATTAGTTAAACTTAGCCCCGCACTTTCAAAGGCTCCACTATATAGTAAAGTAGTGCAGAACCTTTCGCAAAGAGGATCGGGAGGGTCTGTCCGCCCTCAGGTCTTAGCTGCTCAGGGTGAGGAAAGGTTGAAAATACTTGAAGAGTTCATTGCTGGCCAAGTGGCAAGTGTATTTGGTACTGATGTAGCTAAGATTGACCGTGATACGGCGCTTACTAATATTGGATTAGATTCTCTTATGGCTATTGAGCTTATGAATAGAATGGAGTCTGATCTCGGAATTAATCTGCCGATGGGCACTGTTCTGAATGGTCCTAATATTAGGGAATTAGCTGCTAGTATTCTTGAGCAAATTCTTTCCGAAGATGAAAATTTTTCTGAGAAATCTTCAACTACGAATTTGTCATCGAGTGATATAGTTCCATTCGAAAGAGCTAGTGAACAATTGATGGAATTCCCTCTCTCTGAGGGACAGAAATCTTTGTGGTTTTTGTATCAACTTTCACCTGAAAGTGCCGCATATAATTTGGTCTTTAGTTCTAAACTCACTCCTCTAGTTGATATTGAATCCATGGAAGCTGCTTTTAGGGCTCTCTTTGAACGTCACCCTATGTTGAGTGCAACTTTCCATCAGGTTAATGGAGAGCCTATTCAACGGATACAGAGTGGAAAGACTATTGATTTTCGTGAACATGATGTATCTGGGATAAATGAGAAACAAATCAAAGATCTCATTGAAAAGCATGCTGAACTGCCTTTTAACCTAGAAAATGGTCCTGTTATTAGGTTGGAACTTTTCAGGAATGGTGACGGTTCACATATTGTTTTATTAGCAATGCACCACATCATTTCTGATGCATGGTCCGTTTCTTTGTTGATGAATGACTTAATTGAAAGTTATTTTTCGATTAAGTCTGGAAAAACTCCTAATCTCGAGCCGATAGAATACAGTTATCAAGACTACGTTAATTGGCAGCAGCATAATCTTTCAGGCCCTTACAAAAAACGAGCATCCGAGTATTGGCTTTCATCGCTTGCGGGAGCGCCTGGTTCTCTTGATCTTCCAACTGATTATCCACGACCAGCCGTTCAAACATTTAATGGAGGAAGATGCAGTTTCATCCTTGATGATGTTCTAGCTTCAAAAGTTCTGGAATTGGCGCAAAGCCAAAGTGTGACGCTTTATGCTACGATGCTTTCTGCTTATAATGCATTATTCCATCGTTACTGTGACCAGGACGATATTGTCGTTGGTAGTCCGGTAGCTGGGCGGAATCAAAAGGAGCTCGGCGATATGCTTGGATATTTTGTTAACATGGTTCCTTTGCGAAGCTGTACACATGATGATCCAAGCTTCATTGAATTTTTAGATCGAACATCAGCAATCGTGAATGGGGCTATTGAGAATCAGGATTACCCATTTTCACGGATCATTAATGATTTGGAAACATCGCGCGACCCAGCGAGATCACCGCTTTTTCAAGTCTCGTTTGCTATGGAGCGTGTGCCAGGTATTGATGAGCAAGGGATCGCCGTTTTTCTGATTGGCAAGGGAGGGCATCAATTCTCGGTTGGAGATATGACTGTGGAAACCATTGATCTTAATTTGCGCCAGGCACAATTCGAAATTACTCTTGTCATAGAGGAGAGTGGTGGTCAGATATTTGGCTGTTGGCAATACAATAGAGATTTATTTGAATCAGAAACTATTGAAAAACTAAGTAAAACTTTTTCTCTTTTACTGGAAAATGTAACACAGAATCCAGACATTAAGATTTCCGAGATAGAATTGTTGAGCCAAGAAGAATCAGAACTGATTATTTCTTCATGGAATTCCACTGAGTCCGATTATCCAAAAGATAAAGGCATTCATCATCTCATTGAAGAGCAGGCGATTAAAACCCCGGATGCAATTGCTGTTCGTTTGAGTGAACAAGAAATTACTTATGCGGAACTCGAAAAACTAGCCAATAATGTAGCCGGAACGCTGATTGATCGGGGAATTGGATCTGATAATTCCGTCGCCATTATGGTTGAAAGGAATGCTCTGATGGTTGCTGCCATGTTAGGGATTCTAAAATCTGGAGCGCATTATATACCGATCGATCCTGATTATCCCCATCATAGAATTCAACAAATGTTGAATGATTCAGGTTCTTCATTGCTATTTGTTTCTGCCGCTACGCATCATTTAGCACCTTCGGGCTTTACTGTTTTTCGAGTAGAGGAATGTGCTGAAATTATAGAGCCGATCGCTCGTCCTCCATTTGATGTCGATAATTTAGCATATGTTATTTATACTTCGGGGTCGACCGGTGAGCCAAAAGGAGTAGAGATTTCCCATTCTGCTGCCGTGAATTTTCTAACATCGATGAGACAAGCTCCGGGTATTACTAGGATTGATCGCCTCTTGGCTTTAACGACGCTTTCATTTGATATTTCAATACTTGAGATTTTCTTACCGTTAATTACAGGAGCTCAAGTTGTCATTGCAACTAAAGAGGATGCCAGAGATGGGAGGCGGATTTCAAGACTGCTTAATGAGCATTCAGTGACAATTATGCAGGCGACTCCAGCTACTTGGAGAATGCTCATGGAAAGTGGATGGGAAGGTCGTAATGGGCTTAAGATCTTATGTGGAGGTGAATCCATGCCTAGGGATCTGGCTGATTTTCTTGTTAATAGTGCTGATGAGGTGTGGAACCTATATGGGCCGACCGAAACAACGGTCTGGTCCACTTGCATTAAAGTCCTTCCTAGTGAGGAAAAATTGAGTATTGGGAAGCCTATCTCCAATACAAAGATTTATATCCTTGATGATAATAATAATATTCAACCGATTTCCTTTGTTGGTGAAATTTGTATAGGCGGGGCTGGTCTTGCGAGGGGTTACCGTTCAAAAGAAGAATTGACGAACGAACGTTTCATTGAAGTTGAAATCCCTAGTCTGGGCCTTCAAAGACTTTATAGAACTGGTGACTTGGGTAGATGGCGCCGTGATGGGACACTGGAATGTCTCGGGAGAATTGATTTTCAAACAAAATTGAGAGGGTTCCGTATAGAGTTAGGCGAGATTGAATTTGTGATGATGGGCCATGAAGCAGTGAGTTCTTCTGTTGTCATTAAACGTAATGATTTACCAGGAGGAGAAGCTCTTGTGGCTTATTTTGTTGTAGAGTCAAAATTTACAAATGATTTATTAAATAGCATTAAGGAGCACTTACGTGATCGATTGCCAAGTGTGATGGTGCCTGCACATTTTGTTAATCTGGAATCATTGCCTTTAACTCCTAATCAAAAAAATGATCGTAGGGCACTCCCTGCTCCTGAGTATGGGGACATACGTTTGAATCATGATTACATTCCCCCAAGAACGATTACAGAGACAAAGATTGCTGAGATTTTTTCTGATGCTTTTGATAATCCTAAAGTAGGTATCAAGGATAATTTTCTTGATATGGGAGGTGATTCTTTGCTGGCAGTCAAAATTATTTCTAGGATATCGCATGTTTTGGGGAGGGAGATTCCCTTAGAGGTATTTTTCAGATTTCCAACAATCGAAAAGTTTGCGCGATTTGTCGATTCCTCTGAATTTATGGAAAATGTTTCTGAAACATTGCCTAGTGGAGAGGAAGTGGACACTGAATACCTTTCTTTTCAGTTCATTGATAATGATAGAAAAGAATCTTTCCCGAATATTGATGCTGTTGCTCTTTCTTACATACCTGAATCATTCGGTGAGATGACTGGTCTGACTAAAACAGAATTGATTAATAATTGGTTTGGTAATAAGGCGAGATTGACTAACTCCTATAGGACTAAATGGGGGGCTATAGGGCTTGTCATGCTGCCAATTTTTGAGGCAGATCTTTACAATGATTCCGATTCAATTAGATCAATCGTTATGGATGGGTTGCGCTTATCTGCAGAATTAGGCGCGAGCAAAGTGTCACTTACGGGCATTCTCCCACTAGTTACTCAAGATGGTTTGGATGTGATTAATTGGATGAGGGAGAATGATGAAGAAGTTACTTTGCCAATTGTTACTACGGGTAATGCAACGCGGTGTGCCACGATTATAAAATCTATTGAGGGAATTCTAGCTCGTTCGGGTCGAGATATTTCTGAAATGAAAGTATCTTTCATTGGTCTGGGTTCGATCGGGAAGGGTACGCTTGACCTTATGTTGGATGTTTTACCGCATCCGCGTGGTGTCATCATGGCAGACGTTTATCGGCAAGAAGATCGCCTAAAAGAATTCCAGGATCAACTTTTGGCGAGTGGATTTTCTGGGGAAATTGATATATGCTCTTGTAACAATAAACTCTCTGATAAAGTTTATGAGGGGGAGTTAATTATAGCGGTTTCGAATGTTCCGAATATAATTAATATAGATAAAGTTCGACCTGGGACCATGATTGTTGATTATTCTTTCCCTAGTTCATTTAGTATTATTGATGCGGCCCGGAGGGCAGAACGGGATGGAGACTTAATTTTCACTTCAGGAGGACAGTTGCGACTGGAGCAACAAATTGAAGAAATTATTTATCTTCCAAGAGTTGCGGAAGAGATGCTCGAAATTATTAATCCTGAAAAAATGCAATCTATTATCATCAGAGATTCCAGGGAGATGGCGGGATGTATTTTAGCTAGCATTTTTACTGAAATGGATTCTGGAGTAGGAGTCACTTTGGGAAAATTCACAGACAATGAAGCGCTTTCTCATTATAAATTTATTAATGGATTAGGCTTAGGTTCTGCCCGTTTGCAAATGCAGGGCTATTTTGTTACTGATGAAGCCATCCAGAAATTTCGTGGGCAGTCCAGTTCTGAGTCCACCAGCATAAAAGGTTAGCTCATGCCAAAGAAAAGATTTCCAGATTTCTTGCATCCCTTAGGGGGGTGTGGGTTTATCCAATTTTGGAAACTCTATTTTAATAATTGGCCCTATACTCTATTTTCTCTTCCATCGAGATTCTGCGCACTTATGTCTGTAACATTTCGAGTGCCATTTGTATTTCTTGAAAAAATAAAACATAAGAATGCGATAGACTTACAAGAGATCAAAGATGGACCAATATTCATAATTGGTCATTGGCGTAGCGGGACGACACACTTGCACAATTTATTGAGTCAGGATGACCAATTTTCTTTCATTACTTTTTCAAGGTCCCTTATGCCTTTGGATTGCCTTGGTAAGTTGCGTCCAGCGCGTGCATTGATGAAGATTATAATGCCTAAGGATCGAGGTATGGATAAAGTTACTATTGGTCCGGACACTCCCCAAGAAGAGGAGTTCGCATTGGCTGCATTAGGATCTGTTTCTTTCTTAAAATGCCTTTATTTTCCAAGAAAGATTGAAGAGTATTTTAATTCTTCTGTTTTTCTGAAATGCATGAGTGACCAAGAGAGGGAATCACTTAAATCGGCATATCTTTATTTAACAAAAAAAATGACTTACGCTCACAATGGAAAGACTATGCTATATAAGAATCCTGCCTGCACGAGCAGGATGTCTTTATTAAAGGAGATATTTCCGAATGCTAAGTTTGTTCATATCATTCGCAATCCTTTTGAAGTGTTTCCTTCGATGATGAAATTATGGGGCCGTATGACCCCATCATTTTCATGGCATCGAAATGCATCTATCAATTATGAGGATATAACCTTTTCTTTCTATGAGAGAATTATGAAGGATCACTTGGAGGAGCGGCAGAACATTCCCGATCAGGATTACCATGAAGTTCGATTTGAGGATCTTGATTCTGATCCGATGACAGTTATTAATGATATTTATCGAAATTTAGGAATGGAATTGAATAAAGAATCAATGGTTAAGATGGCGCGATACATTGAAGGACAGAAAGAGTATAAAAAGAATACGCATCAAATGTCAGATAGCATTAAGGAGAAATTAATGGAACGGTGGAGCTTTGCTTTGGATCATTGGAATTATAATTATCCTGATAAATAGGGCTAATTAATTACAGAAAATTTATTTTAAATATAAGAATCCTTTATGATTTGGAGTTATATTATGTGGGCAGTGTTTTCATCTAAAGAATTGATCAAACATAATCCAAGAATAATCATTATCCCTTACAATTATTAAGATGAGCCTCTCGCAAGAACTATCACATTCATCAGACCGTCGATCTTTCATGGCTAGTGCGGCTAAAACTTTTCTAGGTGTTAATGTTTTGTCCAATATTTCAGTTGGAGCAGGAGGAGAGGATCGGAAAATTCCATTTCGGAAAAACCCGGCAAAAAAAGTTATTTATCTATACATGGCTGGAGGAATGTCGCATCTCGATACTTTTGACCCGAAGCCAGATGCGCCGTCTGAGGTTAGAGGTAATCTTTCTTCAATTAAAACTAGTGCAGATGGAGTGCGAGTCAGTGAGTACTTGCCGAATATTGCAAAGCACATGGATAAGGTTGCAGTTGTGAACTCATTGCATTCAAAAACTGGTGCTCATGAGCAGGCTCGTTACCTGATGAAGACTAATTATGCTAAACGAGGGACAATTCAACATCCTCATATGGGGGCATGGTTATTAAAATACGAGGATCGAATTAATCAACAGTTGCCAGGATTTGTATCGATCGCTAGTGGCAGTAAGGCGCCTGGCGCTGGTTTTTTTGGAGTCAATTGCCAGCCGTTAATCATTGGGAAACCAGAGGCGGGGCTTCAAAATAGTAAGCATTTCACGGGAATTTCTAACGCTGATTTCATGCGGAGACGGAAACTCTCTGAGCGCATCGATCAAAAATTCCATGCAAAGTATAAGGATAAAAATGCCAATGCATATACTGCTATATATGAGGAGGCTGTTACACTTATGAGAAGCTCTGACCTTAAGGTTTTTGATATTTCCCAGGAAAATAAAGCACTCAGAGAGCGTTACGGGGATCATTCTTTTGGACAAGGATGTCTTTTAGCTCGCCGGTTGAGCGAATCTGGAGTGCGATCCGTTGAAGTTCAGCTTGGAGGTTGGGACACGCATCAGGATAATTTCCAGAGAGTCCAATCAAATACGGCCATACTTGATCAGGCGTTGAGTGCTTTGTTGGGTGATCTTCATAGCAGTGGTATGCTTGAGGAAACGCTTGTTGTCCTTACTACTGAGTTTGGAAGAACTCCAAAAATAAATCAGAACGCTGGCAGGGATCATTATCCTAAAGCATTCTCAGCGCTTCTTGCTGGTGGGGGTGTGAAAGGTGGATACATACATGGTAAGACTGATAACAAAGGCACTGAGCCTGTGGATGATCCTGTCACAATAGCTGATTTTAATGCAACGATTGCTTATGGATGTGGATTGCCTCTAGACCAGCGGTTATTCTCGAAAAATGCACGTCCCTTCACCGTGGCAAATCATGGTGACCCTGTTATGCAGTTGTTCTCATAATATTCAATTGGAAGTCCACTATTTTGAAAATAATTTGCTACACACTCTTAATTAATCTCTGTTTCTTTCCTCTTCTTAAAGCAAATGAAGATTTATCAATTTATACGAAGAGGGTAGACTCACTCATTTCCACCTATCAAAATAAGAATAAGGTTGCTCTGAATCCGAGAGCTGATGATTCAGTTTTTGTTAGAAGAGCCTATTTGAATATAGTCGGCCGGATTCCGACCGCGTCCGAGACCACTAGGTTTATTGATTCAAAGGAAAAAGATAAGAGATCGAAACTTATTAATCATCTTATTAGTTCAGAAGGATACGTGAGTCATCAGTTCAATTGGTGGGCCGACATACTGAGAGTCAGTACAAGAATGCAAGGTCAGAGCCCGGTGAACGGAATTGCTTATGCTAATTGGATTAAGCAATCGATTCGTGATAATAAGAGTTACAGAAATTTTGTGAGTAATTTAATCACTGCTGAGGGAATGATTGATGAGAATGGAGCCGTGGGGTTTTACCTTCGTGATCGAGGTATGGAGCTCGATCATTTGGCTACTACTGCCCAGGTTTTTCTTGGAACGCAACTCGTATGTGCTCAATGCCATGATCATCCATTCGATGATTGGACTCAGATGGACTATTACCAACTCGCTGCTTTTAGTACACCTGTAAGATCAGTTAGGCGAACAGAGTCAATGGACAAGGCTATTCAAATTGCACAGAATGACTTTAAGAAGATTCGTGGCAATAGGGGTAAGGTTAATGCTGTAAGAAAAAATAAGACGAGGGAACTACAGCGAGCTTTTCAGGGCCTAACGGACAACTTCCGCAACTCGATCGTTAGGGAAACCAAGGCTCCGCTCAAACTTCCTGATGACTATCAATATGATGATGCAAAACCTAATGAAGTGATATTTCCGGCGACGCCATTTGCGAAAAGTATTGAAGTGAAGAAC
>JABGYE010000308.1:0-9929 GCA_018675395.1 Akkermansiaceae bacterium
CCCGGCGAGTCCATTGACGAAACCCTGCCCATTAAATGCCAGCAGATCGACCGAGCCATTGCCGGTTTGATCACCGACCTGAAGCAACGCGGGCTCTTCGATGAAACCCTGATCATCTGGGGCGGTGAATTCGGCCGCACGCCGATGATGCAGAACAACGTCAATTCCACTTTGAAGAAAGGCCGCTACGGGCGCGATCATCATCCCCATGCCTTCACAATGTGGATGGCAGGCGGCGGCATTAAGCCCGGGAGCTACGGAGTAACCGATGACATCGGTTACTATATTGCCGAGAACCCAGTCGGCATTCGCGACTTGCAGGCGACCATCCTGCATCAGATCGGGCTCAACCCCCATCGCTTCAACTTCCCCTACCAGGGTCTCAATCAAAGGCTCATCGGTCCAACGGAGGAAGGCAAAGTGATTAAGCAGATCATCTCCTGAAACCGGATATAGCCATTAAAAATGGTGCGCGATGCTGGATTTGAACCAGCGACCCCATGCGTGTGAAGCATGTGCTTTACCCCTGAGCTAATCGCGCTTAACCAATGTTTTTCGGCAGGAATCCTATCAAAGAGCTTATTTCTTAAGATTCGTTGATTAGCTTGGTTATGCTCTTTCGATATTTTAATCTTATAAACCCAAAGAGGATTATAACGCCTAAAGAAAAGTAATACGGCCACCATTCTAAGCTGTACCCAAAAGCTGATAGCTCGGGGTTAGGCGCATCACTAAATTTATTGCTCAGATAAATTCGGGCAGTAAGAACTCCAAAGGCCTGAGTTAATATGCCGAATGCGAGGTTCATGCTTAGGCCTTTAAAACTAAGTACCGTGGCTCTCTGTTCTGAGGGGGTCACTTTGTTCAAATAATGGGAAAGAAAATACTGGAGAAATCGCATCGCAGAGAACATTGGAAGTAACAAAATCACGCCCCATCCAGGCACTGCCATTGAGACGGCAATGCACCCAAGGAACGTTAAAATAGTAACAACCCCAAAATTGATGCCGGGACTCAGTTTGGTTGCCATTTTTTCACAAATAATTGCTACTCCGATACCAATTATGGAAGCGACGGCACCGACGAGTCCCCAGCACCATTCAGGAATGAGTAGGATCCTGTAGATATTTGAAAGAATCGTATAAAAGACCCTGATGATACTATCATAAAATAGGCCTATAAGAATGAGGCAAGATGCTGCGGGTGAGTTTATGATCCATTTTCCGGCCCTTAGTGTGCCTGCAAAACTTTCCTTGATGGCAATTATTTTTCCACCCATTGAGATCTTATGATCTTCTTCAAATTTACAGGCGATGAAAAATACAATTAATGCGGATCCAAAATTTAAATATAGAGGAAACTTAACCGTTTGTTTCTTAGTGAATTCTGTTTCAAGGTTGAGCGTTGATGCGATAAAGTTAATAAAGTCAGTGGAATAGACAAGTGCTCCGATAATTGAGCTGATGACGAATCCAACTGACATCATTATCATTACTCGCTTCATTGTTTTTCTCCATACCGATTCGCGGTTCTTAATTGGGATGCTGTCATAAGCTAGGGCTTCATCTGCGCCACTCGCAGCGGCTTCAGCAGCGCCGCTAAGAATTCTGTTGATGACGAACATCCAGAAAACAATAGGTGAGCCTATAGGGGTTAAGATAAGAACGCTAATTTCCCCAATCATTAAGATAGAAGAGAGGATAACTAATCTCTTCCTACCAACGTGATCAGCGAGAGCGCCTGAGGGGACTTCGAGTAATATGATTGCGATGGCCCAAATCAGATTGAGTGTGGCAAACTCGGTAATGGTCAGCCCAAAATCGAGGAACATGACCAGATAAATGGGGTAATAGAATCGACAATTAAAAAATACCCGGAAAAGAGCAAAGAGTTTGGCGTTATTATTAATGTCATTCATTTCCGGGAAATCACATGTTCTGCCTCAGAATTATTAGCACCAAGTGAAAAAAATCATTAAAATGAAAGAATCGGTTGAATTTGTTCATTTGAACAGTATGATGTTCACATGAACAAATCAGTTAATGTATTTAGATTTCCTCCTCAAAATACTCCAATAATTAAAAGATTAAGCTTAGAAATATGGGATTTTTTGGGCCGTAGATTGCATTCAAGACTAGGGCCTCCTGTTCCAGTGAGGGTAGAACAGCAGGAGTTTCGATTCTAACTTTTGCCTTCTTGGGGTTATTGTTACAATTTTCAGTGAATTTAACTGGAATTTTAGACAGGTAGTAACAAATTAGCGCACCCCTTGAGATAACACAGATTATCGAAATTTGAGCGTTACATTTTTAGTCAAATTCGTCTATGTTGTCGTTCTTCAACCCCATGCCTCAATTCAAATCTCAAACGAAACATTCTCCAATCAATTTGGAGGGCTTGGGTTCCTATGCCATAAAGGCAACGTGGGTAACTTTAATCTTATTTTCCTCGTGCCTTTTTGTTTCGGTATCGTTGTTTGCTGATGATAAAAAGAAAGAGCCGACCTTAGGAGATAGAGTCGAAGGTGAAATTGCCAGGAGGCAGGCTCAAATGATTGAAGCTGAAAAAATAATGGCTGAGGGCGATGAACTAATCGCTGAAGGAAATTACAAGGGAGCCTTATCTAAATTTGCTCAGGCATACAATGGAATGAATCCTTCGCCAACTTCTGATTCTGTTCGGAACCAGGCACGGCAAAAATATGTGGGTGCATCAGTGCTGCGCGCAAAGGAATTAATTGATGAGGCTGAATTCGTTGCTGCTGAAGAATTGCTGGATCAAGTTCTAGAACCGAGCGTCGCTCCAAACTATGGACCTGCCGTCATTCTAAAGAAGAGATTACAGGACCCGGAATGGTATAACCAAGCGCGCACTCCAGAGCATCTTGCCAACGTTAAGAGAGTGACCCGTTTGCTTAAGCTAGCTTCTGGAGCAACTAAGTTAGGAGACTTGGATAAGGCGATGAAATATTATGCTGATGTTTTACGAATTGATAAAACAAATACTGCGGCAAGAGGAGGCATGGCTGATGTTGAGCAGCAGATTGTCAATTATCATAAGTCATCAAGGGACCATACACGTGAAAGACTGTTAGGTGAAATAGATGAAGCATGGGAAACTAAAGTCGATATCTCATCGGCCTTTGGGATCGTGGGAGGAAACGCTTCGGGAATTCAAGCTGGTCAATCCATTGAGAGGAAACTGTCAGCATTAGTCATTGACACTATTAATTTTGAAGATGAAACGCTGGAAGATGTTGTTAACTATTTAACCATTAAATCAGAGCAACTTGATCCGATAGGTGGTGGAATTAATTTCGTTCTCAAATTAGATCCTTCTGATCTGGTTGCACTGAATGCAAGAGTCAACCTGACATTAAGAAATATTCCTATTGGTGAAGTTCTTAACCAGATAACAAATGATACGGGCACTAGGTATAAATTAGATACATATGCCGTTCAGATAGTGTCAAGGTCGTCAGAGAATAAGCGACTTGTAACTAAAACTTTCAGAGTTCCTCCCGATTTTCTAAGTACCGCATCGATTGGAGACGAGGGCGATGATGGAGGTGATATATTTTCTGTAGAGGGAAACAATCAGAGCGGTCTTAAGTTGAAAAGATTAGGAGCAAAAGAATTTCTGATGAAGCAGGGAATTACTTTTCCGGAAGGAGCCAGTGCAATTTTTGTGCCGGGTACCAGCTCGTTAGTTGTTAGGAATACTATCGCGAGCATGGAGCTTATTGAGACATTCATAGACAGTTCCTTTAAGGATGTTCCGAAGCAGGTAGAAGTTCATGTAACGATGGTAGATATCAGCCAAAAGGAGCTCAATGAGTTAGGCTTTGACTGGTTATTGGGGCAATTCAATATGCCGGGATCGCAGAGAATTTTTGGAGGAGGAGGCACAACAGGTAATGCGGCTACGACTGGCAGTGAGTCGTCAAGTTTTTCAGAATACTCATTCATTCCACCATGGACGGATGTTCCATTAGGTGATAATCCGATCACGAGTGGATTGCGGACTGGTGGACAATGGCGAGAAGGTGATGCTTTGAATGATATACTTCTCGGGGGAGGATCAGATGTTCGGGCCGCGCCTCCAACATTGAAGAGTCCTGCTGTTTTTGGGGTCGGTGGCGCATTTAGTGACCCGCAATTTCAAACAGTGATTAGAGGGTTAGCTCAGGCAAAGGGAGCTGATATGATCACCAGGCCAAGCATTGTCACAAGGTCTGGTCAGAGAGCTTCAGTTGATATTACTAGGGACTTTCCCTATCCGACTGAGTATGATCCACCTGAAATTCCACAGGACGGTGGAGCCTTTGGCGGATTTGGCGTAGGTGGGGGGGCGCCTCCTAGTTTCCCAGTGACGCCGGCTCATCCAACAAGTTTTGAAGTGAGAAATGTAGGTACTCACTTGGAAGTCGAGCCGATCGTCGGAGCGGATAACTACACAATTGAACTGAATCTTGCTCCTGAATTTAGCCAGTTTGAGGGATTCATTAATTATGGAACTCCGATAATGACGACAGGCACTAACTTATTAGGAGAATTTGAATCTATCCCACTATCAGATAACCGCATTCTTCAGCCAGTATTTAGGACTCTAAGAGAAAATACGAGTGTAGTGGTATGGGACGGAGCAACTGTCGTATTCGGAGGACTAATAGAGGATAGATCTGCTACTGTGCAGGATAAGGTTCCATTTTTAGGAGATCTTCCGTTTCTGGGAAGGCTCTTTAAATCAAAGGGTAAGGATAGACTCAAGCGCGCTGTACTTTTCTTTGTGAAGGCAAACATTATCGATCCTTCTGGTAAGAGAATTAATAGTAATTAGTTAGTGTTTTAGGCAAGCTTTTATATATTAATTGATTGAAAAGCATTGCAAGTGTATTCCCGAGACTGCATGTTTCTATACCATTATCAGTGCTATAATTATTCTGATTGATTTGTAATAAAAATGCATTCAAACGAAGAGGATAAAGAGGGATCAAAAGAGAATTCTTTTAAACACAGCAACGTTCGGAAAAGAAGAACTAGGACTGAAGGCTCTAGCTCTAGTCAGCCAGTGCGGTTTGAATATGTGGCCGGAGAGGATGGGGAAGAGAAAATGGTAGAAGTGCGTCGGCGAAGGCGCAGGAGAAGTCACCAACCTAAAAAGGTTAAAGAGAAGCGGGAAAAAATAACTAGGAGAGTTCTCATTTTTGGCAGCGTCCCATTTATACTATTATTGGCGAGTTTATATTTCTTTATGCTCACATGGATAAGTGGGCAGGGGTTTAGAAAAGAAGTGGGTGAAAAAGTAAGTGAAATATTAGAGACTGATGTCGAGTTCGGAGCATTCAAACTTGAAGGACTGAATTTGAATGCTAGGAACCTGGTGCTCAGATCGGAGTTAACCGATTCTTTGTTAAAGGACTTTGAAATTAAATTGTTAAGAACTAGAATCAATCCTAGGAGTTTTATTTCCAGTAATTGGTACATGGGGAATGTTCAGGCGCAGTCAGGGGAAATATTTTTTGGTAGCAGCCATAATAATGCTTTCAATGATGATGAATTTCAGAAAAAGAACCTGACCTTGGCTAGGGCTGGACTTGGGCTCCAAAGTGATCCTGATTCTTTTAATTTTGAAAGACTACGCATTTATGATTCTATTTTGTATTGGAAAAATAATGACGGGCAGAACGTTCCCTTCATAAAGAATGCAAAATTAGCAGCTGAAAACTTTTCAAACTCATCAAGTTTGGTAAATTTTAGGGAAGGCGAACTAGCTATTCCAGGTTGGCCATTACTTGGAATCGATGCGATTGCAGGTGAAGTGCGTTCGGGAAACTACTTCATCAAAAGTTCAAAATTTTCTCATTCAATAAGAGGTACAGTTAAATTAAATGGTTATGTTTCGATCAAAGGAGAGGGGCAATATCAAATTTCATCAGATTTTAGTAAGATTGATGTGTCGAAAATTGTTCATTCCTATTGGGCAGAGAGATTGACTGGTCAATTGACAGGAGGTTTGGACATTTCGGGTTCTCTATCAGTTGATCAATCAATGAATGCCGAAGGAAGCTTCGAAGGGTCGGGAGTCGAACTGAGCAAAGAACCGATCCTTGTCAGTATTGCTAATGAAATGAATGAGGTTTCATTCAGGCAATTAAGATTTGAGTCATTGAGTGCAAGTTTTAGAAAATCTGGGAAAGGCCTTGAGATCTTTGACATTAAAGGGGAGTCATTGCCTCTGATGCGTCTTGGTGGAGGGAATATTAAAGTTTTAACCGATGGTCAACTTGAAGGAATATTAAAGGTAGGTGTCGCGGATGCGATTTTCAAAGGAGCTGGTGTGGTAAAGCCTTCTTATTTTTCAAAAAATGAGGACGATCATTTTTGGGCTGATCTGATAATTTCTGGATCAATTGATGCTCCCAGAGCCGACTTTGCTCCTAAAGTGAAGGTTTCAGGACAATCATCTAATGAGACAGAGAAGGGTGCAGAAACATTGGAGAATATTCCTTTAGAAGAGCGTGTCGGGAATCAGGCAGCAGACCCTTCAAATATTCTTGAGAAGAATTTCAATAAGCTGATAGAGCCCAAGAATTAGTTCTTTTAGTTCTAATCATTAGGTCAACGGCTTCTTGGGGTGCGAAAAATATGCCGCAACTTGTTGGGATGCAGAGATCTACACTTTGTTGTTGAGATTTATCTTTTTCATGAGTTAACAAGTGATTAGCCTCTATAAACTTTAGGGCAATTTCCCTATAATTATTCAATGTTAAATAGTCTCAGAATTCTAGTGGCGTTCCTATGTTTTTCAGGAGTCTTTAAGTCAGTTTTATTGGCTGCGGGGCCTTTGCCTGAGATTCAAGTTCCCCGTTTATCTGACGGAGCAAAAATAGATGGGATCCTGAATGAGTCACAATGGAATTCAGCTGCAACTATTTCAGATTTTACTCAGGTCGAACCAATTAGTATGGCCAAGCCGAGTCAACGAACCGAACTTAAGGTGTTCTCAACATCAAAAGCTCTTTATGTTGGGGTCCGTTGCTATGATTCTGAACCTGATAAGATTCTTGCCAAGGAAAGACGAAGAGATAATCCCGGTAGAGGTGATGATCGCGTTCGGTTAGTTTTTGATACTTTTGGTAGGGGCATTAACGGTTATTATTTTGGTGTCGCAGGAGGAGGAGGAAAAGCTGATGGGGTAGTAAAGAGCGGGGGAAGGCCTGATCTGACATGGGATACGATATGGGACTGCGATACTAGTAGGGATTCGAAAGGATGGTACGTTGAGTTTGAGATTCCATTTAGGAGTCTGGCCTTTGATGAAACAAAATCGACCTGGAATTTCAATGTGGAAAGGGAGATTAGAAGAGATCATGAAAAACTCCGCTGGGCATCGCCTACCCGCCTTAGATCCATGTGGAGCTTACAGGGCCTTGGTAAGTTAAAGGGATTAGAGAATTTGGATACTGGTATGGGTCTTGATTTTAAACCGACATTACTTGGCAGGTATCGTTCAACCGAGTTGGAAGGTACTGACTTTGATTTTGAGCCTTCATTTGATGCGTTCTATAGAATGACTCCCTCACTCACAGCAACCATGACGTGGCAAACAGATTTTGCGGAAACTGATGTCGATGACCGGCAAGTAAATACGACCCGTTTCCCTTTATTCTTTCCTGAGAAAAGAGCTTTCTTTCTGGAAGATGCTGAAAAATTCGGCTTCGGCGGGATAAGGCGCAGTCCATTACCATTTCATTCTAGAACGATAGGTCTGGACTCGGATGGGAACCGTGTTCCGATACAACTTGGGGCCAAGATCACCGGCAAGGCTGATAAATGGAACATTGGCTTGCTTGGTGTCAGGCTCGAACAGACTGAGATGCTTGACAAAGATGATGTTTATGTCGGCAGAGTGTCGTATGACCTTTTCAAAGAATCCTCAGTGGGTGGCATATTTACCCTTGGAGATCCAAGGTCCGATGAAGATGCGGAGACTTTGGGTCTAGACTTTGAACTGAAGGACAGCTCCTTCAGAGAACAAAAGACTGGAATTTTCAGAGGTTGGGCGATGCGTACTGAGACTGATAAGGGAGATGATTATGGCTGGGGGCTGACTGGCATCTATCCAAATAAGCCGCTCTATGCGAGACTCTCTGTCCAAAGAATAGGTGAGGACCTTGACCCTGCGGCTGGATTTTTGCGGCGACCAGGAATTTATGAGTGGTGGTCTTTTCTTGGCTATGAGATTTATCCAGACACTGATTTGATTAATGAAATAGACTTTGATTTAATGACAAACATTGACACGGACTTCGATTCTAATGCACTGACTGAAGAGGTCGATTTTGAAACTGAATTTGAATTATCGAGTGGCGACTTTGTTAGCGTTAGCGTCCAAAGGGAGCGGGAACTATTTGAAGAAGACTTTGAGATCTATGACCGGATAGTTGTTCCTCAAGGGGATTATTCATATTGGCGAGCTCGAGCAGGAATAATGACTGCCCAGTCAAGAGGCATATATTTTAGTGCAGGGAGTGACTTGGGAGTTCGTGATTTTCTTGATGGAACCAAGTACGGCGTAAACGGGAGTGTTGGTTGGCAGCCCTCCCCATTATTTTCCGTGGACATAGGTGTAGACATGGATTGGTATGAGCTTAAGGGTGGAGAATTTGAAGCGTTAATAGTCAACGGATCAGTCCGTTATACTCCGACTAAGAAGCTTTCACTTAGTACTAGAGTTCAGTTTGATACCGTATCTAATGAGCTTGGTCTTAATTCCAGGATAAGATGGATGGTGAATTCAGCGAGTGATGTGTATTTGGTATTTAATCAGGGCTATAGGCGTTTTGATGACCGGTTTGATAGGACTCTCACTGAGGGAGTTGTCAAAGCGGGTTGGACTTTTAGGTTCTAATCTTGTATCCATTAATTTCCGCTATGGAAATGAGCAAAGCAGAGGTGCCGACCATGTATTTTATCGGTGTGACGACAGGATCTTCATCCAGTGTCAGAATATTCCCAAAGTGGGCCGAGATCCTAGGGCTGGGGCAATGTAATCTCGTAGGCATCGACATGGAAATTCATGACAGACCCGAAAATTATCGTGAAATTGTAGAGTTCATTAAATCTGATCCTTTGTCTTTAGGTGCTCTGGTAACGACCCATAAGATGGATCTCTTTGCTGCGAGTGAGGCTTACTTTGATGAGTTGGATCCGCTCGCAAAGGAATTAGGAGAAGTAAGTAGCATTTATAAGAGGGGAGGGAAACTTTGCGGCAGAGCCACGGATCCGACTTGTGGAGGCATGGCTTTGGAAAGGCTTCTGCCGGATGATCATTTTAGTAAATCCGGGGCTGAGGCTCTGATACTCGGGGCCGGTGGTTCTTCACTTGCCTTAGTGTGGTATTTTCTTAATGGCGGCCGAGCTGATGATTGCCCATCAAAGATCCATATAGCGAACCGGAGTCAGGGCCGTCTTGATAATCTTATAAGAACTGCTGAGCTTTGGGGTGCTAAAGGCCGCGTGATACCGTATCTTACATCTGAGCCTCGGTTAGCAGATCAGATTATGGCAAAACTTCCTTCTGATTCGATGGTAGTTAACGCGACGGGCCTTGGAAAGGATGGCCCCGGTTCACCCTTAACAGACCGGGCTTATTTTCCTAAACGTGGGGTTATCTGGGAATTTAATTATCGTGGAGAGCTAAGATTTTTACAGCAGGCAAAGAAGCAGAGAGAGGATAAGTGTCTTTTAATAGAGGATGGATGGGACTATTTTGTACTTGGTTGGTCTCAGATCATTGGTGATGTTTTTGACATGGAAGTCTCAGTTACAGGTTCTTTGTTTGATGAACTTTCTGATCAGGCCAGAAAATTACGATAAAAAAAGGGGTGCCCTTACGGACACCCCTTTTGTAATTTGTTCCTTACA
>JABGYE010000392.1:0-9946 GCA_018675395.1 Akkermansiaceae bacterium
ACCATCGGCTTACGATTATGAAACGCTATCTCGTAACCGTTCTTTCGCCCTGTCCTCTTAAATGAGGAATCAAATGGCCACGGCGTGAAGGGTCCAGTCTTCTCGTCTCCACCCGTCGCGTATTGCCCACCCTTACAGCTGTAAGAGCCCCCTTTAGGGTCGTACTGAAAATAAACAACCGCACAATGCCCGGGTTGGACTGCCTGACAAGAAGGGACGCCAAGGATATTGTGTCCACGCGCTGATATAGAGCCCATCGTTCCACAGACTCCACCATCCTTTAACATCATTTGAATAGTAGCATAAGTGAATGGGTACGGCTTGAGCCTCCTCGCCGATTGCATAGTATGCTGTTGAGCAATGCCGCCAATGTATTCACCATATTTATAGAATTCTCCATGATCCCTAAAAGCAATCCACCGCTCTTCGCGTTCGCGGAGAGGCTGGCGATCCGCGGCAAGCATGGTCAATAAAGGCCAAGGAGCAGTCAAAGGGAACCGCGGCCACTTCCGTTCTTCCTGAACCTTAGGCGGAAATTTATATTCATAGTTCCTTATCAAGTAAACGCACCGCTCAGCCGGTGAAGCAAAGTCGTCACGCTTCGATGGCAGCAAACCCTTAGCCTCATATGCTTGACGGAACAGAGCGTAAGCCTCGTTGATCTTTCTGTAGGACTCGCCCCGAACCATCGCCTTACTGTCCCAATGAACAATCTTCTCTCCACAATCGATACTTATATCAAGGCCCTTAGATTCCATGTAGGAATTGAACTTTGATTGCAATTCCTGACTAGCCAATACATCTGACGCGTAGAGACTGCGAGTCCTCGTCTCAGAACCTAATTGACTATCTATTTTCTTGTCATCTGATGATGCAATAGCAATACCTCGACTATCATATTTCAGCTTCGATCTTTTATTGGAATCTAAGAGAACCTTTTCTTCGATTGTATAATCATTGAGAAAATTTATTATATGATCATTCACGTCCATCTTTCTCCCCAAACCTTTAGTGTTAACCAACTTTCGAGGATCGTCAGGAATGATAATTTTTAGAGGATCACGAGGTGATATGTCTGCCTCCATGCCTTCCTTTGCGCTGACCAAAGCCACCGCCAAAGCCAACTGCCGGTACTTCTCAAACTTATCCTTACCAAGATCAAAGCGTAACGAATATAACCACAACAGAACGTCCTCTGGCTTGTGGTGCGCAGCATAAACACCACTCGCAATATCCAGATCAGAATCAATCCAATCAATAAATTCCTGAGGAATCTTCAAATCTTTTTCCTTGATTCTTAATGAAGCCTCTTGCCTGGCATGATCTAAAAATGCTTTACGGAGTGAAGGCGTAAATGCATAAGATTCAGTCTCAAGAACATTCAATAAGTTATCCTTTGTGGATCCATTGCCCTGATCTTTGACGGGGTCTTCTAAAGCGGAAACCGTATTCCAAAGCAAAAGAATGAGCACTGAAATGGAAGTGGATAAATTAAAAATCATATACAGGATATCTTTTATCGAACGCCGTAAAATAACAACACCCAATAAATTTTCTTTTAGTATTGAAGCCTATTGAACTCCCACGGATAGCTTGTTTTTTACTATGATAGCCTGATAGTATCAGCATGAAAACAATACTTATAGCTGTACTGATTTTTGTAATTCCCCGGATCTCAACGTTCGCACAAATAGGAGATGACGGGACGGGGGTAGTTAATGGATATAACATTGGACCCAATGCAATCCTCATTGGAGCTGATTTAAATGGAGCTGATCTTAAAGGGGCAAACTTGACCCGAGCAAACCTCACTAACGCTATCTTGGAAAGAGCAGATCTGAGTAATTCAGCTCTCTTAGGAACAGAACTCGGAGGCGCCAATATTCAGAATGCCAACTTGCAGGAATCTAACCTTGGGAGAGCCAACCTGAGCGGAGCTAATCTTAGTAATTCTAATCTCAAGAATAGCAAGATAGAGCAAGCCTTACTGGTCAACACGACCCTCAAAAACACAAATCTTACTAACGCTTTAATCTTTAACAGTAATCTCAGTGGCGCCGATTTTACTGGATCCAATATGTATAAGGTCCTTTCTGGTTACATTGTAGGCCGACCGTCATCTCTTCCGGAAGGATGGATCTTGTCTATAGATGGTAGCTTTTTGGTGGGTTTCGGCGCAAATCTCGGAGCCGCTGAACTAACCAATACTCGTTACCTTGGTTCTGTCTTAACTGCACTGACGGGGCAAGCCTTTGAAAAAATTATCGCCTTGGAATCTAACGCTAGTGAACTAATCCCTAAGACTGAAAGCAACGCTGAAAGGTCCGCAACGAATGCACTTATGATTGATGCACTCAAAACGCAAATTAATGACATGAACGCAAAACTCGAAAACCTTGTAGCGTCGATCTCCGAAAAGGACGCCATGATCGCTGAGTTAAAGAAACGCCCAACTCTTGAGCAGGTTCGTGACGCTCGAGCAGGATCTATAGTTCTTACAGTCGAGCCTGATGATCAGAACATCACTTTAGGACTAACCATTGAACAGAGCGACAATCTTGTTGAGTGGACTTCTCTTGAAGGAGAAATGACACGCACTATCCCTATCCCTGACGGGAAGAAGTTTTACCGATTCGCTTTGGATAAGTAAAAACGCCGACTCAACAAAAGGTCTTATCCCGTACATAACCATATGAAATACTTTATTTTCATTTTCCTAATACTTGCTTCTTTTAGAAGCTCTTCATATGGGGATAAGACGACTTGGACATTCGATAATCCAGATAACAGATTCGAAGCTAGATCAGGCAACGCAAAGATGGATTACTATGATCCTTGGTCAACTGAATGGGGAGCTGATAATACTACGTTCGGCAATGCAACTTCATTTAATCTTCCCCTCGCTATGGGTAAGGAGATGCAAGTCATGTCCTTCCCGGCCTGCACTAAGGATCAAGGTTACCAACTAAAACCAAACTTTGACCCGAACGGCCCTTACGGAGAGAGCGATGGTTTTGTCTCAAATTACACATTGGTCATGGATGTCTTATTTCCGGCCGCCTCAATGAACAGATGGCATGCACTAGTCCAGACTGACGTCACTAACCAATCAGACAGCGAATTATTTATTGACCGGCGCAATGGAATTGGCATTAACAGTAATTATAGAGGGACAATCCAACCCAATACTTGGCACCGGATCATCTGGTCCGTTCGAGCAGCATCCAAAGAAGGGCAAGCACAACGATACATTGATGGGCAGGCAATCGGAGCCATTGGCACTACTGGGTCAGGGCTCAATGACCGGTGGTCTCTTGTGTCCGACCTATTACTCTTTACCGATGAGAATGGAGAAACTGCTTCAGGTTATGTTTCGAGCATTTCTATAATAGACCGTAAATTGACTCATGATGAGGCAGTAGCATTGGGCGGCGTGAATCCTCTAGGCACAGACGCTCCCGGGCCAGCAGCTCCTCCATATAATAAATTCATGTCTCGCGTCGTAAATACCCTCGGGCACCGGGGATCATCTGCATGCGCACCAGAAAATACACTCTTCTCTATTAGGCAAGCTTTCCTGGACGGCGCCGCAGGAACAGAAATTGATACTAGGATGACCAGTGATGGAGTCATAGTCGCTTTTCACGATGACACTGTTGACCGAACGACTAATGGGGTCGGAGAAATTGCCCTCATGACATTGGAAGAGGTCAAATCACTGGATGCCGGTTTCTGGTTCTCTCCTACCTTCGCCGGCACGCGTGTACCAACGCTCGAAGAAGTACTAACTGAGAATAAGGGCAAGGGAATCATCTACCTAGACATCAAAACCAAGGATCAAGCACAGGGCTTGGCAAATGCCGTCAACGCGAGTGAATTCCCTCTTGAGGATCTTTGGTTCTGGACCCCAGGAAATAAACCATACGCTGCCGAAATTCGCTCCTTATTACCCGAAGCAAAAATTGTATGGGGAACTCCTGACCCTAGTTGGCAAACTGACCCTAATTACTTCAGTAATCTTCGTGAGCTTGGGGTCATTGGTTTTTCGATTGGTTACGGAGGAATCGATTTAAATTTCACTGCAGCGGCTAAGGCTGAGGGAATGATAGTCGAAGTCTTCACTGTACTGGATCCTGACACCATGATTGCAGTAGCTGAGTCAGGTGTTGATTACATTGAAACTGACATGCCCATCGTAATGGAAATGGTACAACCTCCTCGCGAATCGCAGGCCAGCAACCCTCAACCAATGAATGAAGAGGCTGACGTTTTGGGGAACCCCTTATTGTCTTGGACTTTAGCGATGGGAGATGTTCAATCTCACAAAATCCACTTAGGAACCACTGATCCACCTCCGTTCTTGGTAGAAACCACTGCTGATATGCATCGGACCGATCTACTCGAAGCGGGAACTACCTATTTCTGGAAAGTGGACACTGTCACCAAGAACGGAACCGTAAAGGGAAAGGTATGGCAATTCACTACCGCCAAATCAGCGGTAGATGGAAATCTTACAGAATGGCACCTTAACGGCACACTCGGCTCTGTCGCAGGTGACTCAGTCTTAAACTTTAACACCTCAACTGCACCAATAATTAAATGGCAGACCAGTGACGGCAACACTGTTCCCCACATGAAAAATGGACCCACTAATTATCTCAACTTGCCCACCTTCGATAATCCCATGCAGGGGATTTTGCTGAGCTTTAACTCCACTCAGCCTAACGGGGGCGGTGAAGACATCAATCAATACACGTTCGTCTTTGATGTTCTCGTTCCTTCACCACTCGGTTGGACTCCTTTCTTTAATGCCACACCGAACAATACAGACGATGCTGACTTCTTTGTTAAAAATAATTCATCGGTAGGGATTGGTCGACTAGGTTATTCAGATTCCGGAACGTTCCAGGCCGACACATGGCACAGAGTGATTTTCACTGCGGATCTACAATCCTCAAAGGTTAACTACTATATCGATGGTAAGAGAGTCCATGAGTTTCAGGGATTTGATAGCCTCCAAGGCTCTCGATTTGCTTTGCCTACTCCTCCCCGGCGAACTGCCCCACATGTGATCCTCTTCAACGATAATGATGGCGAATCTCATGAAATCCTGGTCGGAGCACTGGCCTTCGTTGATACAGTAATTGATGAAAAAACGGCAGCAGCACTAGGTGCAGCGGATTCTGAAGGGATCTTTTTCAAAACCTCTCCGACTCCAATTACTAATATTGAAGCGGACCTAGATGCCGGAACCTTAACAATCAAGTGGGATTCTCAACCAGGCAAATTGTATACGATAAGCGCCAGTAATACACTGAATGGAAATGATTGGGAAGAGCTTGGCAAGCGATACGCACTAAAAGAAATGACTGAGGCATTCACAGACACTCAAATAAACTTTTCACAACCAAAAAAACGCTTCTACAGGATTCAAGAAACCAAGTAGATCAAGAGCCCTTACTGCCTCTTCACTCTATAAAAACGGAAAGCCTCACTCGTTAAATAAGTTCTTTCAACAGCTTCACCATCACCCTCAATACCAAATTCAAGCACTTGCCAGTCCCTCAGATTACCAGAGCCTTCTATAGAATAAGAATTTCCTGTTACTACCGGAAATAGTAATCTGAATTGATTCGAATTGTTTATTCCTCCTTGGACTTGGAACTTTGGCCTACTCCGATCATCAAAGGGTGAAGTGTTAAGTTTTACCTCTGCCCCGTCCTTCCAGCCATCCTCATCAGTGTCGGGATTGTTCGGATCCGTCCCAGTATCATCTTCAGACACAAACACTCCAGTGTCGGTTTCAACTGAATCGAAAAGACCATCATTATCCGAGTCTGCAAAATTAAGATAAACAGGAATCAAATTTTCAACACTTCCTACGAACGGATCAATCGCAACGATGGGGACTTGAAATGTGAACGGCGGCACTATATCCAGTTCACTAAAGTCCTTAGCAGCTACAAGTTCATTTCCTTCAATCGCAAAATAATCACGGTACGGACTAATCACGAGAGGCGACAACTCAAAGTCAAAACTGATGTCCGAGCTGCTATCGCCTGCCTGATGAACCTCAACTGCAATTATATTATCTCCAGCACCAATCACTCCCGGGGGTATGGAAAGATAGTCACTGAGTTCATTATCATTTGAAGTTCCATTGGAAAAAGTATCAAACTGAGTATCCACAGGAAGACTCGCACTCGCCGCAATAATTATTCCATTTACATAAATAATAGCCGCATCATCATAAAGAACCCTAAACAGATACCCTCCGCCTGCAGGCTCATCGACCTCGAACACGTGACGAAAATAAGTCGTGGCATTTTTTTGAACACCTTCCGTTAGCGGGTCAGTATCAATGAACGCAACGACCGTGGCTTCATCGCCGTCTCCATATCCTAACTGAGCCGGTCCGACTTTCCATGAAGAGTCATCAAAACCACCGCCTATCCATGTCGATCCCGGATCAGTCCCATCATCAAGAAAGACCCACGAAGAGCCGAACGGAACAATGGCCTCTTCGATCACTGTCGGCCACATTCCTAATTCAAAGGTATGTTCCTGATCCGAGTTAGGGTCTATTGCTTTAAGAATCCCAATCAGGTCTCCTGCCTCTGCGTTCGGATCAAGTACATTCGGATCCAAAATAATTTCCGTTGGAGGCTCTTCTAGACGAAGGACATTAATAGAAAATTCCTCAGAATAGCTGAGCCCCGTACTGTCAGTGACTGTCACAAGAATTGACAACTGTGACTTCTCATCAAAATCAAGTGGAGCAGTTGTCACTAGAGAATTTCCTTTAGCTGTAAAAAAATCATTTGCTGGATAATCAGGATCCGCAAGAACACTAAAAGTGAAAGAATTTCCATCAGGGTCCGAAGCGGAAAGCTCACCCACGACTGTGCCTGATGCCTGTTGCTCTATCAGATTTCTCCCACCAAGACTAATTCCATCAGGTGAATTAAGTGAGCTTGCACCAACATCAATAATAACCTCTCCAATCACTTCATTGCCTTGATCGTCAGTCGATTGAATTGAAATAGAAAATGAGTCTCCAGCAGATCGGTTTGTTTCAATGACTGATTTATTAATATAAAGTTGATCTCCGATAAGGTAGAAATGCTCCGCATCAGAGATCCCTGTCCGACGCAAGATCGCTTCAATTCCAAGGTTAAGCCACAAGTCACTGCTAGTGCCATTGGCTTGGTGAACTTCAACTGCAAGGACGTTTGTACCCTCACGCAATACCTGAGCCAATCCATCAGTCACAACAAACCGCGAAACCGTCTCCAAAATGTCTCCGCCCCCGGCAGTTCCACTGGCAAAATCATCGAACGAGCCCGTTCCATCGGCCCTGTACCTGAGCAATTCAATACCATTCATATAAAGAATAGCCCCATCATCAACCTCCAAATCAATGGATAAAGAATCTACCAGTAAAGGGGCATCAATTTCAAAAAAATGACGGAAGTAAGTCGTTGGAATCTTATTATTAGAATCATCCCCGAAGCTCACAATCGTGGTCGGAGTATCGCTTCCGAAAGTTCCATATCCTAACGGCGAATCGCCACTTAACCAATCTCCATCATCAAATTCAATTTCACGCCAGGCGATGCCTTGATCGGACCCGTCATCAAGGTATATCCATTCGTCCGAGAAAACAATCAGCTCAGAAGGAACTGATTCAGTTTCGGTCAACAAACGGTAACTATGACTTTCAGAATCTGAATCACTTGTACTCAGCGTTCCAACCAGAGTAAATGGAACCGCATTCTGGGGTAACACGGATGAAGACAATACGATTTCATTTTTAGGCTCGGTAAGATTCACAGTGATTAACGCATTGGCAGAAAGTACTCCGTCACTGACTTGAACTATAATACTTAGAGCCTCTCCCTCTTGACCATCGAAGTCCCCAGAATCAGCGACGAGGAGACGGTCACCATCAATTAAAAACGCCGAAACTTGATCATCGTCAGGGTCAGTGTTTATAACAATGGAAAAAGTTAGAACATCCCCTTCCGGATCAGTCGCGACCAGAATACCCACCTCAGTGCCCACTTCACTCAATTCAGAAACTTCAAATGTTTGAGCGTTAAAAACTGGTCCCTGGCCATACGCAATCAGTAAAGAAAATGCCCAGAGCGCGGAGATTAGTAAGTATTTCATCATGGATGGCCCTAGATCATTTATAGCATGATGAGCAATCGAGACAAAGAGACTTTGATGTCTTCTTTATGCACGACCCAGTAACATATTATTATTCGAAGCTAAAACTAACTGCTGAGCTATAGTCACTCACGCGTATCTTTCCCATTTCACCAAGTATTTCCTTAGCACTCCAATTGCTAACGCGCTTAATTTCCGTCTCGTCCGGATCATTCCAGCATCGGACTTTCCAATACAATCTCTCTACTCGAGTCAGAGATTTTCCGGCATAAGGGATTTCTGATGATTGATTCGATACTACTTTCCCACTGTCCCAAAGATCCCCTTCATTAGAATCGAGATTTTTTTCACTGCTAGCAACGAGAATTTGATAAGCCGATTGTCCCTGTGGGCGTGTCGTTTCAATTTCCCAACTGAAGACTGGATTTTTACTCAAGGCATCGCATTTCAAAGCCTTCGGACTGACGCCCAGACGAGCCAAGAGTGGCTCATAAATATCCTTAGGGCGTTTAGTTAGATCAATGTACTTAGAAAGGTCCCGGACCGAAATTACCTTGAATCCATTATCTTTAAGGTACTGCATGTCCTTAGTGAATAATTCAACGCTTGTACTGCAATGAGAATGAACATCAGGAACACCATGATAAATCAACACACAAATGGATCCGTCTCTGACCCCACTAAGAACCTCCTCGAATTCTTGGTCACTGGATGACAGGTTACCACGAACGTAAGCACCTGGAATTAGAAACGGATCATCCTCACTAGGATTATAGAGAGGACCTGGACCGCCACGGTCATAGAGAGGGTACTCCGGTGAAACGGCCCGCCGCGCCGTCAAATAACCTTCTGTAGCGAGCGCCTTTACCATTCGTCTGTCATGGTGCCCACCAGGATAAGCAAAGGACGTCGCTTTGGGGATTCCATGTTCTGCACATACCTCATCAAAGGAAATTATCTGCTCACGTATTTCGTCCTCAGATATATGGAGCATGTTAGGATGCGATGCAGAATGGTTCCCTATGTCGAAACCCTGATCGTTTAGTTCCTTGACCTGTTTCCAATTGAGCCTTCCCGGTTTACCTACCCACCCCGAAGTAATGTAGAAGGTCGCGCCAAAACCGTGCCCCTTAAGGATCGGTGCAGCGGTAGTCAAATCGCTAATGTTTCCATCATCAAAAGTTAGAACCACTAGCCTGTCAGGAATCGAGGTGACCGAGTTGTCTGCAAGGTTCTTGGATAGTACTAATTGGTCCCTGTGTACATTTTTCACAGTTCCACACCCAAGAAACAGAATAAGGGGCACTAGTAACGAAAGTATTCGTTTCATCGAAGTGATTCTATCAGATGACTCCTGAATCCTGCAACCTGATTCCAATACCACAATTACCAATAGATTATTCGTCACCACTGAATTAACTACCAGATTTAACAAAATAGAACCCACTAAGAAATTTTCTTTTCTAAGCTAGTTAAAATAACAATTACTCGCATCTATAAGATTATATTTGCCAGAATATTAAGCCATTCAAAGTGAACCAGCTACTGCTTCGCCTCGTCCCGCATCTTTTGGATGGTCTCCCGAAGCGCTGCGGTCTCTTCCAGCTCGTCCGTTCGCATGCTGAGATAACCGGCTTTGCTGTTCACCGTCAGGTAGACTTCTTCCGCGTCGGCAGAGGCGGCCTCCAGATCCCCCATCGCCAAATAGACCTTAGCCCGACTCCGCAGGTGAGGGACGGTGAGCTTCTTTGGCTTCCAATTCCGGGGGGCATCC
>JABGYE010000228.1:0-6772 GCA_018675395.1 Akkermansiaceae bacterium
AATCCAAAATCTTTTAAAAAATTCAGCATCCAATCCTTTCGTGCGCCATCGCCAAGTGCCGTCAAATCCTAGATACGTTGTTCTACCTGACCCATGCTGACCTGTAACCAACAAAGGACGAGCCACCTCTTTCCTTCGAAGAGTGGGGTCAGAATGTTCAATCAAAACACGAGTCGCGGGCTTTGGTTCTAGCGCAGGAAAACTCCAATAAGTTCCCGGAAGCTTCTTCCACTGTGTCAACGTCTGTTGAGGATCATTATAAAATCGCATTATCGGTTGATCTGTATTTGCTGCTACAATAGCCAAAGGCCATTCACGATCATTAGAAGAAAGCAGCCCGTCGACCTCCATGCTTCCAACATCTCCTAATTTAACAGGTAAAAGATCTGAAATTTCTGACGTTTGCGCGCCAGTTAAAAATCTACCACCAAAAACAGGCCCTGGCATGTAAAGCAATCCTCCGGAATGTTCGCGAACAAATTTCTTGTAAAGGGCAATAAGATCAACATCAAACTCCCTCGGATCTGGGTCTAGCATTACAATGACATCATATTTAAAGAGTTCCTCCCGAGTCGACGGCATCCGATCAATTGGGGTATTACCCTGCTGAAGTCGCCCATCATCTAAACTCTGAAGCCAACAAGAAAGATTAATCATTTTCTCTCGATTAAGTAGGCGCGCTAATGCTCTATACTCCCAACTAGGTCCTCCAGAAATCATTAGCACTCTTGCATTATCATCAAGAACCTGCACTCTCACTGGCGAAGGAGGCTGATTGTCGTCCTTGTTAGATTCATCATCAAGAACAGTTGATCGGACTGTGAACCGCTTAGCTCCAGGACTCTTCGGAGTGTGTAAAAAATCTATCTTGACCTGATCATCCTCAGACGCTAATTCGATATCTTTGGATTCTATTAGCTTGTCTATAACTTCCCCATCATCCGATTCAATCAATTCAACAAGATCGACCCTGATAGACTCTTCTCCGACCCCCTCAGCTCTCAGAACTGCCTGTATTTGAAATGGGTCGTTATTCCATACTTGAGGATCTGCATAAAGATTTGTAACGCTTATGTTCTGGGGTCTGTCTGAATCGCCCAAACCAATAAAAAAAACAGGGACATTGCGTTTCTTTGAAAAAAGAACCACTTCATCAACTCGACTAGAAGCATTATGTTGACCGTCAGTGAAAACTAAAACAGCTGAAGTCAATTTTTCAGTTAACGCTTCACGGATCGCTCCTGAAAGGTCAGTGCCTGGTCCATTGGCCTCAAGATGAGGGAAAACTATTCGCTCTTTATTAAGTTCAATCGCGGATTCATCACTTTCATTTTCACTCTGGCTCTTGTTTTCCTGCACATCGACTTCAGTGACTCTGTCGGAGAAGTCAAGCACCTGCAGCCTTCCTTTTTCACTTAGTTGATTAATGAACTCTGAATCACCCTCGTTTAGTATTTTATTTACAATATCAACCCTTGACGGCTTACCCGACCTGATCCCTTCGATCGTAACCCCCATTACTGAAGCCGCCGCCTTTGCTGACACACCATCCACATATCTATCCTTTATATTCATCGACTCTGAAGAATCACGCAATAAGGAAATAACAGGTCGCAAGGATCTAGATTTTGTATAACTCAAAGAAGGCTCCAAAAAAACAACTAAAAGAAAAAGGCAGACGGTCATTCTAATTAAAGCCAAGACCCTCTTGGCCAAGGGTGGGCAAGCATCATTCTCTTTGCGGTAAAGCTTAAAAACAAACCATCCAATCAATAACACAACTGCCGAAAAAACAAAGACACCCCAAGACTCTGGTAAGTTAGCAAAATGAAAAGACACTTCAGCCCCCTCAGGAATACTGTCTCGATCAAACCCAATCCACTGTAAAAATATTTCCAACTTATTGTTCCTTAAAAATAATTATTAGCGAGCAAAGATAGGCAACATGTCGTTGGGCATCTGAAGGATAATACATGCCATTGCTGTTGCAAATTCTTGCCCATAAGAAGAATTACCCCAAGCACCGTTAGCACCTTGGGATGTTATTAATTTATCTCTAATGCCAGGGTACCAATCATTCCACCACTCACCCCCAGCATGCCACATCGCTTGGACAGCATAATAGTGTCCATAGTAAAAATAGTGCCTTTCCACATTATCTTTACGCCTCTTGAGATACTTCAATCCCTTTTCGATCTGTTGACCATCATAAATTCCAGCACTAAAAAGAGAGACGCATCCCGCTGCAGTAAGGGCAAAAGTTGTATGTCCACCGCGCATCGTATACCTAAAGCTACCATCTGCTGTTTGACTCTTTTTAACATAATCAATGCACTTTTCCCGAGCGCTATCCGGAACATTAATGCCGGAATCCCTCGCTGCTCGTAGAGCCATTATTTGGCACACAGTAACCGAAAGGTCAGCATCACTTTTTACCGGTCGGTACCTCCACCCACCCTGGTCATTTTGAGCTGCAAGAGTACACTTAATTGCAGACCTAAGCTTCTGACCAAGTTCCCTTTTACGTGACATACCATAAGCCTGAGACATACAAAGCATTGCAAACCCGTGAGCATACATATTCCCAATCGCACCCGAGCCTCTTGCTATGTAACCGGTTGGCCCAGTATGCCTCATTAAAAATTCTGTACACAGGTCTACCTGTTTCCCAAAACGGCCAACGCCCGGAGTGCTACCCTCGCTCATGAAAGCAAGGCCTCCGAGACCACAAATACCTACACTGCCTGCATATCCAGATGCTCCAAAAGCACCCTTATCTGCTCCCCTTTGAATTTGTCTACCTGAAAGAAAGCTAAGGCCTTTATCAATCGCTTTTCTAGCAGATTCATTAATGAGTTCATCGGCAGTCTTCTCTTTCGCCGCAGACACATGACTCAATGGCATCACAGCCGAAGCTACTGCAGTTTTTAGAAATGCACGACGCCCTCTCAATTTACTGTGCAACTCTGTTTTTCTTATCATTATGGTGTTAGTAAAAAATTTGCAGTTGTTTTCTTTAAGTCTAAAAATAATTAGTTCTCTTTGCTTTCATCTAATTCCTTTTCCACACTAGACTCCAATTCAGCGTTCGCCTCACCTAAAGAACACACTTGACGCAAGCCAAGGGAATAAAGCCTCTTCCCGTTTGAAAACAAATTCCCAACAGGTTGATTATCCGTAAGAACGATGCCTACTGCATTTTCTTGTTCCCCATCACTTAATCGAAACTTTATAACCTTATCGAAACCTGAAGGAACATATATACCATCAGTAGTGAGCGCCCCTCGCCCATAGCCTCTCGGAAATACTTTTTCCCACAACATCTTTCCTCCCCTTACTTTATAACACCTTAAGACATCAGTCCCGGCAACATAAAGTCTATCATCTAACACTCCTAAAACATAGCCGTCCTCTTGCCCAGCATTTCCGGGCGAACGTGCTGACTCCCATAAAAGTTTGCCGGTGCGCCTATCAAATGCCATCAACTGGTTAAAATCGCTTGGAGCCACAATTAACGCATTAGATGCTGGAATAATTGTATCTACGCTCCAGCCATCAAACTCATTATAAGTGTTCATTCCTCTTGCAAATCCTCCGAACCTTTGTAGCTGCTGCATCCTTGCTGCATTATTCTTCGCTGTTCTAGGATAACGAACCACCCAGTTCAACGATCCCGAAATTGCATCCAATGAAAATACTAATCCTGATCCAGTCACCATGTAGGCTTCGCCTCCATCCACGGCAACCATTACAAGGGAATGCGAAGCTACTCCAGGCTCCGGTTCATCTCCAAGGAATGTTCTCCACTGAGTCGCACCACTGTCAGGGTTAATAGCAGTAAGATAAATTCCAGACTCTTCCAGCACTGGGACTAATAGTAAATTCGCATAGGGAACTGGTGCGCCAATGAAGCAACCTCCCTTAATCATATCTCCACCGCCTTCAACGGCTGATCGCATCCATTGCAATTTACCATTTCTCGAATTGTAAGCCACTAACCTATTTTTTCGCATCCTAGGCGGCCCCGTAGTTGCTCGATTAACAATCGCAGCTCTGCCAGCTACTGGATCAGGAACTTCAGCATTAGCTATCCCCTCCTCAACAAAATCAACAGGAATTCCCTGAATCGTAATAATCTTATTTCCAACAATGCACATGGATTGATTAACATGATCAGAGAAATACTGGACCTCTTTTACTTCACGTGGAATTCTCTTAGCATTATTAGCATTAGCCGGCCGCCTAAACCTATAATTCTTTGTGAAATTAGGTTGAGGATACTCATTCCTAAAACCAAGCCATCTCAATTCACCTGATTCAGAATCCGCACAAACTAATCGATTATCATTCTTAAAATATACATATCCAGTATCAAAAAGAAGCTGACCTGAAGGCATCCAACCATGTTTTTTCCACGAAGATAAAATCTGATCATTTGTAAGCTTTCCATTTCCATTTCCATTTATGGATGAACCAAAAAGATTCCTTCTAGCAAAAGGATCACTCATGTCACTTAAAGCTGCCTTAGGGGTATCAGTGGGAAGTTCAGGCCACCCATCAGGTACAGTTAATTCATAATTCTGAATCCATACAGCTCCGCCCTTTTCGGCAGGCACACTCTCTGGATCACGCATTACTCCTGACCTTGAAGGCACTCCCATTATCATTGGCCAAACTTTTTCTGAAACATTTCTGCTAACTTTTGATCGATCAACTTTGGCAATATCCTCCTCTACTATACGAATTAAATCCTTAGGAAGGAGAGAATCGTCATCATTCTTCAGCTCGGCCAACAATTTTCGTGACCTCTGAACATCTCCAACACGAGCATTTAAAGCTGCTATTCTTAAAACAACTTCAGGTCTCTTAACATCAGAATCAGGATAATCATCAATGATCTTCTCCAGCAAACGAATCGCAGGAAGAAATTCATAACGATCTAATTTAAAGCATGCCAATTCAAAGGCCGCATCATCTCCGAAGGAACTTAAAAAATATCTTTGGACTACTTCAGCTAAAGCCTTTTCCCGGTCTTCATCCACATACGACGATAGAATCTCTTTTGCTTCGGCATCAGCGTTAAGCCTATAACCTTTAAGCCCCTCTACAGGCAATGCCGAAAGGGCATTTTCAATCTCACCTGAAACTGAGCGATACAATTCATATTGATGCGATAGAGTTCGCTCAACCCACTCTTCATTACTAAATACTAAATCATTGCTCGAATCGATTACAGTCTGCCAAAGACTACTCGCAAGATCGTATCTTCCCTGCTTCGAAAACTGTTCTGCTCTAGCCATTAACTCATCAACTGTAGAGTCAGTCTTCAAGGTCGCTCCTTCCAGCCATTGAGAATTAGTCAGCTCTTCATTCGACTTTTCAAGAGGCTCTATGCGTATCTGCCCATGAGAAATACCTGAAATCGCAAAAAAGTTCAAAACACAGAAAAAGTAAATGCGCATAACTTTATCCACTTTCTTCACTTTAATATTTTTACTTTTATTATTCATCATCTACGAGCACCTATCCACCAACCATAAAACAACTCTACCATCAACAATGCACCCAATATCATAAGAATAACTTTCCACATTTCACTCCGAACAACATCTGCTTTCTCTGCAAGAACAGAACTACCAAATGGCAAAAACTCAACATTTGCTGTACCTAGATCACTGCGAATATTCGCTGCACTTATTCGACTAAGATTACTTTCTCCGGTATCAATATTTGCAGCGAATACCAATGAGTTCATACCACTTCCATCCGCCCTATCAAATTGAATCTCATAAATGCCTTTTTGGTCGGTATTTTCATATTCTAATGTCCACTCAAGATCATTCAAATTGTTCTTATTTTGAGGCAAAGCTTCGACTTTTACTGGAACTTTTCCGTTAGGCCTTAACAACTTAGCTTCTTGCCGATACTCCCTCACATCGACTGGATAAAGAATTGGCTCCGCTACAGATATCATACCCTCTGAAGCTATGTTTCTGGACATGTATCGAACTAACTCCTGTGAAGTAATGAGAAATGAAGCTCCGTTTTCAGGGAAATTGTTCCAATCATTATCTAATGGAGTGGTAATCGCTAAGACTCGCCCATCCCCCATTTGCGTCTCAACGATAACAGGCGAATTGTCATCTGAAGTTAACGACGCAACGACATTCGGAAGGTTTTGAGAATCTTCATTTTCGTCAATTTCAGAATTCCACCATCGAAACACTTTAACTTGGTCAAGCAATCGCTTGTTATCACCTTCAAAGAAGCGAAAGAGCGGATGATTTTGTTTTTCAGGCTTTATATAAACCCATTCCTCTTCATTTTCATCACCGCCTACAGTCGACAATTTAAATGGTAATAGACCTGAGCCATTCTTGTATAACACATCATTGTATACATCTTCGTCAACCTGATCCCCCAAAAGCAACACGAGGCCTCCTCCATTCTTAACCCATGCGTCAAGCCCCGCAGCTCGATCTTCAGTTATTCGGTACAAGTTAGCAATAAAGATAACTTCGTACTGCGAGAGATTAGAGGAATCAAAATCCGCATCATCCAAAACTGTCACATCGACTCCCGAAATCGCTGGCCCGCCAGGTGACAAAGCATTGGAAAGATAAAAGGATTCACTCCGACCAAAAATACCAGAAGGATCTCCATCAACTATCAAAACACGTATGCCCGCTGCAACTCTGGCAGGAAAGTACCGCATATTATCTTCTCTTAGAGCATCCTTGCCTTTGGAAAATTCATTGCCTAAAGAGATTTC
>JABGYE010000316.1:0-10305 GCA_018675395.1 Akkermansiaceae bacterium
CCTGCTCCGAAGCTTAGTTTTATTCGTTCTCCTGAGTCGGACAGATTCTTTGAGAAAGTTCCTACTACGAATTGTGGTGTCGAAGGATGGCCGTAACGAAGATTGAACGCCGCATTATTAGCCACGAGAAGTAATCTTTCTCCTGGCTCTATTTTTTTTGTTGAGCTGACTGAGAAATCAAATTCGATTCCCTTTGTAAATCGCAATTCTTCAAGGTCTATTGAAACTGAACCAATGTTTTGGAATTCTATCCATTCGAAGTCGTTATTGTTGAGTTCAGGCATGGCATTCAATTCAGAAATGCTGGGTTGGGAGGGATTGTACATTATTTCACTTATCACTAAGTTGGACCATGGAGACAGATCGGGTTCAGTGACGGTGAACTCAGCAGGTTCAGACCAATGGCTCCAACGGTTTGTATTATCCATATGACGAACTCTTGCCCTATATGTTTTCCCAACTCTCACTGCATTAGCTGGGGGGGTGACTTCAGAAGAAAACGTTTTGATTTCACCAGATTCCCAATTGGCATTCCATTCGAATTTTGGTTCCAGTATTGAAGCGTCAGCGGTAATAGACATGTCAAAAACTAGATCACTACTTCCCGGTGACTGGTTATGTAGTTCGACGGCAATCAAGTTCGTGCCTGCTGAGAACGCATTCGCAGGGATTTCAAAAGCATCGAAGACGCCTTCTTTTCCTCCTGATGGAGCGTAAGTATTATAATTAACAATGTCACTGTCAGAAAACCCGTCTCTTATAATTTCTTGTCCATTAACATATACGATTGCTGCATCATCAACGTGCATATTGAAAACGAAATGACTGAACTGATCAGGATCATCAATGTTGATTGTTTTTCTGAAATAGTAAGTCGGATGTTTATTTGAAGTTTGGGTGCCAAAGTCTAGGGTGGTTACTATTTGAGTTTTCAGGATGCTGCCAAATCCAGCCGGAGTTTTTCCTAGGGACCAACTTGCATCATCATGGTCTATTTCTTTCCACGAATTCCCTTGATCGATCCCGTTATCAAGATATTTCCATTCAGATCCGGTATTCATGAAATTAGTCTTGCCTTGACTTATTTCGGCGATTCTCCATTCCATTGATTTAAAACTTCCAGTGCCATTAGGGTCTGAGAAATTGGAGCTTTCGAATTTCAGTCCGCCTTGTGGATAGTTATCTATGCCCCCATATGTGATTGTGGGTTTTCTTGGTATTAACGAATCGGAGCCAAGTGCATCAAGATAAGCATCCCTGCCAGATCTTCCGGATGTCCCACTGTCTCTGGAGATAGAAGCCATATTCCCATCATTTCCACCTACCCAAGATCCCCCAATGAATGCGAACTTTTTCATATCATTAATTACGTTTTCTATGGGAGGAGGGCTTTCGCTGCCCCCGCTAGCCCCTACCCATCGATCACGGTCAGCGTTAACTAGACCAGAGATTCGGGCGGCGAGGGGATCGAGAAGTAGATTAATTTGTTCTTCTGTCCAAATCAGGTCTCGTATCTCCCTTACAACGTTACGGTATTCGAGATCAAATTCGGGTCTTGGAGGATTGGTTCCATAAATAGCTTGTTTGACAAAACCCATGCCGCCGTTCCAGTTTGGTCCCCAGCTAGTGTCTGAATCCCAAGGCAAGACCCAGAGTCTTCCATAATTTGTTTCTTCTGAGGGTTCAAAATAAAATGCACGATTTTTTAGATGCTCACTTGTATTTGGTTGTACATCATAATGGCGCACCGCATCTACGATAGCATGATAATGGTTCCAAGAATTATAGTTCACATGCTGATTCAACCAATCATCTGATTTGTTTGGTTTTAATTGGAATATTATATTTTTAAAATCAGATCCGTCATCGACACCTTCTCTCGCTAGATAACGCCTCACTGACACTCCATCAGTTCGTCCACTTATGAGCTTGTATAGATTTCCTTTTTTAAGATTATGGGCATCAAGGAATCGAACATCGAATTCCTCCATGGCCAATAACATTCCGTAATAGTCTCCCTGATATTGCCCATTGTTTCCTTTTGGGGCTTCCTCAGCTCCCCGGATCACTCGCATATGGAACCAATGAGTGAAGGGTGCCGGGGTTCCCGTCATATTCCAAAGGATATGATTAGCCGCTTGTTCTATGCCCCATGTATGATTTCCACGCGAACCCTTCATTTTGTGTGTTGCCAGATATTTCCATTCTGTAGGGTAGCTTTCCCCGTCGGTATCGTGAAATTTTGGATAGCTTCCTAGATTGAATCTAAATTTAAAGCTCCGTCTTCCGTTACCTGAGTATCGAGCATTTCTTTGTCGCAAACGATATCCAACATTGTCATATACTTTGCCTTCATAGACAAAGCTGCAGTTCCAGTTATAAGCACTTCTGGCATCATAATTGCCACGACTTATTTGGTCTCCGCCATTATATGCTACGGCTTGATCAAAATCTTTTGAGTCTGTGAGTACTTGGTATACCGGTATTGAATTGATGAGTGCTGACGGATATGTGTGAGGAGTAGGAAATGTCCTGCTTTTCTCAACTACATAATCGGGTATGCCATCATAAACGAAAGAGGCGAAATTCAATGCCGGGTCATCTTCGTAAGGTAACTGAACACTATTGCTATCGTTGTCTTCTGTAATGATTCTGTATCTTAAGAGGCTCCTATTTGGTTGATTTGGTACAGTTGCAGTAAAGGTGCTGTCATCGGCGGTTTCATCATTACCAATTCCGTCATCCAACATTGTCAAAGTTTTCCAGTTTTCCGGATCATGATAAACAGGGTTAGGTTCACGTAGAGAGTTAGGACTAGAAATGAGTTTGCTTGTCGATTTTGCAAGAAATGCAGGTATATAAGAGCCAGGAGCAACGACTTGATATTCGAGTCTGACACTCTTCACTCCCTCGTTATCAGTTATCTTTGCTGTAATGACTGTTTCTTGATCGGACTTTGGTTGTTTAGGCCAGTGGTTGACTTGTCTAGTGATTGGGGGAGCATTTTTTGTGTAGGTTGAGTTCTTGGTTCCTGGAGAGGGAATAGGCGGCTCTCCTTCTCCACGACTTGGTCGAATGATTTCCAGTTCTAGTCCAAGATCACTGCTATTGCTGCTGACATTGAAGAGTTGTACAGCAACTGTATTTTTTCCTTCTTGCAAGTATCCAGCCACACCTTCAATGATTTCTTCTTTCCATGTTCCTTCTTGTCCGTTTCTACTGGCAGTTCCGTTTGATGAGGGATCGCCGATATTCATATTATATCGGAGTGCTTCAGTGCCGTTAATCCATATGATCATTCCGTCATCAAGCAAGAATCGTATTTGCAGCTGTTGAGGAATTTCTTCTGGATCAATGTGGAATTCATTGCGGAGAAAGACTGAGGTAAATGAATTGCGCATCCCATTTATTTCTGTTGCGATATCAATGCCACGCACGCTGCCATAGCCAATTGGAAGAGTTGCGTTGGCCCATGAATTATCTTCAATAAAATCTATTTTTCGCCAATCACTAATTGGATCTGACGCTTCAGTATCCCCAGGCCTCCATCGCCAATCACTACTCCCTGTGCCAATTAATGTTAGTTCTGGTAATATTCCTGGAACTGATGAACTGCGCCAGGAACCTCCCAAATCATTATCGAGTAATGGATTAATTAATTCCATTGAGGATCCGGTTCCATTTGCACCGACTGGCCAGGGGAAACTGGACTGGTAGCGGACTGTATCAGCAACTGTTCCATTAGAACGGCGCAACTCAATGCGTTCGCCATCACTTGCTAGATTGCCTGAATAAGGTCCTAAAGCTTCTTTACCAAATGATTTAATGAGCTCTTCGGGGTTCTCTGCTATTACGAGATAACTCTTCGCTTCAATTTCAGTATTTTCAGGGAATCGATATTCAATTCCCTCAGAAAAGAACCATCCAGAAATATTGATGGTATTATCCGAAACATTGTGAAGTTCAATGAATTCATTCAATGCATTGTTAGGTTCACTATTATAATGAACTTCATTAATAACTATTTCACTATAAGTGAGACTGATTCCGTAAAGGATATATAAGGAAAAAGTAATTATTTTGGTAATGGTTTTTGGGTAGTGCTGCACGATAAATTGGGTTGTTTCTATATTACCCCTGATTTCAAGGTAAGGGAAGTCTCATACAAGATCCAATATGGAACCAAAATTTGGATCTACTAATCTGCGATAGGTGCGAACGGCTAATTTGTCTGTCATTTCAGAGATAATATCAGTAATGACTCTGGCCTTTGCTGAATCTTCTTCTGCATTGGCTATAAGTTTTTCCGACTCTGCACTAACTAGTCTGAGTGGGTTTCTAGTTTTTGAAATGTAATTTTCAGAAAGAATATTAAATAGTTCTCCTAGGACTCGACTGGCTTTATGATCTAATTGCTGAAGTTGTGGAGATTTAAAAACAAGATCCAGAGAAATATTTTTATATAGTTTGGATTCTTGGGCGATGTCAGAGCTTACATCTATTTTATATTTATAACGCGCAGTTCTGCTCGACATAAAGTTGTCTTCAGCGCCAATAATATTTGCTGCAGCAATAAAGTCGCCGACTTTACGACCCATTAGTGGTTCGAGGCGTTGTTTACGAATGGATTTGCATAGCTGATCTAAGTTCTTTGCATCATTGCCTTTCAGGTTATTGGTCTCAGCCCAAAGCTCCAGATTTTGCAGATTGATGAATCCTGCGTTGGCTCCATCAACAATATCATTCAAGGAGTAGGCGGTGTCATCAGCCCAGTCCATGATTTGACATTCCACAGATTTAAATGAGTTCCTTACATTACCAGCTTCCAATTGGAGTAGTTGGTTTTTATCTTCGAAAGCAAATACAAGATGGCTGATTTGATAATCATAAATGAAGTGATTGGGAGCTTCAGGAATTTCAGATAATAAGGTTTTATATTTGAGTGTAGAGTCTAGGAAAGCTCGAGTTGGGTTCATTCCGCGTTGACCATATATAGTCTCTGTGAGTTGGCGTAATGTTTGAGCGTTCCCTTCAAATCCTCCCTGTTTTTGCATTATTGAATGTAGAACTCTTTCTCCGGCATGACCGAAAGGCGGATGTCCTAAATCATGAGATAAGCAAGCCGCTTCGACCAGATCCGGGTCTATAAAGTATTCATCACTTAAAGTGGTGCTTCTTTTTTTTAGTCGGTTACATATTGATCTTCCAATCTGAGCGACTTCGAGTGAATGGGTTAGGCGAGTGCGATAAAAATCGTACTCTCCAGAAAGAAATACCTGCGTTTTACTTTGGAGCCTTCTAAAGGAAGGCGTGTAGATGATTCTGTCCCGATCTATTTGGAATGGGCTTCTATAATCATCAGGTCGATCATTTTCGTCTTCCTTTCTGGGTGCGATGTCGAAGTCATTGTAGAACTGATTTATCATCGATTCGCCAAGTGTTACAACTTAAGGAAATTGGACAGAAGCTTTTTCCCTTCCCCGGTGAGTATGGATTCAGGATGAAATTGCAAACCATATATTGGATATTCTTTGTGACGTATGCCCATGATTTCTTTTTCATCTGTTTTTGCTTCTGCTGTAATTTCTAAACAATCAGGAAAAGAATCTTTTCTTATGAGTAGCGAGTGATAGCGCGTTGCTTCGAAAGGGTTTGGAATATCATTAAATAGTCCCTCGCCGTTATGTTCTACCATGGATGTTTTACCATGCATCAGTTTTTCGGCGCGTACAATTTCGCCGCCAAATACTTGACCGATTGATTGATGGCCTAGACATACTCCGAGTAAAGGGATTGAGGGTCCAAATTCCTTTACTACGTCACAACTTATACCTGCCTCGGTGGGAGTGCATGGGCCAGGAGATATACAGATTTTCTCTGGGCTGAGAGTTTTAATTTCTTCGATTGAAACCTCATCATTCCTCCGAATTTCCATGGCGGCGCCAAGTTCACCGAAGTATTGAACTAGATTATATGTGAAAGAATCGTAGTTATCGATAACGAGCAGCATATTTGCAATTGGATTTAAGCTTTTGATTTATAGCTTGAAAAGACATTTTGCCACTCATTGGGATAAACGCAATGCTTCATAGTGGGTAGGAAAAATGATGAATTTATTAAGTAGCTTTATTTTAGAGTGAAATCTGTGTTACTTTTTGAATTAATCATAACTGAGATTCTCTTTAAAAAATGGCACGACCAGTAGGCGAAAATATAGAAAAGAACCCCACAGCAATCAGCCGTCCCGAAGGCGGGTGGTTTGCGAGGATATGGAATGAACGCTCAAAAAGTGTAAAGCACCTTATCGACCCAGGTCGTTCAACGCCATTCACTGTATGGGTAAGATCAATTCAAGATCAAAAGACGGTAGAAAAATTGAATCAAAATTCTTCAGATTCTGAGGATCATCAAAGTACAGAAGATGCAATTCTTCAGGTTGAACCTATTTCTTTGCCTCCATCTAAAGCTTTCAGTATTTGGACTGAAATTTCACAAAACCTGAATCAAGAGATTTCATCTTTCCCAATCGAAGCTTTTGAGGAAAAATTGTCTAATGTGAATGTATCTTCCCTCCAAACTGATGGAGACGATTTGAAAAAAATAAGATCAAAAAGTTTTACGATATGGATTACGCCGGAAGCGCTAGCGGAGCAAAGATTCGTTAAAATGGCATTAACAAATAATGAGAAGGATCAAATTGAAGTCAAAACAACCACCGACTCCGTAACTGAAAACAAAAAGTCAGAGTTTTCTCCTAAAGCGTCAAGGTCAGTCCTAGTCCCTGTTATCTTTTCTTTTTTATTAGTTGGAGTAATAATTTGGATGTTCGTTCGAGCAAATCACCTTGCAACGGTTAAAAATGACCTTGTAACGGTTAAAAATGAGCTCTCTTCGACTGAGCAAGAATTGATAAATAAAGGTGAAGAGATTTCTAATTTAGAGGAAACTCTCATTAATGAAAGGGATGCAAACCAGAAGGCGTCTTTGAATGCTAAAGAAGTTGCGAGGCTTGAAATTAAAAAAGCCAATGATGCATTTTTAGGGAAAGTCAAAGAAGTGGAGATGTTGACTCAAGTCCGCGATAAGATTAGAAATGATTATGCAAAATCAATGGCTTCGAATATTCAGGAGGTTCAGAAATTAAAGTTGGAAATTGGTAATATTGAAGAGAAAAATGAACAGGCTCAGGCTCAAATCTTAAAGGCCAATGAGGATAAACTTGATCTCACTAAGAAGGTTAACTCATTAGAAAAAGAGAAAGGTGAATTAAATAAGGCACTGTCAGATGCTGAGGTAGCTAATAAAAAAGCGCGCGAAGGTTATGTGGCTGCAATTCAAGCCGTTGAAAATGAGTTAAAAACAACTAATGAGTTATTAGAGAAGGAAAAATCTAATTCTTTAATGATTAGTGAAAAACTGAATTTATCGGATTCGCAATTAAAGAAGCTGATGTTGGAGATTGAAAACCTTAATGCCAAGATAAAGGATTTAGAGCAGCCTGATTAACTATTTATAGAGAGTGGTTTTTTTGCAAATGTACTATCGAGTAAGAATGATCGATTAGGTAAAATATCGATTGGCCTTTTTCTGACTAAGGTAAAATTTACTTATATTTAGTATAATGTCTCTGCGATTCATTGGTAAGAGGACAAAATAATACTCATAATTAGACTGATGGTGCCATTTTAATAATGGTAAAAGCCTATCAAACACACCTTTACGTCTGACATTGTTCGTTATAAAATAATCCCTCAAATAAATAAATTTATGGCCAAAAAAATCTTAATTATCACAACGCTGATCTTCGCAATAAAAATTAATGCTCTATCAGCTGAGAAATTGTTTAACGGTAAGGATCTTTCAGGATGGGACGGCAATCCAGATTTTTGGAGTGTAGAGAACGGTGTCATTGTTGGAGAAACGACTGCAGATAAAAAGACCTCAGGTAACACTTTCTTGATTTGGAAAGGTGGGGAGATCGGAGACTTTGATCTGACCCTGAAGGCGAGAGTTAAGGGTAACAATAATTCGGGTATACAATATCGATCCAAAGTGATTAATGCTAAGAACTGGTCCGTTGGTGGATATCAAATGGACATGCACCCTGCCCCAAATTATCTTGGCATGCTTTATGAAGAGCGGGGACGTGGAATCATTGCTCAGTGCGGTCAGCGCGTAGTCATTGATGACAAAGGAAAGAGATCATTGAAGGGTAACCCTGATGCCAAAAAGAAATGCGATCTTAGCGAATGGAATGAATATTCTATATCTGCATCAGGCAATCGTCTTGTTCATAAAATTAATGGTCGTGTGACTGTGGAGATTGAGGATAATGAAACTTCAAAGAAATCATCTAAAGGCATCCTAGCGTTACAGTTGCATGCGGGAGGAGCAATGAGATTAGAGGTTAAGGATATTGTTTTAATTAATAATAAGAAAGAATCTGCTAAAGCTAAAGAATCTGCTAAAGCTAAAGAATCGTTAAAAGATCATAACATTGTACTTATTAATGCGGCTCAAAAAATCTCAGCACCTCCAGTCAAATGGATATGGAATAGTAAGTCTGCTAGAACAGAAACAATTTACGCTAGGCGTCAGTGGACTTTAAGTACTCCTCTCAAATCTTCTAAATTGAGCATTACATGTGATAATGGATTCACAGCATTTGTTAATGGTCAGAAAGTCGGTTCTGGTTCTCAGTGGGAAACTCATTATGAATTTGATATAAAGAAATATCTTCATAATGGAGACAACGTTCTTGCGGTGCAGGCTCACAACGAAGGCCAATCAGCAGGATTAGCTGCCAAAGTTAAGTTGGTCGCTGCTAACGGTGCTACTAGGCACATTGTTAGTGATAATGAGTGGATTGTAGCCAACAAAAAGGCTCCTGGATGGATGGCGCCGAGCGTGGACACTACTGGATGGAAAAATGCAGTTGTAGCAGGTAAAATGGGCGATTCACCATGGGGAGATGTTTTCTCTAAAAAGCCTGGTGTTGCAGTTGCTGTTGCCGCTAAAGGAGCTGCGGAAGTGCACCCGAAAGGCTTTGAGGTGGAGAAAATTTATAATGTTCCTAAAGGAGAACAAGGCTCATGGGTTTCAATGGCAGTTGATTCAAAAGGTAGACTTTACTGTGGAGATCAAGGGGGTAAGGGTATTTTTAGAATCACCCTCAGTTCTGAAGAACCTAAGATTGAAAAGGTCCCCGTCCCAGTTTCAGGAGCTCATGGGTTATTGTGGGCATTTGATTCCTTATATGCCTGCACTAATGGGCAGAAGCCAGGATCTGGGCTTTATAGGATCACTGATTCTGATGGAGACGATCTTCTAGATAAGGTTCAAGATATGCGAAGATTCGCCGGTGGAGGTGAGCATGGCCCTCATGCAGTTTCTCTTTCACCAGATGGAAAACATCTATACGTGCTTGGCGGCAATCATACGGCTGTCCCTAAGCCTGAAAGTTCTGCGCTAAAAATGAACTATGCAGAGGATCAGTTACTTCCACGGATGCCTGACGCGCGCGGGCATGCAAGAAACATAAGAGCTCCTGGAGGATGGATAGCAAGAACTGACCCTGAGGGTAAAAGCTTCCACCTTTATTCAGCCGGATTTAGGAACCAGTACGATATTGCTTTTAATAGAGATGGCGAAATGTTCACCTATGATTCTGATATGGAGTGGGATAGTGGAACTCCTTGGTATCGCCCGACAAGAATCTATCACGTCACTAGTGGATCGGAATTCGGCTGGAGAACAGGTACTGGAAAATTCCCTGAGTGGTATCCGGATGTATTGCCTCCGACTTTGGACATTGGACCCGGTTGTCCGACTGGTGTCATGTCTGGTTTGGGATCAAAGTTTCCGGCAAAATATCAGGATGCTATTTATGCATTTGATTGGACCTATGGAACAATTTACGCGATTCACTTGGATCCAGATGGATCTTCCTATCAAGCAAAGAAAGAAGAGTTTGTTACTGGCGTTCCTCTGAATGTTACAGATGGAGTCATTGGAAAAGATGGGAATATGTATTTTGCAGTTGGAGGTAGAGGAACTCAATCTGCGCTTTATCGCGTGAAATATTCAGGTTCTGACTCTACTGCGGCAATCAAATCCAGAGTCAATTCTGAGACAAAGGTGATTGAAACTCGAAGGAGTCTTGAGGTTTTTCATGGTAAAGAAGTTCAGGGATCCATAGAAAAGATCTGGCCCAAATTGAGTCATGCTGACCGTTTTGTTCGATACGCGGCACGTGTTGCGCTAGAGCATCAACCTGTTGTTGGGTGGCAGGAAAAAGCACTTGAA
>JABGYE010000317.1:0-10571 GCA_018675395.1 Akkermansiaceae bacterium
GATAATAATGAAGCGGTAAGTAGTATTGAACAAAAAACAAGAGGGGTAATTTTCATCTTGTTGGGATCATGCCTTGCTCATCAGAAATGTAAACTCCAAAGATTAGGGCCTGTTCTTCTTAAGCAAAATTGTGTAAATGGCCTTAAAAATAATTAATGCTCTATGAATGTAGAAGCTCCCTGATTGGAGAGCCAAATGGTAATATGGGCTGAGGCCTACCGCCATGATCTAAGAAGGTCTGATCCTGATCAATGCCCATATGAAGAAGAATACTCGCCCAAACATCGTTCGGTGTCATGGCCCTAGATATAGGATGCTCCCCCTTATCGTTTGTCGCACCAATGACTTGGCCGGTTCGCATTCCTCCTCCACTTACCAGCATGGACATTGCCCCTGGCCAGTGTCCTCGGCCAGGCTGTTTCACTTTAGTGTGCGTCCCTGGATTAGTTTCAATTTTGGGAGTTCTTCCAAATTCACCTGTCACTACAAGCATGACCCGGCGGTCAAGGCCTCGATCATAAAGATCCTCAATCATTGCTGTGATTACCTTATCATATATAGGCAACCTGATCTTGGCTTCATCAAATAGATGGCAGTTAACAGCATGTGAATCCCAGTTATAAGTCCCATATTTGGGCATTTTGATACCCGAAACGTAGGGGTTCTCCATCACTATAGTGACGAAACGGGCCCCAGCCTCAACGAGCCTCCTTGCTAAGATTGCTCTCTGCCCCCATGCATGACGGCCGAAACGATCTCGGATCAAATCACTTTCAAGAGAAAGATCGAAGGCATTACGAAACGCTTTGGAAAAAAGCATATCCATTGCCTGCTTGTTGAAATTATCCATTGATCCAAGAGCCTGGTTCGCATCAATGTCCCGTCTCAAATTATCGACCCCCTTAAGTAAGCTGACCCTGTCTTGTAACCGATCCGCCATGGCTTCATTCATTGAAAGGTTTTCAATCTTAAAGTCCTTCTCGTTCGGGTCTCCGTTAACAATGAATGGCGTGTTATGGTTTCCCATCCAAGCCGCTCCAAGCGCAAATGTATCTATCTTGTGCCTTCCCTTTTTAATTAAGCCAATGTTCGTTGGGAGCCCGCCCTTTGCTGCTCCTTTTTCGCGCAGTGCCGCTTCAATGAATGAAGTCATTGCAGGGGAATCATTAAGTGTTCCGGTCGGCTCTTTGGGTTGCCTAGCGGTCATGAACCGCTTGTGGCCTCCACCATGATCTGAAAAGGTGTGATGAACTGATCGAATAATATTATAACGGTCCGCACACTTTGCGTGCAGCGGCATTAATTCACTAACCTGAAGGTCCGGATTATTGGTTCGAATCGGGGAAAAGATGCCACGATACTCGGCCGGTGCATCGGGCTTCATGTCATACATTTCCATGTGCGGAGGCCCTCCAGGCAACCACACAAAAATAACAGCCGGGTCCTCTTTCTCATTACTTTTGGCAGCCTTTGCCAAATCACCTAGACCCAAACCACACAAAGAATAAGCGCCCAGCTCAAGGAATGACCGGCGAGTAGGGCCCGGACAAGGTGAAGCGAAAAATGACATAACGGAACTTAGTTCAAATATAAGATCCGATAATCTTTATATTTGTCAATTTATAGGCTTTTTATACGCACATTACGAAACTTAACAGGATCGCTATGGCCAGCAAAACCGATGAACCCGGAACTGCGTTTTACTCCCTTTGCGACCCGCTTCACCTTACTCAGATCGATCTTGCTGATGTCCTGATCCAATATGGTCTTTCCATTAAGAATGACTTGGATGTGGCTTCCTTTGAAAATGATTTCCTGTTTGTTCCATTCTCCGATCGGAAGAAGAGCCCCGCGCTTTGCCGGAGCCAACCCGTAAACAGAACCATGAAATTGGTAAGGCTTTAAGTTGGCGTACTTCTTAGCAGTATTATCGAGGACTTGAATTTCATAAGCTTCCCAAGCCGGATCACCCTTACCGGGGGAGCGGACAGCGATCCCGTTATTTCCGCCAGATGGCAGTTGAAATTCAAAACGAAATGCAAAGTCACTGTATTCTTCTTTAGCGTAAAGAGTTCCTCCCTTGCCTTTCTTGCACATGATGGCTCCGTCAACGACCTCATAATTATTAACTGCACCATGCCAACCCGTAAGATCCTTACCATTGAAAAGGGTCTGAAAGCCTTCTTCTGCACCTGATGTAATCTCCTTAATGAATACATTTCGCCAGCGGATTTCACCTCCGTGCGTCTGTAGCTGAATTGGCCCCTTCTCGAAAATAGGAATCTTACGATCAAAATAGTTTTCCATCACGACATTGTTAACTACCTTTTCTCCGTTCAGGTAAACGGTAACGCGCGCACCTATCATGATAATCCGGAACTTATTCCACTCCCCGAAAGGCTTATCCATTTTCTTAGAAGGGTCTTTCCCTGGGGCCCCTTTACTGTTGTTCCATAGTCCTCCCGAGCCCTTATCAGCCCCTATTTTCCATTTGGCTTTTTCTGTAGGATCCCAAATCTGCACCTGAGGCACGCCACGTAAATAGATTCCGCTATCAGCTTTTGCAACGGTCTTATATTCAAGTAAAAGCTCAAAATCGCCATAATCCTTAAGGGTCGTCAAATAAAGACCCTTCCCATCATTGACCAGCTCCCCATCCTCGACGCTCCAGTGCGCATTGATATCCTTGAGCGTATTTTCTTGATGTGCTTTGAGTTCCTCGGGAGACATTTTCCATAATGTCCTAGGGTCCTTGGTTCCATGACCGAACCAACCCTCAAGATCTTTACCGTTAAATAATGCCTTAAACCCTTCCGGAGGCACGTTCTGAGCAGTAGCAAGTTGAGATAACGAAATTAGACAAATGGCAGCAGATAAAAATATATAATACATGGATAATCTTAATAATTGTTCTTTGAACAAAAATGCACGGTTCGTGTCCATCAGACAAGAGTATTTAATGCTCTTTCTTTAAAGCGCTGTTGTATTGTTTGAATGTATTTGTTAGCGTTTTGGGGATGACTTTTTCCGCTTTGCCGTACTTAGCCTTGATTTCTTTTCTCTTTTTAGCTGCTGACCTCAGTCCTGCTGAAGAAAAAATGCATTGGTTCAAGGGCAATACTCACACGCATTCATTATGGAGTGATGGAAATGATTTTCCGGAAATGATTGCTAAATTTTACAAAGATAATAATTACCATTTCTTGGTCCTATCAGATCATAACGTACTTAGCAGAGGTGAAAAATGGATGAATGTGGGTGCAATTGAAAAGAGAAGAAAGGCGCTCGGGGTTCCAACATTAAAAAAATATATAAGTACCTTTGGTAAGGACTGGGTCGAACTGCGTGGAGAAGATAAAAAACAAGAAGTTCGCCTAAGGACTTTAGAGGAAATCCGTCCCAAATTTGAAAAGGAGGGAAACTTTATTTTTATCGAAGGAGAGGAAATCACGAATAGTTTTGGTAGATCTCCAGTCCATACGAACGGGATGAATCTGAAAGAACTTATTGTTCCAAAGAAAGGAACTTCGCTCCGCGACACAATGCGTAACAATATCATTGCTGTAAGAGAGCAATCAACTCGCCTCAACAAACCGATGCTTTCTCACTTAAATCATCCAAACTTTGGATGGTCAATTACTGCTGAGGATCTTGCTCATGTCTTGGAAGAAAAATTCTTCGAAGTATATAATGGTCATCCCGGAATCAATCATCTTGGAGACGCAAAGAGGCCCGGGGATGAAAAGATATGGGACATTGCAAATACCATACGCCTTGCAACGCTGAAGTCCGATCCACTCTATGGAATTTCCTCTGACGATTCGCATTATTATCATGGAGGAGATGTCAAACCCGGGAGAGGCTGGGTCATGGTTCAGTCCTCATCTCTTGAAGAAGATTCCATCGTAAGATCAATGGACTCTGGAAACTTTTACGGCTCGAGCGGTGTACATTTCAAACATCTTTTGAGGGACCAGAAAAAAGGAATTCTCGAATTTGAAATCGAAGAGGATGCAGATGCAGAATATGTGACGAATATCATTGGAACCCGCAAAGGGAATGAAAATAAACCGGATCTTGTCGGAGAAATCCTAGCAACGATTAAAGGAAAGAAGGTCCAATATAAGCTCAAGGATAATGAGTGGTTTTTTCGAGCCACTGTCACCTCCAGTAAAAACCATCCTCGTCCATCCTTTAATGGACAAAAAGAACAGGCATGGACTCAGCCAATCTGGGATTCTTCAGCTATAAGAAAAAAGTGATTTTTAGGGGGTTATTTTCCCTACCAAAACACTATTTTCACCCAAATTAATTGGAAAATCATCGTTTTTTCTTGAATAGAAAAGTCTTTTCGAGAGACTTGATTTTATGAAGAGAAGAAATTTCCTTAAAACCTCAGCGGCCAGTGCATTGGCCGCACCAACTATAGTACCTTCCTCGGTCCTGGGAGCAAACGCTCCAAGTAATCGTATTACCCTCGGCCTCATTGGTTGTGGCGGTCAAGGCACAGGCGACCTCCGGAACCTAATGAATAAGACTGGCACTCAAGCCATCGCCGTTTGTGATCCCGATAAGAATAACATGAACCGGGCCAAGGATCATGTTAATAAGCAATACGCAAAGCAAACAGAGAGCGGCGAGTACAAGGGATGTGAAACATTTTCAGATTACCGGGACCTTTGTGCAATGAAAGAACTCGATGCAATCATTGTAGGTACGCCGGATCACTGGCACGCATTAGCAACACTCGAAGCTCTTCGAAATAAGAAAGATGTCTATTGTGAAAAGCCAATTACTCACCTCTTTGCTGAGGGTCAGGCCGTCTATAAAGAAGCAGCCAAACAGAAAGCAATATTTCAGGTAGGTTCACAGCAACGTTCAAGTTCTCGTATGCGGGTCGCTGCCGAAGCCGTCATGAATGGAGTCCTTGGAAAAATCAAGGAAGTCAAAGTTGGTCTTCCCACAGGTGGTGGAACCGATGAAGAAGGCAAAGTCGCTCAACCAATTCCGGATCATCTTGACTATGACCTCTGGTGTGGACCGAGCAGATTACTCCCATACAATTCGAAACGCCTTCACTGGAACTGGCGCTGGTGCCTTGACTACGGTGGCGGACAGTTAATGGACTGGATCGGACATCACAATGACATTGCTCACTGGGGACTGGAGATGGACAAGAGTGGTCCAATCAAAGTCGAAGCTAAAGGGTTCCGTTACCATGGCAAGGGCATGTATGACCAACCCCTAGATTATAGCGTCGTATCTGAATACGCTGGAGGGTACACAGTGACTCTTTCTAACAAACACAAGATGGCAGGTGGTCGAAACATGGGCACTGAGTGGCACGGTGAGAACGGTTGGATCTATGTCGACCGTGGCAGAATTGATGCTTCAGATAATCTCAAGCAATTCATAAGGGAAAGCAATGATCGTGGACCTAAGAAGGCTTACAAATCTGAGGGTGGACATCACCAAAACTTTATTACGGGTGTTAAGACTAGGAAAGAATGCATCTGTCCTGCTGAGACTGGGCACCGTTCAGCTACTCCGGGCCATATCGGATACGTCTCCGACAAGCTCGGTCGCGCAATCAAATGGGATCCGAAAAAAGAAGAGGTCATTGGAGATCCTGAAGCCGAAAAGCTATTAAAAACAGTCAATTACAGAGGAGACTGGAAGCTCGGCTAAGGTAACTATATCATTATCCTTAAAAAACAAGGGCCCGTCATCTTTATCAGATGACGGGCCCTTTTAGTTAAAAAGATTTGTAATTCATTTGTTCCAACCGTTCTCCTTAGTATAAGAGCTTTCATAGCTCCAACACTAGGGAGATCAGCAAGCAAAATTTTGTGATCCCATTAATCGTAAGGGCTTATCTTTTCCTTTTTTAGTGACTGCGTAAATATTACAATAAATACGATACTTGGTTAAATGAAGTTGTTCGCTCCCATTTTAATTCTTTATGTCCTGTGCCAAATCGGAATCACTGTGGCTGAGGCTCAGGCTACTGAGCATACTGCTTACCAGATTAAGAGCGGAATCGTTGGGAATCAGGAATTTGGTGGAGCGCTCGGGATGGATTTTATTGTCAACAGCGAAATCACCGTGAACAAGCTTGGAGCATTCGACAGCGGTTCTAATGGAATCAGTATGCCTGTCATCGTGCAACTTTGGTCCCGTAGCGATGGCGGCAGCCCGAACAACCCGAACGATGATACCGGCAAAGAATTAATGGTATCAGTAACGTTCGCCCCTGGCGATGATGGCCATGCTGTCAAAGGAAGCAGGTTCAAGGATCTTGATTCTCCGGTTGTGCTTTCGAATGGGGCTTACACAATTGTTGCCTATGGTTACGGTTCCAAAGAACCCAATTACAATCTAGGTGGTTCTCAGGGAGAACCAAGAGGCTTAACGACAGTTGATGTGCAGGAGATCACCTTTGTCGGATCGTCCCGGTATGGATCATTGGCTGAAAATGGATTGTTCCCGGACACGCCGGACAACGGACCAGCTAACCGATATGGCGCAGGGACATTCACTTTCCTAATAAATGACGGAGACAATGACGGAGATGGTATGCAGGATAATTGGGAAGATTCTAATGGACTGGACAGTAACGATCCCAGCGATGCTGACGGGAATCCAGACAGTGATGGCCTCACTAACTTACAGGAGTTCGAACATGGAACTGACCCGAACAGTTCTGATTCCGACTCCGATAGTTTGCCCGATGATGTGGAGACAAATTCCGGTATTTGGGTGAATTCAGAGGACACCGGCACTGATCCAAACATGTCCGATACCGATGGGGACGGGTTATCGGACGGGATCGAACACAATACCGGAACCTGGACCGGGCCCTTTGATCCTGGGACTAACCCGAACGTGTCTGACAGTGATGGGGACGGAATCACTGACGGAAGAGAGAACCCAGAACTTATTTTCCTGGGGACTAACCAACCGGGAACTGATCCGAATAAATCAGATAGCGACGGAGACGGCCATAGTGACGGCAAAGAAGTGTCCTTAGGTAGCGACCCGACTGACTCGGAAGTTATGCCTGTAGCAACGAAAACATCAAATGCTATCGTGATCAACGAGATTCATTACGATCCAGAAATTGCCAACTTGCCTGCAGAATTCATCGAAATTCATAACCAGAGTGATGAGGCTGTTAATCTGATGGATTGGAAGTTTACTCAAGCGATAAAGTTCACCTTTCCTGACGTTTTGCTTCCTCCGGGCGAGTATTTGGTCGTTGCTGAGAATCCGGACACGGTACTTGCTGAATATGGAACCAATTCGCTGGGCCCTTGGCAGGGAAAATTATCCAATGAAGGCGAAAGGATTGTGCTTGAGGATGCGGCAGGTAAGAAGATCGATGAAGTCGATTACGGCGTGAACTTTCCGTGGCCTACTGCGGCTCAGGGTGAAGGACCATCGATGGAATTAATACACCCTTCACTGGATAACGATCTCGGGGGTTCGTGGCGCAGTGCGTCGACGGGCTACAGTGGAACACAGCAAACTTTTGTTCCTCCGAACGACGTGGGCTGGAGGTTCCGCAATGGACGAACTTTGCCTAGCGTGGATGCTAACGGTCGGCAGTGGTTTGAAAATGGTTATCAGGAAACTAATGATGGCCAGTGGATCGACGGACACACTCCGATCGGATTCGGTGACGGTGATGATGTTACTGTTATCAGTGATATGAAGTCAGGTTATATCAGTGCATTTTTACGTTACGAGTTCAGTTTGTCACCTGACAGCGCTAGCCTAAGTAGCTTAGTCTTGCGTGCTTATTTTGACGACGGATGTGTGGTTTACATCAATGGGAAAGAAGTGCAGCGGTTCTCACTCTCTGGCGGTAACATTCCCTTCCCGCCTCCTTCTGGATTTGCTAAAAATCACGAGGCGTCTTGGGAGGAAGTTGTACTTACCGGGACCGCTTCTTACTTGCTTCCGGGCACCAACACTCTGGCCATTCAATTCATCAATTCATCAATCGGGAGCAGCGACGTTTCAATAGACGCTGAACTGCGCACACCTCCTTCTGGTGTGCATGAGTTAAGGGATCCGAGCCCAGGGGAGCCTAACGCGGTTTTTGCGTTCAGCGCACCTCCACAAATTCGTCAGGTTGAGCACACACCAAAAATTCCCGTGTCCGGTCAAAACACGGTGATTACTGCAAAGATCAGTGACTCTGATAGCGTCAAGTCAGTAACACTACAGTATCAGATTGTTAGTCCCGGAAACTACATCCGTCTGACCGATGCAAAATATGAATCGGAGTGGACTGATTTAGTGATGCTTGATAATGGTTTGGGCAGTGATGAGGTCGTGGGAGATTCCCGTTATACGGCCGTTATCCCAGGCGAATTACAGAAGCACCGTCAATTAATTCGTTACCGAATTAGTGCCGTTGACGGATTAGGGGCACATGTCCAGGTTCCGTATGACGATGACCCGCAACCGAACTTCGCTTACTTCTGTTACGATGGCGTACCTCCATGGACAGCGGCGAATCGACCCGGAGTGACTCCTAAAGTGACATTTAGCAGTGAATTGCTCGAAAAGATTCCTGTTTATCATCTCATTGCAACTGGTCCCGATATTGCCAGTTGCCAGTTTAATCAGGGTTCCCGCAACACCCGGTTTTTAGGAACAATGGTCTATGAAGATGAAGTATATGACCATATGGAGTTCAATATCCGTGGTCAGTATTCGACCTACCGGACGGGCAAAAACAAATGGCGTTTCCGTTTCAAGCGTGGGCATCACTTTCAGGCTCGAGATAATTTCGGAAAGAAATACAAGAGCCGCAGGAAAAATATCAAGGCCAATGGGGGCACTGCCCCTTGGACTTACGTGAACCGAGGGATGGCCGGGGTTGATGAGTGCCTCTCATACCGGCTTTTTGAGTTGGCCGGGGTTCCTTCGAGCAGAACCAACTACTTTCATTTTCGAGTCATCGATGACGTCACTGAGGCAAATCCGAATGATCAATACGACGGAGACTTGTGGGGCCTCTACTTCAGCATTGAAGTGCCTAACGGTCGCTTCCTTGAAGACCGCAATTTGCCTGACGGTAACGTATACAAGCTGGAGGCTCCTCTCCTGCAACACAATCAAGGTGCTTATGAACCGACTGGTCCAGACGACGTGAACGAGATTCGCAGGAACATGACCACTTCCCGCTCTGAGAAGTGGTGGAGGGACAACGTCGATCACATTACTTATGGACGGTATAAGGGCGTGGCCGAAGCCGTTACCCATTATGACCAGCGCGAAAGTCAGCAGGGTTATTATTACCACAACCCTGAAACTAATCAGTGGGTCCTGATGCCGTGGGATCTCGACACCATGTTTCAACTGACGCACAAATACTATACATGGGACAGGTTCCGGCTCTGCATAAGTTCCCGCTATCCGAAGAACTTTCTTGAAGCAAAGAACGAGCAAAGAGAAATCCTTGACCTGCTGTTTAACGAAAAAGCAATCAACACCGTCATGAGTGAGTTCATTGATATTATCAACACTCCGGGACAGGCATTGACTTGGTCGGACGTCGATCAGTTTGTTTGGAATTATAACCCGAGGACTCCCAGTTTTTTTAAGGGATCCTACAATCGGAAGACTGGGAGTTCGGACCCCGCAAGTGTTAGATATACAAGGACACTAATCTCCGCGGATCATGAAGGGCAGATGGATTACATGCGCAAATTCATGCAACCTGGCGGGCACGGTTATGATAGACTTGTCTCGGAAGCGTCTGATTCTCGAATCCCAAACAAACCCGAAATCACTTATACGGGGTCGGCAGGGTTCCCGGTTAACGATTTACGTTTTAACTCCAGTGCGTTCCGAGACCCGAACGGCAATTCAACGTTTGGAACTATGGCGTGGCGTGTCGCTGAGGTATCGGATCCCTCCGCGCCAGATCATGATCCGGTTAACGTTCAGCCCTACGAGGTGAATGCTTCCTGGAAGAGTGGTGAACTGACAGCATTTGATGCCGACGTCATTGTGCCCTCAAGCATGATTGCTGCGGGCCGCACATATCGGGCTCGTGTGCGCCACAGAGACAGTAGTGGCCGTTGGAGCCACTGGTCGGAACCTTTGGAGTTCACTGCCACGTTACCTGACATCAAAGCCTACCTCGAAGGGCTGGTCATCAGCGAAATCATGTATAACCCGGCAACTGGAGGAGATTTGGAGTTTATCGAAATAATGAATGTTGGTCCGGGCACACTTAACCTAAGTGATTTAAGATTTACCAAGGGCATCGATTTTGATTTTTCTGGTTCCTTAATAACTGACATTGCTCCCGGAGCACGGGTCCTAGTAGTGCGACCTCGCGACCTTCGAAGCTCAATACGGAGCCGGGCTTCCAGTCGTCGGCGAATACATCTCCTCGACTTCTGCAAATCTCAGTAATGGTGGCGAAAGGATCAAGCTTTCATTTGGTGCCGGCAGCCCAATACGTGATTTCAGTTATGACGACGAGCACCCTTGGCCGAGTTCTCCGGACGGTGACGGACCGAGCCTGGTGCTCATTGCTCCTGAGCAGA
>JABGYE010000319.1:0-12921 GCA_018675395.1 Akkermansiaceae bacterium
ATACTGGCGCTGGTTCGACCGTCCTTCACATTGAAGCTGCAAAAGAAAAAGGCTGTAAAGTTGGCCCCCTAGATCAAACAATTTACGGCATAGGGGGTGAAGCTCCAGCCGCCAAAACAGAAGTACCTGAAATTAGACTGGGCCAGGCCGCAATTAAGGATCAAGTGCTTCTTTCTGCAGACATGTTCAAAGATATTCCAAATGCCCGAAAAAATTATGACGCAATTCTTGGAGCTGAGTTCATGAGCCAAATGCGAGCCGTTATTTCTTACAAAGAAGGGAGAATTTTCTTTCGCCCTGACCTAATCAATGAAGATGACGAAAAAGAGGCCCCTAAAGTTCCTGAATATAGATTCTTTAAAACAAAAGACCGCAAGACTTACAAAGGAAAAATCGCAAAAAAGAATGCATCCTCTGTTGAAATATCAATTGAAGGTCAGAAGAAAAATTTGGTTGTACCTACTGGACGGCTCACCGATGAAGATCAAAAATACGTTACTGACTGGAGCCCTCAAAGAGAGGTCTTCTTGAGACAATGTCGAGGCCTGAAAGTTGAAGACATTCTCGAACTCAGAAAATATCAAAGCTTTGAGTATAAACGACGAGGCAATCATATTTTTGTTGATGGCGCGCTAAACAATAAAAAAACTCGGTTCATGATAGATACCGGAGCGGGCAGTTCTGTCCTACATGTAGAGTGGGCAAAAGAAACAGGATGTGACGTTGGTCCTATGGATCAGACCGTTTTCGGAATAGGCGGGAAAGCACCTGCTGCTATTACCAAGGTCCCTGTACTCACTATGGGAAGAGCTAAATTTGAAAACCGTCAACTCCTCTCAGTGGACTTATTCAAGCAACTAGGAGGAAACCGCGCATATGGAGCCATATTTGGAGCTGACTTTATGCGAGAAACGGATGCTGTAATAACCTATCGTGAACAAAAAGTATTTCTTCAGCCCGACAAATAAGCTCACTTAAAAGCAGTTGATTTAAGGTAATTGATCCAATCCTCCTCTAATTCTTTTTGCGTTTCAAAGCCAAACAATTTGGCCAGCTCTGCAGGGACAGGAATTGACCTGCCTGTATCGACTCGTTCCATGACCTTAGAAAACTTTGAAATTCTTTCAGGAGTGCTCTGCATATAACGAGCAAATCCATACATTAGCACTGTTAATTCAGGCGTGAGTTGTGTCGGCCTGTTAATTCTGTATAACTCAGCAATGCTAGGTGTAACTTTCTCCTTTTTCACTAAATCCCTGAGAGTTCGAGCCCACTTGCGCCCGTCATCAAAGCCGCCAGACTTGACCACCTCATCAGATTCATAAGTATTAGCATCTAATAGGCTAGTTACTGTCTCATCCGTAAGCTGTATTTCTTTGTAATATCCGTGACCTGTGGAGATTGCAAAATAACCATCCGAACCTGCTCCTCCTCCTGCCCCACCCATCTGCACATTAAGAACATCTTGGGCAATGCAATGCGCTGGAAAAGGATTCCACACTCCCCTTTTAAATCTCCTCTTATCATCTGCTCGAAAGGCCCTAGCCCCCCTCATCAAATTATACTTGTCACATGTATCGCTATCCAACGACATCCCGGCTCCGGAGGAAAGCGGCCAAGTCTTAGCTGTATTTGAAGCGTCTTGAGCCCTCCCCGAATTAGCTAATAGATCAACATAGTACTTACCTAATATTTCATAATCCGTTGTTTCGCCACAAAGAAAAATAGCCTTCTTTTCATCTCCCCACTTTTCTGCAAATCCAGGATGTTGGAAATTCATTCCATACCAAAGTCTTTCCGCAAGCTCCGCTGTGTCTTTGCCCTTTACATTTCCGCTAGACATAACAAGAAAATGTTCAGACTCAATGATATCGAATTCTAAAGAATACCCATCAGGAAGCTCAAACTTATCATCTCGCTTTTTAAGCGTTTTAGAATCAAATTTCATCTCCTTTTCAGGAACTGTAATCTTTGCCTTAGGATCAAATTCTCCCTTCTCTGCTCCACCGTACTCTTCAAGATATTTTTGATCTCCAATACTAAGCGTTTTCCTTGGGACCCTCGAATCACGACCATTTTCTAATCGAAGCCTCACATAGTCACCATCAACATCTAGAAGTTGGGCTTTAATTTTCTGCCCTTTTAGATTAGTCCATGTGCGCATTTCTGCAGCGCTGATGATTCCGTTCAGAGAAAAACAAAAAAGAATAAGGAAAATAATTTTATTGTTGGTAAATACTTTCATCTCAAAAATTCTAAAAATTATTATAAAGATTCGTTTACGTGCTAACCTTAATCAGAAAGCCATACCCATGCCACTTAAAAGAATGAGAAGTAATATTTTAGCCAAAATAGATTACAATTCTCTCTGCCAACAATCATTCCTATAGGCTATTAAGCGCCTATAATATCTATTGTGAACACTTATAGCCAGATCGAATCTCAAATCCTTTCATTTATTGACAACGAAAGGAGTGGGAACTTTGAAGAGCTTATGATTCAGGCACATTCATTCCAAAAAGAAAACTGCCAACCTTTAAGAAATTATTGTGAATCGATCTGCAAAGAACCTCGCTCATGGCAGGATATTACCCCATTGCCGACAGAGGCATTCAAGAATTCTAAAGAACCAATCATCTCATTCTCTAAAAAACAAATAAGCTCGACCTTCTTAACTAGCGGCACCACAGGAGAAATAAGAGGATCTCACCATTTCTGTAATCTCAAAGTATACGAAAAGTCAATTCGTACTGCATGGACTAACCTTCAGCTGCCTAATCTTCCTGTAATCTGCCTAACTCAAAGCCCAACAGCTTCTCCAGATTCGAGTTTAATTCACATGTTTGCAACACTCGGAGGTAAATTTTTAATTAATTCCTCCGGCCATTTAGACCATTCCAAATTGAAATTGGTTATCAGAAAAAGCGATCAGCCTTTGATCCTAGCAGGAACAGCACTCGCCTTTTTGCATCTATTCGAATCAGGAAAAGACATTCCAAAATTGCCAGAAAATAGTTGGGTTATGGAGACGGGAGGCTACAAGGGAAGCGGCAGGGAAATAAGCAAAAAAGATTTTTATGCGCTGATTAATGAGAATCTTAATGTTCCATTTCATAATATCATCAACGAATACAGCATGACTGAATTAAGCTCTCAGTTCTACTTAACAGGAATGCATGACACCCATAAAAGTTCCCATTGGGTCAAAACTCGAGTCTTGAAGCCTGGATCTCATGAGGAAGTTTCTGACGAGGAAATTGGACTGCTTTCGATATACGATCTTGCTAACCTCGGTTCTTCTGTATCAATAATGACGAATGATCTCGCAAAAAGAAAAGGTAATACCTTTGAACTGTTAGGCCGTGATAAAGAATCCACTCCGCGCGGATGCTCGCGGGCCGCTGACGAAATGCTCTCAAACAATAAATATGGACACAAATAAAAGAGCGGTAGCTTTATCAAAAGCAATCGGCATAGAATCCGAAACGTTATTGGAACTAGTTGCAAAAGAATTAGGGCACCGAGACTCGCTCGATCAATTTATCCCTTATGGTGATATTTATACGCGCGCCCATCCCATTTCCCCAATTTTACATATCGTATCAGGGAATACCCCAGCCGCTGCCATCCAGACTCTTACTCGGGGGCTGCTAATTGGTGCATTGAATCAAATTAAACTGCCATCAGAAGGCATTCAAGAAGTGGAAGATTTTGTCGGAAAATTACCTAGAGAACTTAAATCATTAATAGAAATAACAAGATCCAGGAAAACATCAAATCAATGGCTCGGATCGGCAAAAGCTATAATTGTTTTCGGTTCAGATGAAACTGTCAGAGAAATAGAATCAAGGTTATTTCACCACCAGATCTTTATACCTCATAACCACAAGGTAAGTGTCGCAATTATTGATTCGGATGAAAGTCAGGAAGCCGCGAAACTCGCCGCGCTAGATGTAGCAATGTATGATCAACAAGGGTGTCTCTCCCCTCATGACATATATGTTCACCCAAAAGAACAGCCAAGATCTTTCGCGGCAAAACTGGCTAATTCTCTCAGTGAATTAAACTCAAAATATCCACCAACTGGAAGAACCATGGAAGAAAACATCAGAATTGATGATCTCCGACGAAGTTATTCTTTTAGATCCTCAAACGATACCAGTGTACAAATATGGGAAAGCGATTCCAATACAGATTGGACCGTTGTCTATGAAGACGAACCTCAATTCGCAGCATCTCCTCTGGGCCGATTTGTTTTTGTTAAGCCTCTCCCAAAGAGTCTTGACGATGCTTTAAATCTGAACAAAGAACACCTTAGCACCATTGCTCTTTATCCTTTTTCTTTACAAAGAGCTGAATCACTAAACCTTTGCGGAGCAACTCGAATCTGCCCACTCGGCTCTGCACAGAATCCTTCAGTTTTTTGGCATCATGATGGATTGCAAACTCTGGCTCCCCTAGTGAATTGGACTGATGCAGGATGAAATAAATCTTAAATTAGGAGAACATGTCAGATCAAGACACAACTAATGAAGGTGGCCCAATCATTGGAAAAGCTACCGTCATAGAACAATTAACTGAAAGCATTATTCTAGCTTCATTGCCAAATGGAAAGATAATATACGCTCACCTCCCTATGAAAATAAAAGAAAAACCGGCATTAACGGTCGGGAAATCTATCCTAGTCAAAATGAATCCTTATGATTTTTCTCACGGAAGAATCATCATTGATAAATAACAGCCCCCATCGATTTATAAATCAATTTGGTAAAGAGATTACCTGCACATTTAATGGGGATGGTCAGGCAATAAGCGCTGATACCATTGATATCAGCATTTTTATAGAAGAAATAATTGTTTTAATAACTGTTCAAAACAAAAAAAATTGCCAAAATGAATTGGGGGAAACTTGGATGTTTTTACAGCTATTTAGAACAATTATGGCAAATATCCAAATCAGTGGATCCACACCAAACAAAACACACAAACGAAGATTAACTGAATATAAATATTTCCCAAAACTAGGAAGTAGCTGGACGCTTCTTCCTTAAGGTGTAAATTATGCGCCTTTTATATGTATGGCTGAAAACTCCACAATCCAAAGCCAAGAGCAAGAAGTAGAAATTCTTTCTCATGTCGATGAATACCTTAAAATCGGCCAAGAATATGACTGCTCAGACATTCATCTTGCTACTAATGCGAAACCTACATGGCGACGATATGGTACATTGCAAGAGATTTGGGAAAACGCAGCCATTCTCAGCTCCGAGGACACTGAGCGCCTAGCAATGGGATTCTTGGGCGAAAAAGAAAAACAACGCCTGGCCGAACGTGGAGATGTAGATTTTGCCTATCAGAACAGTTTCGGTAGATTCAGAGCTTCAGTGGTAGTTCAAAGACTCGGTTACGATATCTGTTTTCGTATTATTAATACTAATCTACGATCGATGGATGAACTTGGACTTCCAGAGACCATCAAACCTCTGACTCAATATCAAAATGGGATAGTTCTAGTCACTGGATCAGTAGGTTCGGGAAAATCAACGACTCTCGCTGCACTTGTCGACCATATTAATGAGGAAAGAACTGACCACATAATTACCCTTGAAGACCCTATCGAATATGTCTTCGAATCAAAAAATTGCCACGTGAATCAGCGTGAAGTCCATACGCATACAGAGTCATTTGCAGCAGCTCTAAGAGGATCCTTAAGAGAAGATCCTGACGTCATAATGGTGGGAGAGATGCGTGACCTAGAAACAATTTCTCTTGCAATCACTGCCGCAGAAACTGGACACCTTGTACTGGCTACCCTTCACACAGGAAATGCTGCAAGGACCCTTGACCGTGTTCTAGACGTATTTCCAAATGATCAGAGAGATCAGATTCGAATCATGGTCAGCGAATCTCTACGAGGAATCATTTCTCAACAACTCATTCCAAGAGCCGATGGAGAAGGTCGGGAGCTCTGCCTCGAACTTTTAATGAACACTCCAGCCGTAGCTAACTGCATCAGGGAAGGAAAAACTTTTATGTTACCTGGAATCATGCAAACCGGTAAAGCTGTAGGAATGATTACAATGGATGACTCTTTGAAAAACCTATACAATAGCGGGTTAATCAGTCAGGAAGAATGCCTCTCTCGCTGCGCTGACAAAACAAACATGAAAAAACACTTTGAGGTTTAACTTCTCATATCAATGGCTCACAAAATTGATAAATATTTCCACTACTTAATTGAAAAAGGGGGCTCGGACCTGCACCTCAGTGAAGGGCAACCACCAAAGATCCGTGTTCATGGCTCAATCTCGCCCATAGATGGCGAATCCGTTCTTACTAAAGACGTATTAGAGAGCATGATGAAAGAGATTGCAGAAGACGAAGCGTGGCAACGTTATATCTCTAGTGGCGATCTTGATTTCGCTTATGAAATGGATGAAGAATCAAGATTCCGTTGTAATTACTTAAAACAAAGTCATGGCTACGCGTGTGTCTTCCGTCTAATACCAACAAAAATAGCTTCATTAGAGCAATTAGGCATACCTGAGGTTGTAAGAGAATTTGGGCACATAAAAAGCGGTCTTGTATTGGTAACTGGACCAACTGGATCAGGAAAATCAACGACTCTCGCTGCCCTGATGGATTACATTAACATAAACTTTTCTCGGCACATCATTACTGTAGAGGAACCTATTGAGTTTGTTCACAATAACAAAATGAGCATCATTACTCAGCGAGAAGTACCCATACAAACACCTACATTTGCTGACGGTCTTCGGGCAGCTCTTCGCGAAGATGCTGATATCGTTCTTGTCGGAGAAATGCGAGACCTTGAAACTATTTCACTTGCTCTGACGGCGGCAGAAACCGGCTTACTAGTATTTGGAACACTTCATACAAATAATGCTCGTAAGACCGTAGACCGACTCATCGACGTCTTCCCAGCCGACCAACAGAGCCAGATAAGGACAATGCTTGCCGCATCATTAAAAGGAGTGGTCGCCCAATTGCTTTGCAAAAGACATGACAAGCCTGGCAGGGTCGCTGTGAATGAAATCATGGTATCTAATTCAGCCGTGGCGGCTATTATCCGGGAAGGAGCCACTCAAAAACTCTACGATGTAATCATTGGAGGAAAAGGTGAAGGCATGCAATTCATGGACGAAGCCATCTGGGAAAAACTCAAGAGCGGAATCATCAGTCCTTTCGAAGCATATATGAAAGCGATTGATAAAAAACGCTTTAAATCATATTTGCCTGAAGACTTACAAGAACTCGCTCATTCAGGAGGCGGTGAACTCGAAGGAGCCGCAGCAAGCGGTTAATACTTAAAGGCCTCATATCGTCGCCAATGCGAGATCCTGGATCAGAACTTAATAAGCTCCGGGAAGAGAATCTTTACCGAGAACTCAAATATGGCACATCAGCCACTGGCAGAACATTTCATTCAGAAAATTTATCCTTAGTTAATTTCTCTTCGAACGATTATCTTGGCTTCGGGGCACATGAAGACATTAAAGAAGCAGTCACTGAAACGACTGCAACATTCGGGGTAGGTTCAGGCAGTTCTAGAATGCTTTCAGGAGGAACGACTCCTCACCTCTTAATAGAAAAAGAAACAGCAAATTTCTTCGGCAAAGATTCTTCGCTGTTCTTTGCCAACGGGTACGGCGCCGCTCTCGGAACACTTGGCGCAATACTTCAAAAAGGAGATACTGTTATTCTTGATAAATTGTGTCATGCATCGCTCATAGATGGATCCAGACTCAGCGGCGCCACAGTTCGAACATTTCCACACAATAATATCGACAGATTAAAAAAGATCCTAAATTCGATTAACGGACCCGATCAAAAGGAGAACCGAATACTAATTGTTACTGAAGGAATATTCAGCATGAACGGGGACTCCTCGCCAATAAAAGAAATAATTAAACTGAAGGAACAACATCAAGCTCTACTTCTGTTAGATGAAGCTCATTCTTTCGGAATAATTGGAGAAAACGGGAAAGGGATCGCACACAAAGAAAAGCTTATTCATGGAGTAGACTTTCTCATGACCACTTTTGGCAAATCGGCTGGAGCCGCTGGTTCAGTTACTGTTTCGTCTGATACATGGATTAAATTAATTCTAAATCGTGCAAGAAGCTTCATTTACTCAACCGCGCCTATGCCTTCACAAGCAGCTGCGGCCCTCGCTGGCCTCAAATTAATTAGAGGTAGTGTAGGGGAAGAGAGGAGAATTTCTCTTCACAGAAATATCGATCAACTATGTAATGAACTTCAGACTCCTAAACCTCAGGGGGCAATAATCCCATTAATCATTGGTGATGAATTAGAAACTTTAAAGGTTTCGGCAAAACTTCGTAAGCGAGGCATTCTGGCTCCGGCCATTCGATACCCTACAGTCGCCAAAGGCGCTGCTAGGATTAGAATAACAATTTCCGCAAACCATTCAGAAAATGACATAGCATTATTGGCACAGACAATAAAACCGTCATTAATTAGCACTTAAGGCATTTCACTACTCCGAAACACAAAGATTCACTGACATTAACAGGTAAGCCATTGATAATAGAAATATTTATTTTATTTTCCGCTTATCTGACTTGCTCAAAACAGTCTTGAAGTGTTTTCTAGTTATATGCGTATTCTTGTCACTGGCGCCACAGGAAAAGTTGGCCAAACATGCATTGCCGAAATTCTTCAATCATCAAATTTCGAAAATGCATCAATCGTTGCACTTTGCCACAACAGGACTTTAAATCCCACTGATCGAATCGAGGTAATAAAAGGATCCATAGCAGATCAAAAAACGGTCACAAAAGCACTTGAAGGGATTACTCACGTGATTCACTTAGCGACCTGCAAAGAAACCCCAGAAGAAGTAATGGATGTTACCGTTAAGGGGCTGTTCTGGCTTTTAGAAGGATGTAGAAAAAGTTCAACATTTAAACATTTCATTCTGATCGGAGGTGATGCCTCAATGGGACATTTTTTTTATGACCATTCGATACCTGTGACCGAAACTCAAAAACATACTGCGTACCCTGGATGCTATGCTCTATCCAAAGTACTGGAAGAAGTAATGTTAGAACAGTACCAAATACAATATAATTTTCCTGGCACCTGCTTAAGGGCGCCTTGGATCATGGAAAAAGATGATTTCAAGTTTAGTCTATCATTTGGAAAAGATGTCTTTGGGGGGCCTGTGTGGAGAGACCTGATAGATAAAAATGAAGCTGACCAATATTACAAGGATGGAGTTGTTCCTCTTATGCTTGATTCGGAAGATGCTCCCATCAAAAGAAACTTCGTTCATGTCGATGACCTTGTGACCGCGATCCTATGCTCAATGCTCCATCCAACTCCAGCTAAGGGGCAAACATTTAACATTTGCATGGATGAACCCGTAGATTATGAGCAAGTGTCAAAATACCTTAAAGAAACCAGAAACATTGGAAGCGTGCCCGTTAAGACTACATACTGCTCCACTTGGCTTGATAACACCAAAGCGAAATTCCTTTTAGACTGGCGGCCCAAAGTTAGCCTGTATGAACTAATTGATCGGTCTTGGAATTACAAGAGAAATGAAGACGATGTTCGTAAGATCTGGTACCCCGGTTAAATGATGAAAAAAGAATTTCTGATATCCGCTCTGACTATCATTTTACTCACAAAACATTGTTTTGCTGATTGGCCTCAATTTCTTGGCCCTCACCGTAATGGAACTACTCAAAATGAAAACATTCCTCTGCAATTTACTAATGGAGAGCCAAAAATTGAATGGGAATATTCAATAGGAAATGGATTCTCCGGACCAGTAGTATCCAATGGGCATGTCATAATTTTTCACAGAAGAGACAACCAAGCTGTAACTGATTCCATTAGTATTGAAGACGGTAAACTCATCTGGACTCATCAGTATGAAACTGATTATATTGATGACTTTGGATTTGATAATGGTCCAAGAGCAGTACCTCTCATTAATGATCAAAGAATTTTTATCTTTGGTGCAGAGGGCATACTTCACTGCCTCGACATTAAATCTGGAAAAGAAATCTGGAAAAGAAATCTCAGGAAAGAATTAGGCTCACCAAAGGGATTCTTTGGGAGAGCATGCTCCCCCATCATCATTGGAGATACCTTAATTGTTCAGACAGGAGGAAAGGGATGTGGCGTCATTGGCCTGGACCCTGCAAAAGGCAAACTTAAATGGAAAGCCACTGATCACGAAGCCGGCTACGCTTCCCCCATTGCCTCGAAAATCGGAAATCAAGAAATTGCCATTCTCTTTACCAGGACAGGTTTATTATGCATCGAGGCAACTTCCGGAAAGATTCTAATTAATGAAGCTCATCGCGCAAAAATGCATACCTCAGTAAATGCTGCCAGTCCGGTCCTGATTAAACCTGACCAAATATTCGTTTCTGCCTGTTATGGAGTAGGCGCATCCGTGTGGAAAATAAATCCACAGAATAAAAAGATTAATAAATTGTGGGAACTGACCGATCAACTTGATTCTCATTATGCAACACCAGTTCGATTTAAAGATCATCTAATCGGTTACCATGGCAGGCAAGAAACAGGAACAGAAATACGCTGCATCGAATCCTCAACAGGAAAAGTGAAATGGAGTTCAAAACGAATCCCAGCTGGCAGCATCACTCTAGCAAATAAAACACTTATCATTTTAACTGAGAGAGGCGAGATGATACTCGCACCTGCTGATGAAGAAGAATTTAAGCCTTCAGCAAGGGGTCAGATACTTGGAGCAGAAACTAGAGCAATGCCCGCATTGTCAAATGGAAGATTTTTTGCCCGAGACAAAAAGAAACTGGTGTGCATCAAATTAAATCCTTAACAATTCTAAGATTAGCATATAAAAAAGTACCATGCTCACGAAATACCTCCTCCTCGCTATAATTTTATTTACTCATACACTCAGAGCCCATGAAGATCATAACAATGATCCTGCTCAGGATATGGTAAGCGCTGCAAACAATTTCATATCATCCCTCAGTAAAGCGCAAAAGTCTGAAGCTATTTTCAAACCAAATGACGATCACCGTGAAGGGTGGTATTTCATACCAGATAAATTCATTAAACCTTCAGGAAAGCGCAAAGGTTTACTCATCAAAAATATGAATCAGCAACAACGGTTGCTAGCTCATGCTCTCCTAGCTAGCGCGATGAGTAGCGATGGTTATCGCCAAGCGGCTACAGTAATGACCCTCGAAGCCATTCTCCATGAATTAGAAAATAAAAATCCAATCCGTGATCCCGAACTTTACTATGTCTCTATTTTTGGAAAGCCAGACCTCAAATCAAATTGGGGATGGAGATTTGAAGGGCATCATTTATCGATAAATATCAACGTTGCAAATGGTCAGTTATTCTCCGTCACTCCTTCATTCTTTGGAACCAATCCAGCGCAATCTAAAGAAGGCCCTTTCAAGGGGCTTGAAGTACTTGCTGACGAACAGCTCTTGGCAAGAAAACTGGCCCAATCACTTAATGCCAATCAAAGCAAATTAGCCATCCTACCTGGAAAAGCACCAGCAGATATTATAACAAAACAGGAGCGAGTAGCTGAACGTAAAACTTTTATGCCTCCTAAAGGGATACCATTCAATAAGCTTAATAAAGATCAACAACAGGAACTGAGAACCATAATCGATTCATACATTCAAAAATACAGACCGGGAATACTAAATGAAATTAACGGAAGAAAGAAAATTATTGGTAATAATGATCTTTATTTTGCTTGGGCTGGAAGTCTCAAACCTGGAGAGGGTCATTACTACAGGATACAATCTAGTGATTTTCTTTTCGAATATGACAATACTCAAAATGGAGCCAATCACGTACACGCAGTATGGCGTGACTTTGACGGTGATTTTGGTCGCGATATTCTTAAAGAACATCACAAAGAGAAGCACTAAGCTTGATTTAAAAACCAGCTAGAGTTCCACTTAGGATATCAAAAATAGCTTTCTTTTCTTCGGCTTCAAGATACTCATATCCCAATTGAGGCGAATCCGAAGTTATAATTGCTTTAATCCTATTAAATACAGAATTTTTGAGAATTTCGGGAAAAGCCTCGAAGCTCTTAGAATAAATCATGTAACTGCACCGATACTTAAATAGTCGGTTCTTAAGTTCTAAATCACGAAGTGATCGACCCCTAGAATCAGCCTTACCCTTAGCCTTAAATTCTGTAACAAATTTTCCTACTTGAGCAGCATCTACAACCTTTCCACCTAAGGGAAATTCTTTCTTGAAGAGCAATTCAGACACAATTTTCTCCGTTACCTCTTTCAGTATTGCATTCAGATCAATAGAGCTTTGTTTGCTTGCTGTTTTCTGAGAATCAAAAATAACTTGCCTCACCTTGTAAGCAGACTCAATAAGGACAAACTGCATCCGTACCTGATGATCAAATATGAGCAGCGCTTCTATATCACTAGTTGAAACCGGATAATTACTTGTATCAAAAAAATCATCCAAGCCTTTTGAAGAATCCTTTCTCTGGAGCTTAAGTTCACCATTTCCCTTCACAGCTATGGCATTTCCCATGTGGGTTAAATCCTGATGCACATGAGTAACGTACCAACCGCCCCACCTTTCATGAACCGGAACCTCATGCCCTATCAACTCGAATGTATCAACAGATTTCAAACTCCTCCCTTTGGAATCAGGAAAAACTGAACGGCCTAAGGGTCCTGGCAAGAAATTTGTAGCGCTACCTGCGTGACACTGAATGCAGACTCTATCACGGGAGAAAAGCGGCGCCTTGCGATCAGTTAATTCTCGTTGGAAAAAAAATATAAACCCCTTTTCTGGGTCTGAACTTGCAATTTCGATCCGCCCATTTGGCATCCATCCAAGGTAAACATCATCATTAAAATATATCGCTCTGGG
>JABGYE010000184.1:0-6736 GCA_018675395.1 Akkermansiaceae bacterium
ATTATAGAAAACGCGTAGATGCTTATAGATGGTTGCCTGAGATCAATGTGTGTCGAGAGAGATGGGATGTGCATGCGGTTTGGGTTCCGGAAATGGAATTGGATCTTGAATCTGAGCTTGTTCGACTCAATCAACTCATGGACGATAATGACTGTGTGAATATCTTCTTGAGTGAAGGTGCGGGCACTGATGCTATCATTCGTGAAAAGGAGGCGGCCGGAGAGGAGCTACGAAGGGACGCTTTTGGGCACGTCAGACTGGATGAGTTAAACCCTGGGAAGTGGTTCGCATCGAGGCTCAAGGACTCTCTTTCAGCGGACAAAGTGTTGGTGCAAAAGAGTGGTTATTTTGCTCGAGCAGCAAGACCAAATGATAGGGACCTTGCATTAATCAAGAGGAGTGCTGCTGCTGCTGCTGAGGCGGCATTGGCAGGGGAGAGTGGTGTTGCTGGTCTTGATGCTGACAATCAGGGAGAAATGTCCATCATTGATTTTTCAAGGATTGCCGGGGGCAAGCCATTTGATATTGATGAGCCTTGGTTTGGCGAATTGCTATCGGCTATCGGTCAACCCAAGACCGGCAAGGCAGCGGGGCATTAATAACACAAGCTCGATTAATCAAGGGACTTATACCAACCCCAGTGCTCTTCTTTTAGTTGATCTATTGTGGGTATAGGATAAAACAGTAATTCTTTGTGATGGGCTATCCAGAAACCGGTTCGGTGTTGAGTGAAGGGAATTCTTCCGAAAGCAGCGTCCAAGCTAATTCCTTTGAGGCCCTTTTCTGGTCTTGATTTTGCTTCCAGAATTTGTTCGCGGAGTTTATGCGCGTGGACATTAGGTATTGGTGATTTGTGAAAAGGATCCGATTCAAGTTCCATAAGAAATTCATCAATATCAAAATCGATCTGATTGAAAAGAACTTTAGGTGCCGATTTTGGTTGGTTCGGATCAGTGATATGCTTACCAAATTCTAAGGGTGTCATCCACGAAAGTACGATCGATCGCATTGGGGCAAGTTCTTGGAAAGTTCTTAGATATCCTGAATCATGTTCTTTTTCATAAGGAGCACTTTCTAGCTTCAGTACCTTGCCTATGGCCGAAGTGACATAGAGTTCTTGGAATGCTGAGAGTTCAATGTGTTCAAGTACTCTATAAGTTGCCAAAAATTTAGTTCGTTTCGGTGTTCCTGATGCGTCTGGCTTAACTTCATCAATGTATTTGTCTATGTTGAGGAAATCATGCCTGTAATTGATATCGATCTCAGCGAAAATGACCTGACCATGAAAGTAGCGTGAACTACCAAGGGTATAGTGTTTTCCAAATTCATCCGGTGGCAGGTTCGAAGCTACTAGAGCGTAGTTCGGCCACATGATGACGTAGAGGTGTTTCTCGACGGCATTGTTCATAATAATCGGTTCTCTTATATACTACTTATGTCAAGTAGAGGTAATTGTTTAGTTATTATTGCAATAAGCGGCTATTCCACTAGCAATTTCTTGGGCGAGGATGTCCCGGAACCAATTCGAAGAGCACCGGGCTCCTTCCCAGCGGTTGCTGATAAAGCCACATTCGACGAGAGCCGCGACTCCTTTAGTTTTTGTTAAAACCGCATAGTGGTATTTTTTACTACCTCGATCATTTGTATTAATGCGTTTAGCCAAGCGGTTCTGAATGCTCCCCGCTAGTTTTTTGCCTTTTGAGCTTATATAGAAAGTTTCAATCCCCTTAACTGAGGAATTTGTGTGTGCATTAAAATGAATGCTAACGAAGATTGAGTCTGAATATTTGTTGGCTAGGTACGCTCGGTCTTTAATTGATACGAACCGATCCGATGTGCGAGTCATTGCAACTGTGATACCTCTCTTTTTCAACAGTATTTCAACTCTTTTTGCAACATCAAGGGTCAAAGTTTTTTCGGAAACACCGTACCAGTGAGCGCCCTTGTCTTTTCCTCCATGCCCAGCGTCAATGATAACCGTTTTTGCATCTGCAAAATTCACACAAATTAGCCAAACGATAATAACCGTTTTTGCGAATGAATTGAAGTAGGGCTTAGTGTGCAAACCTTATTATAAATTAAATATAATAAATATTTAAGATAACCTAAATATAACAATGGGCAAGGTAGAGATATGATGCTGATCTTTTGATTTATAATAATATTAGGTTTTTCCCTTAAGGAGTTTGAAAAAGATCTACGATGGAGTATTAAAGATCCACTCTATTAGGATTGATTAAGCAAATGTTTTTACTACAGGCAGACTTTCTTATTGATAGCGGCATTCCATTTTCTCTTTTCTTGGGAGGGATAGGGCTCGTAGTTGCTATTCTCTTGATTCGTTCAGTTGTTAAACAGTCTGTTGGCACAGAACTGATGCAAAAAGTGGCAGGTGCCATACAGGACGGAGCCAAGGCTTACCTGAACCGTCAGGTGAGGACTATTAGTATCATTTCTTTGGGCATTGCTTTGGTTCTGTTTCTTATGTCGCAGGCCGAAAAAGTTCATGGCTCTATGCCGATTGGATTTTTAATAGGAGCTGCATTTTCATTGGTAGCGGGATACATAGGAATGCGCATTGCTGTTATGGCAAATGTCCGAACGACTCAGGCTGCCACTGAAGATGAACATAAGGCGTTAAAGGTTGCTTTTAATGGAGGGGCAGTGACTGGTCTTCTAGTAGTTGGTTTGGCACTCCTTTCAGTAGGTGTCTTTTACTTAATTATGGGAGAAGTTAGTCCTGATGATCCTAAAGCAGTAGTGGACAGCTTGGTGGGCTTGGCTCTTGGCGCTAGCCTCATTAGTGTGTTTGCCCGATTAGGGGGTGGTATTTATACAAAGGCCGCAGACGTCGGTGCTGATTTAGTTGGTAAGATTGAGCAGGGACTCGATGAGGATGATCCTCGCAACCCCGCAACGATTGCAGATAATGTTGGGGACAATGTTGGTGACTGCGCAGGAATGGCAGCAGATGTTTTTGAAACTTATGCAGTGAGCCTAATCGGAGCATTATTGTTAGGCACGTTGAATACTTCTATTGAAGGGTCTTCTCAGGTTGTAGCATTGACCTTGCCATTTCTCTTGGGTGGAATTGCCATCATTGGTTCTATACTCGGTGTGCTTTGGGTGAATTTGCGTAAAGGGGGTGGTGCTGCGAGAGTCTTAATGGAAGGTGTTTTTGTGGCTTCTTTGTTTTCAGCGATAGTGTATTGGCCGGTTTGTACATGGATTGTGCCTGAAGGTGGATTACAAATGAAGAGCGGCACATATACAGGCATTGATTTGTTTGGTTGTGCCTTAGTGGGGATCGTCATGACATTTGCAATTGTTCTGATTACTAATTATTACACTGCGACGCAGTACGGACCCGTAAATAAAATTGCTAGGGCCTCTCAGACCGGACACGCTACTAATATTATAGCAGGCCTTGGTGTGGGGAACATGGCGACGGGCCTTCCTGTGGCTCTTATCTGTGCTGCGATATGGATTAGCCATTCACTCGCTGGTTTGTATGGGATTTCTATTGCTGTAATGGCTATGCTTGCCTTGGCTGGAATTATCGTGTCCCTGGATGCTTTTGGCCCGATTACAGATAATGCTGGAGGCATTGCTGTGATGGGTGACTTGCCTGCGATCGTTCGTGAAAGGACTGATGCGCTTGATGCTGTCGGTAATACGATGAAGGCAGTAACGAAAGGTTACGCTATTGCATCTGCAGGTGTCGCTGCGTTGGTCCTCTTTGGTTCTTATTTTCTGGAATTAGAAGATCACATACAACAGACAGTGACCTTTTCGCTTAAGGATCCCGAAGTGATTATTGGGATGTTCATTGGCGGTTTATTACCATTTATTTTTACGGCTTTGAGCATGGATGCAGTGGGACGTGCGGCCGGTGCTGTGGTTGCAGAAGTTAGGCGTCAGATCAGTGAACGCCCTGGAATCATGGAAGGTAAGGATGAACCTGAGTATGCGAGGTGTGTGGATATTGTAACGAAGTCCGCTCTTCGCGAGATGATCATTCCAGCTCTTTTACCTGTCGTTGTCGTTTTTGTTGTCTCTGCCATTCCTGCTTTATCTTATAAAGCACTTGGGGGGGTTCTTGTGGGAACTATCGTAACTGGTCTGTTCGTAGGGTTATCAATGACTGCGGCCGGAGGCGCTTGGGATAACGCGAAAAAAATGATTGAGGATGGAGCTTATGGAGGCAAGGGATCCGAAGCGCACGCAGCTTCAATTACTGGTGACACGGTCGGGGACCCTTACAAAGACACTTCGGGCCCCGCTATCAATCCTATGATAAAGGTCACTAACATTGTAGCGATCCTTGCTATTAAGGTCTTTTTCTAAATCTTATCCGCCGAAACCTCTCCCGCGGCCCCAAGGGCCCCGACGTCCGAACCCGCCCTTCTCTAGTCTTTCGTTATACTTTTCTGTCTGCTCAGTATTTAGAACAGAACGAATTGCATCCTCTTTTGTAATGTCTTCGGCATTTGCTGATTCAGGCAGGGTCGCTTCGATTCCTTCGATTGCCATGGATTCATCATACTGTGAGGACTTCTGTACGAGTATTCCAAAGACCTGATCTTCCTGCTCTTCGGAAAGCTCTAAAGTTTTATTTAATCTATCTAATTCTGAAGTTGCCTGTCTTTGGACGCGGCTTGTTTTTTCTACGAGTTGTTCTCTTTCATAGGTTGCGTATTGATCATCAGTAAGTTCCGCCTTCATTATTTCATTAATCTTCGGCTCGTTTTGTGACCAGAACTCACCCTGTGATTCCATGATTTCACCGAATGAACGATCTTCATCATCGAGTTGGCTTTGGAAGCGTTTCGTTTCTTCTTTTACCATGCTGACCATTTTGTCTTTGATTGATTCAGTTTGGCTGTCCGAGAGCCCAAGTTTTTCTTTTTGATTTTCTATTTCTGAAGCGATCATCCGGTCAGCTCCTTGACTCATGGCGCCAGCAAAACCTTTCATTAATTTTCTTGCTTCTGGGCTATTTAAAAGCTGAGCGAAAGCCTCCTCTGGTCCAGCAGGTTCTTCGTCCTCAGAATCTTCAGTCTCTTCAATTATTTTAAAGGGAGTATTTTTCGGTTTGCTTGGAACGGTACTAATCAGATTTGATTTGCTTGAATTAGAACTGGCCTTATCAGAGCTATTCCCGTTTTCCGATGAGCTTTCTTTTGTTGAGTTTGCATTTTCAACGTCTTTATCTGATTTGAAAAGGGCCATGACTCCCAGTCCTAAAACAAATGACAATGCCATGAATATGATTAATTGATTCCTTTTCATAAATTACCTTATTTTTTTCAACTATAGTCTAATACGGGTGCGTTTCCTACAATTGCTTATAAAGGTAAACGTTCAATTGTGCAAAGTTTGTCTTTTTTTATCTAGGTAGCTCTGATTGTTAAGAGATCTTCTGTATTATCTATTAATAATTGATCAGATAAGCTTGTAATTCGTAGTTAATTGCATTATTTCTCGCGCCCATGAAAATTGACACTCTATGTTTGCACGGTGGCCATGCGCCGGACCCGACTACTAACGCACGTGCCGTATCACTTTACCGAACATCTTCTTTTGTTTTTGATTCTACTGAGCACGCGGCCAATCTTTTTGCCCTTAAAGAATTAGGGAACATTTATACCCGCTTGATGAACCCTACTACAGACGTTTTGGAAAAACGTGTCGCATTATTGGAGGGGGCACATGAAATGGCTGGTCTTGGGCTCGCTTCTGGTACTTCAGGAGTTTTTTATTCGATTATTGATCTGGCTTCTGCTGGTGATAACATTGTTTCAGCGCGTAACCTTTATGGAGGATCCTACACTCAGTTTAACGACATTCTTCCTTCTCTCGGAATCGAAGTTCGTTTTGTTGATTCTCAGGATCCTGCTAATTTTGCGGCAGCAGCTGATGATAAAACCCGGGCATTCTTTACTGAAACAGTATCTAATCCTGCCCTCGAAGTCGCTGATTTAGAGGCGATAGCTTCTCATGCAAAGGAGTGCGGTGTTCCATTAATTGTTGATTCTACTTTTTCGACTCCTTATCTCACTAATCCTCTTGCTCATGGAGCTGACATTGTTGTGCATTCACTTACTAAATGGTTCGGTGGTCATGGCACAGGCATTGGTGGTGTAGTGATTGACAGTGGTCGTTTTGACTGGTCAGCGGGGAAGCACCCTTTATTCGATGAACCGGACACTTCTTATCATGGTCTTAGGTGGGGGCATGATCTGCCTGATATGCTTGCTCCTTTAGCTTATATTTTAAGAATGAGGACAGTGCCTTTACGTAATTTAGGTGCTTGTATCTCACCTGATAATTCATGGATGTTCCTTCAGGGTATAGAAACTTTACCCCTGAGGATGGAGCGCCATTGCGAGAATGCAAAGAGGGTCGCTGAACATTTATCGGATCATTCTTCAGTGGAGTGGGTACGTTTTCCTGGGCTTGAATCAGATCCTGAGTTTGAGAAAAATCAGAAGTATCTCAAAGGTAAGGGAGGAGCGATGGTTGTTTTCGGTATTAAGGGAGGAGCAGAATCGGGTCAGAAGTTCATTGAGAGCTGTGAGTTATTCTCTCATTTGGCTAATGTTGGCGATGCTAAGAGTCTTGCTATTCATCCGGCTACCACGACGCATTCTCAATTAAATGCGGAACAGCAGGCTGAGGGGGGTATTACTCCTGAGCTCATCCGTTTGTCTGTTGGTATTGAGCATGTGGATGA
>JABGYE010000250.1:0-2173 GCA_018675395.1 Akkermansiaceae bacterium
ATATTATAATTTAATTTGTTAAGTATTTATCAATCACATGAAACAACCTACCCGTAGAAAATTTATAAAGGGCTCGCTATATGGCGCAGCCGGAACAAGTACATTCTGCAGTCTTCCTGCAAACGCAAAAGTCAAAGGAGCTAACAGTGATGTGCGCGTCGCTGTAGTTGGAGTTGGAGGTCGTGGAGGAGGTCACGTAAATGCATGCATAGGCAATAAAAAAGTTAGAGTAACAGGCGTATGTGATGCTGATTACAAACGCAATGAGTCTAATGCAAACCGAGTAAATGATAAACAAGGAACAAAACCGAAGCAATACGAAGATTACAGGGAATTATGTACTGATAAGAACATCGATGCAGTCATGATTGCTACCCCAAATCATCTACACTCATTGGTAGCAATACTCGCAGCACAAAATGGAAAGCATGTGTATGTAGAAAAACCAGTTTCACATAATATCTGGGAAGGCAGAAAATTGGTCGAAGCCTCAATTAAATACGGCAAAAAAGGAGTCATTGTTCAACATGGTATGCAGCGCCGCTCAGATTCAGGATGGCGTGAAGTAATGGAGTGGATAAAAGACAAACCTTTAGGAGAGATGATCGTAAGCAGAGGCTTTTGCTATAAACCCAGAAAGAGCATAGGCAAAGTACAAGAGCCTAAGCAACCGCCAGCTGAAATCAATTACGACTTATGGTCTGGGCCTAGACAAATTTTACCAATCCGACGCGATCGATTTCATTATGATTGGCACTGGCAACGTCAGTACGGAAACGGTGACATTGGAAACCAAGGCCCGCATCAAATGGATGTAGCCAGATGGGCATTGGGTCAGGAAAAATGCGCTCCTAATGTATTAAGCATTGGTGGAAGGTTTGGATATGACGATGATGGAGACACTGCAAATACGCAAATAGCATTCTTTGATTACAAGCCAGTACCATTAATATTCGAAGTGCGAGGCCTCCCTGAAAAGGGTCTCGATTGGGGCAAAGGGATGTCCAATTACAAAGGGGCGAGAGTAGGAAACGTCATTGAGTTTGAAGGCGGGCACATAAGTGAATCCAAAGCATATGACAATAAAGGAAAGAGCATAAAGAAATTCGGAATTACAAATGGTCGAGGCCATTTTGAAAACTGGATAGCTTCCATTGAAGAAGGAATAAAAGAAGGCAAACATGAGCATGAACTTTCAGCTCATACAGGTCACGTTTCTGCTGCTTTAGGACATATGGCTAACATTTCGTATTATATCGGTAAAAATTCCACGCCTGAAGCATGCAAAGATTCCTTAAAAGGCGACAAGATGAAAGAAGAAGTGTTCAACAGATTCGCTCAACACCTTGAAAACAACGGAATCGATATAGAGAAAACACAGACTACTTTGGGTCCACTCTTGAATTTTGACCCTGACAAAGAACAGTTCACTGGTGACCTTTCTGAACAGGCCAACGAGCTGGTAAAAGGTGATTACAGGGAAGGATTTAGAATTCCCGAATCTGTTTAAATTTATACGTTGGATATATAAATATATGTGAGTGGTAGTAATCACTCCCAGAATTATATAATTAAAATTATCACCTACTGTTTCCTTTAAAAATTAAATGACCGACGCCTCAAAAGAAAAACGCCGGCCAATAACCAAACTATTAGCTGCTAACCGAAGCGAAATAGCCACGCGTATTTTTAGAGGCGCAACCGAACTTGGTCTTAATACGGTAGCTATTTTTGCTGAAGAAGATCGCTTTTGCGTACATCGATTCAAGGCGGATGAAGCCTATAAACTCCGAAAAGAAAAAGGGCCCGTAGGGGCTTACTTAGATATTGAAGGGATAATTTCTATCGCCAAAGAGCGTAATGTAGATGCCATTCATCCTGGGTATGGATTTTTATCTGAAAATGCAGAATTTGCTAAAAGATGTGAAGAGAATGATATCATCTTTGTCGGCCCTAGATCTGAGGTTCTCGCCGGAATGGGTGATAAAATTGCAGCAAGAAAACAAGCAGCAGAACTAGACATCCCCATCCTAGCCGGAAATCCCGATCCAATAAAAGATAAGACCGATGCGATTGAGCTAGCTCGAAATATAGGCTTCCCATTAATAATTAAGGCTGCATTTGGCGGAGGAGGAAGAGGAATGCGAGTTGTTAATGATGAAGAATCATTGCC
>JABGYE010000322.1:0-2330 GCA_018675395.1 Akkermansiaceae bacterium
CTCCACTTCCATTCTGAAGTGTGGATTTGGCTTCATGTAGTTTGTTACAATAGTGTCCCCTAGCTTATTGTTAGGGACTACGACCATATTGTTTTTTGTGGTTCTTAAGCGAGTTGTCCTCCAGTTCGTTTCTATGACTTCAGCTATGATGTGAGTTTCTACTCGGTTCTGGTGAACCATGATCCAGTCACCGATCTTAAATGGTTGGTCCACGTGTATGGCGAGGCCCATGAAAAGGTCTAAAATAATGGTTCTTAGTGCGAGACCGATGACGATGCTAAACGCGCCAGAAGCAGCCAATATTTTTGTAGTGTCTTTATCAAAAACTGTGGAAGCTATAAGCAAAGCGACAATCGAGAACAGAATGATAGCCGTTACGTCTTTCGGGAGGCGAGGGACTCGACGGTCAGAGATTCGACCGATGAATCCGTCCCAAAAGAACAAGTTAATCAATCTGTTCAGGAGAAAAGTCGAAGAGATCCATGCTCCGATTTGTATGCCGTAGAAAAAGACGGATTCGGATACAAATTTTCCGTGATCTAAAAAATCGTGATAGATATCCCTGCGGTTTAAGAGCGTAACTAAAAACGCAACAAAAACCGCTGCTGGTAACCAGATGCGACTAATTGTTTTCAAGGTCCCCCCAATTTCTTAAAAGCTTGGGTTTTTAAGGCTATTTATTTCACCAAAAACTCATCAATTAGTTAACAGACCAAGGTATTTAAGGTAATCAAACTATTTAAGATGGATTTATAACTTATTTGGTATGAGTGAATGTGAGGAAATTTTCTTATTTCAGGTAACTCATAATTTGAATTATCTGCTGATTAGGAGTTTCAAATGAGCGAGCAAAATCCTCATAATAAGATCACAGTGATTATTTATACGTTAAATGCATAAATAAATAAATGACGCAAAGTTTGGCAGTTTAGAGCAAAAATTAATCTCAATTACTCTAACTGATCTATAAATGGTTCACTTTTTAATGGGGAAAGCGACGGCCTTGCCGATTAACCGGGGATCGTGCTCGGCTTCGAGCCCGTTACCTAAATTTCCAATTGCTTGGGTGGCTCCACCATGGCCGCCAATGTATATTTTGTGCCCCATTTGTTTTAATGAATCAATAACTCTCTGGCCCGCGGTGCTTTCAATTCTAATTTGATTTGGTTGCCATTGATGATGGAATCGCGGTTTCATTAGTGCTTCACGGATAGAGAGTTTGTGGTCGAGAGTGTGAATGAGAGTAAGTAGGGTTTGGCTGATGATGGTAGGGCCGCCCGCTGCGCCGACCGAGAGGATGGGTTTATTATCTTTTAATACTATCGTTGGGCTCATGCTTGAGAGTGGCCTTTTGCCTGGAGCTACAGCATTTGCTTCATTGCCGATTAATCCGAAAGCGTTAGGTGTTCCCGGTGAAATAGAAAAATCATCCATTTCATTATTCATAATGACGCCAGTGCCAGGGATAATAACCTTTGATCCGAACGACGTGTTGATTGTTGCAGTAATGGCTATCCAGTTTCCTTCATTATCACTGCAACTGAAGTGAGTAGTGTGTTTGTTGAAGAAATGTTCAGTGGATCCTTGTGGGATCCCATGAGTTTTTACTTTTCCAGCTTTCTTAGGATTGATTTTCTTTGCTAAACTCTTCGCATATTCCTTGGAAACTAAACCTTGTGGAACTTTAGTGAAGGAGGGGTCACCGAGCCAGTGAGCTCGGTCAGCGAAAGCGAGCTTCATTGCTTCGGTAATTAAATGATAAAACTTGTGTGAGTTTGAATCTATATTCTTGATTTCGAAGTGTTCCAGAATATTTAAGATCTGAGCTACATGAGTTCCTCCTGAACTCGGAGGTGGCATCCCAACTACGGTAAATTCTCTGTATGTTGTTTGTACCGGATTTGGATAAGTTGCCTGATATTTTTCAAAGTCACGGGCCTTTATTATTCCTCCGTTTTTCTTCATCCATTCTTCTGTCTTTTTCGCAAAGGGTCCATTGTAAAACCAGTCGGTACCGTACTGTGCTATTTCATTATAAGTTTCTGCCAGATCATTCCTGAATGAGAGTTGAATCGGCTTTGATGGGTCCTCCGTTATTATCTGAGAAGATTTTTGCCGTGGCTGGGTATTTTTGAATTTGCTTGAAGTTACCTTTAACTCTTTGGGCAAAAGAATCAGGGACTTTAAATCCATTGCGGGCAATGATGGAGGCGTTTCTTAAGTGTTTTTTGAAGCTCAATTTTCCATGTTTTTTGCATAGCTCTGAATAAGCCATCAGTGCGCCTGGGACAGCAATGGCCAAGGCGCCGGTTTGGCTGAGTTTAGTTTGA
>JABGYE010000156.1:0-4684 GCA_018675395.1 Akkermansiaceae bacterium
AAGCTTTGCACATAGTCTAGCTGGACTCGCTGAAGTTCACGATTCAGTTTAGGATTCGCGATGTTGGGAATTTTAGGTTTTTGTTCTCTGCGAGCGAAGCGGTTATTGCCTCCGGGCCTTCGAGAGTCAGTACCGAAACGCGCACCTTGATAGATTGCGGGCAGGAAACTACTACCAAAATGGTTAGCATTACCATTAGGTGCACCAAGAGCTACGAAACCTGGTAGATCTGCATTATTGGTGCCTAACCCATATAGTGTCCAAGCCCCGATCGATGGGCGCACGAACTGGGAACTTCCTGTATGCATCATGGTCTGTGCTTGGGGGTGATTCGGCAGATCAGTATGCATGCCATGTAACATACACATATTATCAGCGTGCTTTGCGATTTCAGGTGTCAGCTCAGAGATCCATAGCCCACTCTTACCATGCTGATTGAATTCCCAGGGTGAACTTAAAAGTTTACCTCCGCGGCCACGGCCAAACTTTCCAGGCTTTCCATTATCTTTGGCGAGTTGCGGCTTATAGTCGAACATATCGACATGCGAAGGTGCGCCGCGCATTGAGAGGAAAATAACTCGTTTGGCCCTTGGACTGAAGTGCGGTTTTTTTGGTGAGAGCGGCCCATCAGTTTTTGACTCAGCTTGTGCCTGTTCGTGTGCTAGTGCTGCAAAGGCAAGATATCCGACGCCAGAGGAGGCGGATTTTAGAAGATCGCGGCGGGTCAGCATGTCAGTTATTAATTAGTGCTTAGTTGAGATATCTGAATTCAGCGGATATGAGCAAAGACTGACAGAAAGTAATCAGGGCCAGTTTTTCGATCTTTTGACGGTTCTTACTGTCGGCACCGGCTCGAATGATGAAATTGCGTAGATAGGTCAAAGCATTATCAATTTCTTTATTTGTTGCAGACCGGGCAAAGGCGATGGCGAAAGCATGAGATACGCGATCACGGTTTGTTTCTGCTCCTTTGTAGATCCGTGTTGCCATGGTTTCAGCCTGCTCTATTACGAATGCGTTATTCATAAGATAAAGTGCCTGATCTGGAACGTTTGTTTCTTCACGTTTTCCGGTAACGAGGTTTGGATCTGCCGGATCGAATAATGCAAGTGCTTCAGGTAAATTATCTCGAGCCGAAGGTAGGTAAACTGAACGATAATTAACCGGGATCTCGCGATTGGAATCGCGTCGTGGAGGACGGAACCCACCGATCCTGTTATCGCCTCCCCATGCGATTTCTGAACCGATGGGGCGATTTAATTTTAATTCTCCACTCGCTACAAGTATCGAGTCGCGTAATGCTTCGGCGTCAATTTTCTTTGGGCTGTGGCGCCAATGAAGGGAGTTCTCTGGATCTTTAACGAAGGCCGCATGATTGTAATTTGAACTCATCCGGTAACTGCGAGTTAAAACCAGTTCACGTATCAATGATTTTACTGACCAGTTTTCTTCCATGAATTTCACGGCTAGGTGGTCAAGCAATTCTGGGTGGCTGGGGGCTTGACCAGTACTACCAAAATTATTTTGTGATGTTACGATACTGTTTCCGAATAGGTGACCCCATACCCGGTTGACCATGACACGGGCAGTGAGTGGATTATCCTTTGAGGCTAACCATTTGGCAAATTCAAGGCGGCCACTAGAATTGACAGGCAAATTCACAGGTTCATTGCAGAGGACCTGTGGAAAACCAAGATTAACTTTTTGTGCAGGCTTATCGAGTTCACCACGGATGAGAACTACTGGTTGGACAAAGTTTTCTTTATCTTGAACGCCCATGGCACGTGTTATTGATGTGCCGTTTTTATCAACACTATTTAATCGCCCTTGCATTTGTGATATTTGAGTGCGGAGCCGTTGCGCTTGTTGCTGGGCATTACTAGCCCTGCCAGCTAACCGGTCCTCTCTTGCCTGCCGGTTCAGATCGTTAAAACGTTGTTCAGAATCCGTGAGACGGCGTTTAATAATTGAGATCTCATTTGTGCTTAGAGAACCGATCGATTCTTTGTCTGCTATTGGGAGTTCGAGGAGTTTGGTGCCTCGACGATTCTGCACTGCGTTCACTGTACCGAAATATGTCTTAGTATTTAAGAATATTCCGGCCAAGGAGTAGTAGTCGGTCGTAGGAATAGGGTCAAACTTGTGATCATGACATCTCGCGCATGAGACCGTGAGTCCAAGAATGGATTGAGTCGTGGTATCAATTTGTTCATCGGCTAGGTCCAGAGCGAATTGTCGGGGATCACGTTCGTTCAGATTCTTAGGGCCCATTGCTAAGAAACCTGTGGCTATCAGGTTTTCCTGCCAATCAGCATCATTTTTAATGGGTAATAGATCCCCAGCGATCTGTTCTGTAATGAACTTATCGTACGGCTTGTCTGCATTGAAGGAATCAATGACGTAGTCCCGGTACCGCCAGGCGTGTGGGAAGCTCATGTTAACGTCCTTGCCGGTTGACTCGGCGTAACGAGCGACGTCTAACCAGTGTCTTCCCCAGCGCTCTCCAAAACGTTCACTTGAGAGTAGTTTAGTTACCTCTAATCGATAAGCATTCTTTGGATCTTTTTTCCATGCAGCTGCATATTCCTTAACTTCTTTTGGTGAAGGTGGGAGGCCTATTAAGTCGAAGTAGATCCTCCTTAAAAGAGTTTCAGGTTTTGCGTCAATTGCCGGTTCTATTCCCTTAGAATCTAGCCTCGCTAGTACAAAGTGATCAGTTTCAGAGTCAGGCCAGTCCTTATCTTTGACTTTGGGGATTTGTTTTTTAAGAGGTTTTTTAAATGACCAGAATTTTTTCCCTTCTTCAATGTCAATTTTAGTTTTGACTACCCCGCTCTCAATGACGCGTGGGTCAGGAGCACTCATCTCTATCCATTCCTTAAAGTCGGCAATGACATTTGCGGGAAGCTTTTTCTTTGGTGGCATTTCGTAGTCCTCGTCGGCCCAGGTAATTGCAGTCCACAACAGACTGGAACTCAAATCCCCAGGAACAATAGCGGGACCGGAATCGCCGCCGTGGCGGATCCCTTCTTGGCTATCAATACTCAGACCGCCTCTGATCTTTTCATCAGACGAATGACAACGATAACATTGTTCGACCAGTACCGGTCTGATCTTTGACTCAAAGAATTTAAGTTCCTCATCTTTCAATGGAGATTCTGATTTGCCCTTTTCAGAGCAAACACCAATGCAAAGACAAGTAATTAAAATGAATCGTTTCATGGGACCTCTCCCAGTTACCTGAAAATAGATTTACTACTTTATTCTTTTTCGACGGGGGGACGTCTTGGTCTGTCTGTGCGTCCCTGTCCAGCGTTGGGGTCTGTGCGATTAGGTCTATTTGGATTGGTTTGGTTAGGTTGCCTTCCCTGTCCTTGCTGGAACCTTCTCCTGAACGCTTCAAACATTGCAGCCTGCTCTTCCTTATCAAGGAAACCGTCACTGTTCTTGTCGACCTCGTCGAACCGGTCCTTGAGCCGATCAGGTGCCTCTTCTTTACTGATTTTTCCGTCTTCGTCCTTATCAAAAGTTTCAAGTGAGGGTCGTCTAGATGAGCGGTTCTGGTTTGGGTTCTGCTGGTCTGGACGCCTCTGATTAGCGTTGTCTGGTCGGCGCGGCAAAGATTTGATTTCGCTCTGGCTTACGTCTCCATCTTTGTTCTGGTCCATTCGACGCAAAATGACTACTGCCATGTCGATCTCATCTTGTTGTAATTTTCCGTCACGGTTCCGGTCAAGCACTTGGAACAATGAGCTTTCTTGGGACTGGCCAGGAGATTCTGAGCGTGGAGGCCTTGGCTCGGGTCCTCTGCGTGGTCTTTCTCTCTCTTCTTGAGCGAATGATGTACCGCTCAGACTGATTGCTAGTCCGGCGATGGCAATGAAGGTTTTGAAATATTTGGTTTTCATAATGATAGTGGCTGAAATTATAAGTTTGCTTTGTATAAAATAATTCTTTCTAGATTACCTTAGCATGATGTTTTGACTGAAAATTCAATGGAAATCGATGTTTCTTATTAATTATTACTGATTAGCCCGGCAATAAGGACTGATTATTGTTTTCGTTTTAATTGTGATGTGATAGGGATTTTAACATGAAACTTTTCATTTTTTCCTCTATCACCCTTTTTTCTTTTGTCCTTCCTTCATTCGCGGAGGACGGATTTGCTTCAATTTTTAATGGGAAAGAAGGGCCCAAGGTTAAGAAGGAAGGGACTTGGACTACGTTCACGGGAAATGGAATGTCCGTAAAAACCGAAGGGAACTGGCAAGTTCAAAAGGACGGCTCGCTTTTCCTTGATCCTCGCCCAGGCGAGAAGGGTTGGACCCGTTATGGCTCTTACCTGTGGTTGACCGAAAACTATGAAGACTTTGTTTTCGAATTCGAGTATCAGCATGGTAAGGGTGGGAATTCTGGTCTGTACTTCCGTATCTATGATGAATCTGATGCAACTAAGCACGGATTCGAGGTCCAGATCCTAGACTGTTACGGCAAGAAGAAGCTGGGCCAGCATGATTTGGGTGGCGTGATTCAGACAGCCGGTCCGTTAACTAATGCTTCGAAGCCTGCAGGTGAATGGAACCGTATCCAATTGACAATGAAGGAAGGGAAAGTGTCCGTTGTGTTGAATGGCAAAAAGGTTTAGGACCATATGGATCTTGCCGAAAAGAAGCCAAAAGGTAAA